>JBCBOD010000038.1:0-28581 GCA_039821425.1 Pseudomonadota bacterium
CCGCGCACCTTGCCATCAGGCCCCTGGCTGTCAAACACCCGGTTGATGATGTTGCCGCCCGAGGGACGGTTATTGCGGTTCTTGTTCCGCGACCGTGACTTCGATGATCTCATAAACTTGCTTTCAAGCCTTTGGCTGTCGTTGCGCTGGCCATGTCCACGCATGTTGCGTGTCTGATAAGCTGTGGCCTTGCAATGTTTTGGCGACTGATCGTGGGGAATACCGTAGTGGCGCTCACCCATGCGATGACCCCAGTAAACACGCCGCCCGGGGCAAGACAAGCCAAAAGTGCCAGATTGTCGCAATTTCGGCAGAAAACCGGAGGGAATTGGCTAGTTTAGCGGCTTTCGCCCGGACACAACCCTGTCGCGACCATCGAGATCTTGCGTCACCCGAATCTCGGTCAGGCCGGCGCTTTCGAACATGGCAGAGACCGCTGCGGCCTGCGTCGGCCCAATCTCAACAATCAGGCGACCACCGGGGCGAAGGTGGTCGGGGGCGCCTGCGGTGATCTTGCGATAGGCGGTTAGCCCGTCGGCCTCGTCCGTCAGGGCGATGCGTGGCTCGTAGAGGCGGACCTCGGGTTGCAGGTCGTCCATTTCAGTGGCGGCGATATAGGGCGGGTTGGAGACGATGAGGTCATGCTCTCCTCGGACTTCGGTGAACCAGTCCGACACCTCGAAGTGCACGCGCCTGTCGACACCCAGGGTTGCTGCGTTTTCGGTCGCGACACGCAACGCGGCTTCGGAGATGTCTGTTGCCATGCCAACCGCTTCTGTTCGTTCTGCCAAAAGAGTCAGGATTATCGCGCCTGACCCTGCCCCAAGATCCAGCACATCGGCAAACGTCTCTCTGAGCGCCTCTGCAATCAGCTCCTCTGTTTCCGGTCGCGGGTCGAGCACATCGGGTGTCACCCTGAACCAGCGGTCATAAAACAGACGGCCACCGACAAGGTGTGACACGGGATGCCCCTGGGCGCGCAATTGGATCGACGCCATGAATGCCGCTTCGCTGGCAGCATCAATCGCATCATAAGTCATGAGAGTAATGCGTTCCGGCGCAACCGATAACGTAGCCGCCATAATCAGCCGCGCATCGCGCGCCCCGTTTCCAATTCCCGCGCCGGCCAGTTCAGCGCTGGCCCAACCAAGCAAGCCACCAACGGTCGCCGGTGTCACCCGCCCATCTCCGCCAGCAGCGTCGCCTGCGCATCGGCCTGCAGCGCGTCGATCACCTCGCCCAGGTCCCCCTGCATGATCTGCGCCAGCGAATAGAGCGTCAGGTTGATCCGGTGGTCTGTCATGCGCCCCTGCGGGAAGTTGTAGGTGCGGATGCGTTCTGACCGGTCGCCAGAGCCCACCTGCGCCTTGCGATCGGCAGAGCGTTCGTCTGCCGCCTTCTGCCGCTCCAGATCGAAGAGCCGCGTTTTAAGGACCTGTATGGCGATTTCACGGTTCCGGTGCTGCGATTTTTCAGAACTCACGACGATAATCCCGGTCGGCTCATGCAGGATACGCACCGCCGAGTCCGTCGTGTTCACATGCTGTCCACCAGAACCCGAGGCGCGCATTGTATCGATGCGAATGTCGGCGGGGTTGATCTCAATATCCACATCCTCTGCCTCTGGCAGGACGGCAACCGTTGCGGCAGAGGTGTGGATGCGCCCGCCGCTTTCGGTTTCCGGCACACGTTGCACGCGGTGCACGCCGCTTTCGTATTTCATCTTGGCAAAGACGCCCTCGCCGGCGATGCGGGCCACGACCTCTTTGATCCCGCCAACCTCTGTTTCGCTCTGTTCGAGGATCTCGAACTTCCACCCCTGCCCTTCGGAAAAACGCTGATACATGCGCAGAAGGTCACCGGCAAAGAGCGAGGCCTCATCCCCACCCGTTCCCGGACGAACCTCCAGCAGCGCGGGACGCGCATCTGCGGCGTCTTTCGGCAAAAGCGCCAGCCGCACATCATGTTCTGATGCGTCCAATTGCGCCTTCAGCTCCGGCAGTTCCGCCTCTGCCAGCTCTTTCATCTCCGGATCGGCCAGCATCGCCTCTGCATCTGCAATCTGGGCAACCAGATCCTTATAGGCCGTCACCGTTTCAACCACAGGGCGCAACTCTGCATATTCGCGGCCCAGCGTTGCGATCTCTGCCCCGGCAGAGCCATCAGCCATCTTCGCTTCCAGAAACTGAAAACGACTGATCAGTTGTTCAATCTTGTCCTGCGCAATCATGGTTAAGCGCATTGGCCGATCAGACCGGTTCGGTCAAGGGGGCAAGGGCCGTCAACCAACCGGTGACCCGCGCCTTGTTGACACCAAGGTCAGACCGGCCGAACCGCAGCCGACCGTAGATGATCAAGAGATCCCCTTCTACCGTGACGGTTGTGTAGTCCGGAAAGGCCCACAGGGCAGAACGGCTCTCGAAGGTCAGCATGCCTTCTTCAACGCTGCCAGCCGCCAGCACTGTGCGTGGGGTTGCCAGGGCGGCCTCTTCCACCGTGCGCAAAACGTCTTCGGCCGGGGCAGTGATCCGACGCACAGCTTGAAACCCGCCGGTATCCAACCGGTCACCAGGCGCCACGCCTGTTGGCCGCTGGTGCCATGTCCCAAGGTCAGTGGGCGCCAGCCGAAAATAGGCCATTGCGGCAACCACAACCGCAACAGCGACAAGGATCAGAATGGTCAAGACGCGCATGATGTGTAGGGTCCCTTGATCGGTATCTTTCACCGTTATCTGCGCCTACGCCGTGTATTCCGCAACCCCATGACATGGCAAAACCGTCACAGCGGGTACGATCTGGCTGGGCAAGGCATGCGCTGCGCGTTACCAAATGGAAAAAACGAACGAGGCAGGCAGATGAAATACATACGTACCGGATCAATCCTGGCACTTGCCGTGATGGCGGGCTGTGCCGGGGTCGGCAGCCAGCAGGTAGAGGTCACCGGCGCTGGCCCTGAAGATCTGCTCAAGCTCCGTTCAGGCCCCAGCCTTGGTTTCAACATCATCATGGGGTTGCCGGATGGGACCGTCTTGAACCAGCGCCGTTGCGTGACAGAGGTCGGCCAGCGCTGGTGCGAGGTTTCGCTTGCCGACGCTTCCGGTGTGACCGGCTATGTATCTGCCGATTACCTTCAGGATGTTCAGCGGTAAGGCACACCCGGCAGGATCGACAGCATTTCGAACATCAGGTTGGCGCCGGTCAGCGCGGTATTGCCTGACGTATCATAAGGTGGCGAGACCTCCACCAGATCACAGCCGACAATATTCAGCCCGCGCAGGCCCCGGATCAACTCCATCGCTTGCGGTGTTGTCAGCCCGCCGATTTCAGGCGTGCCGGTGCCGGGGGCATAGGCTGGATCGAGACTGTCGATATCGTAGGTGATATAGCAGGGCTGATCGCCAATTTTCGCTTTGATATCAGCGGCTAGGGGCGTGAGGCTCTTGTGCCAAAGCTCGGGCGCGAGATACTGGTTGAAACCCCAGCCCGCAGCCTCGGTAAAGTCATCCGCCGTATAGCCTGTGCCGCGCAGCCCGATCTGGAACACCTTGTCAGCAGTGATGATCCCCTCTTCATAGGCGCGCCGAAACACAGTGCCATGGGTCTCACGCTCACCGAACATTTCATCATTCACGTCGGCATGGGCATCAACATGCACCAACGCGAGGGGTCCGTGTTTTGCGGCCACGGCCCGCAGGACCGGTAGCGTCAACGTGTGATCGCCCCCGAGGGTCATCGGGATGAAATCCAGCGTCAGGTGCGCCGCGGAAGTCTCTGTAATAATGCGGATACTGTCGGACAGAGAGAACGTGTTGATCGCCACATCACCAAGGTCCGCGCATTGCAGCGCGTCAAAAGGCGCAGCCCCGGTCTGGATGTTATAGGGCCGGATCATGGCGGATTGTTCGCGCAACTGCTTTGGCCCCATTCGGGTGCCGGAGCGCCACGACGTCCCGATATCCATCGGGATTCCGATGAAGCCCACGTCAATGTCTGCAGCTGTGTCCACCTCCGGTAACCTCATAAAGGTTTGCGGGCCCGAAAACCGCGCCAGATCGTTGCCGCTGATGGGTTGGTTAGGCATTACTTCATCCTTTTGGGCCAGAGTGCCAGACAGCAGAGTTCGGTCGCCACATGGGCCCCAGCCACGGCTGTTGCACCGGTGGTATCATAAGGCGGCGACACCTCCACAATGTCGCCGCCGACCATGTTGATCCCTGCCAGATCCCGCAGGATTCCCGCCGCTTGCCACGTGGCCAAACCACCCCAGACAGGCGTGCCGGTGCCGGGGGCAAATGCCGGATCCAAAGCGTCAATGTCGAAGGTGAGATAAGTTGGGTGATCACCGACACGGGCCTTGATCTGCTCGGTCACCCAAGCGCTACCTTTTTCATGGCAAGCGCGGGCATCAATGTAGGGAATGCCGAGGTAATCCTCACATTCCGTCCTGATCCCGATCTGGATCGACCGCGCGACGTCGATCAGCCCCAGTTTCACCGCCTTGTACATGAAGGTGCCATGATCGATCCGGTCCATATTGTCATCTGGCCAAAGGTCGGAATGGGCATCAAACTGGATTACGGCAAGCGGCCCGTATTTCTCGGCATAGGCGCGCAGGATCGGCAGGGTGATGAAATGATCCCCGCCCAGGGTCACGGTGCCGCAGCCTTGGGCAAGGATCCCCGCAATATGCGCCTGCACAAGCGCGGGTACGCCCAGCACATCAGCATAGTCAAACGCCACATCGCCATAGTCTGCGATGGCGAACTCCGACAGTGGATCAAATCCATCCCAGCCGTAGGGGGGATCATAGGGTTGCAGTGTGGAGGCCTCACGGATCGCGCGCGGCCCAAAGCGGGTGCCGGGGCGGTGGGTGACGGCTTGGTCAAAGGGCACACCCGTGACGGCCAGATCAAAGCCGCTCAGGTCTTTGGTATAGGTGCGCCGCAAAAAGGATGTGGCCCCACCAAAGGCGTTTTCGTAGGCCAGCCCGCGCTTGTCCTCGCGCGTAAAGGCGCCATCCACATCTGTCTTTGCCTTGTCGAGTGTCATGCGCCCCTCATCATCTCGCCCGAAATTCTCATAGACCGCTAACCAACCGGCAACGCACGCTCGACCAAACGCGCAAAGAAAGACGCGCCAGCCGGGGACACCTCATCGTTGAAATCATAGGCCGGATGGTGCAGCCCGGCGCTGTCACCATTGCCCACGAAGAGGTACGCGCCGGGGCGTTCTTGCAGCATATAGGCGAAATCCTCCGCCCCCATTTCTCTCGGATGCTGCGGATCGACCTCTGCAGCCACTTCCTTGGCGACCTCCACCGCGAATGCCGCCTTGTCAGGGTCGTTGACCGTTGCGGGATAGCCGACTTCGTACTCCAGCCGCGCGGACACATCATAGGCCGCGGCCTGGCCAGCCACGATCTCCGCCAGACGTTTCCGGACCAGCGTCTGCGTCTCGGTTGCGAAAGTGCGGACGGTTCCGTTTATGTAGGCGGTCTCGGGGATAATGTTGTCCGCCGTCCCGGTGTGGATCTGCGTGACAGAGACAACAAGATCATCGCGTGCGTTGTTGTTGCGGCTCACGATGGTCTGGATCGCGTTGACCATGCCCACCGCAGCAACAACCGGATCCGCCGTCTCCTGCGGATAGGCCCCATGCCCGCCGCGCCCGGTGATGTGGATGTGAAACGTGTCGACAGCCGCCATGATCGGCCCCGGTGTGGTGTAGAACGACCCGGCAGGCGCATCCGGCGCGTTGTGCAGCGCATAGACTTCCTCGATGTCGAAGCGGTCCAAAGTCCCCTCTTCCACCATCACACCTGCACCACCGCCGCCTTCTTCTGCCGGTTGAAAGATCAGCGCAACGCGGCCAGCAAAATTTCGCGTCTCGGCCAGATATCGCGCCGCACCCAAGAGCATTGCGGTGTGCCCGTCATGGCCGCAGGCATGCATCTTGCCCGGAATGGTCGAGGCGTGCTCCGCCCCCGTCGTCTCGGTAATTGGCAGCGCATCCATATCCGCGCGTAAGCCAATCGTTGGCCCCGCCGCCTGACCGTTGATGATGGCGATGACGCCGGACGTTGCGATCCCTTCGTGAATTTCATCAACGCCAAACTCACGCAGCCGCGCCACCACAAAGGCTGCCGTTTCATGACAGTCGAACTGCAATTCCGGATGCATATGCAGATGCCTGCGCCAGGCGGTCATATCCGTGGCAAACTCAGCGATCCGATTGATGATGGGCATATATGGTGCTCCGCGCGCGATGGGCCTAAGTTGTCAGTTGACTGCAACTGGCGGGGCTGTGCAATGGCCGATGACACCTTAATCCACGACCCCAACGGCGGAATGCCGCGCCTTCTGGAAATCATGCGCCGTCTGCGCGACCCAGAAACGGGCTGCCCTTGGGATATCGAACAGGATTTCGCCAGCATCGCCCCCTACACCATCGAAGAGGCTTATGAGGTCGCCGATGCGATTGCCCGGTCTGACTGGACCGAACTGGAGGGCGAGCTGGGCGATTTACTGCTGCAAACCGTCTATCACACGCAGATGGGCGCAGAGGCCGGGCACTTTACCTTCGAGACTGTCGTGCGCGCGATCAGCGACAAGATGGTGGCCCGCCACCCGCATGTCTTTGGCGACGAGAGCCGGGACAAATCCGCCGTACAGCAAACCGCGGATTGGGAAAAGATCAAGGCGGCGGAACGCGCAGGCAAACAGCAGACGCGCACGCTCGATGGTGTCGCCGTCAACCTGCCCGCCTTGACCCGTGCGGTGAAGCTGCAGAAACGCGCCGCCCGCGTTGGGTTTGACTGGCCCGACACCACCCATGTCATCGACAAGATTGTCGAGGAAGCGGACGAGCTGGTGGAGGCGCGTGACACGATGGGTAAGGCTGAAATAACCGAGGAGTTTGGCGACCTGATTTTTGTCGTCGCCAATCTCGCCCGGCATCTGGACATTGACCCCGAGGAAGCGCTGCGTGCCGCAAATGCAAAATTCACGCGCCGCTTTGCTGCCATGGAGGACGCTTTGGCGACAAAGGGAAAAACTCCGGCGGAGAGTGATCTGGCCGAGATGGACGCGCTTTGGGACCAGGTGAAGGTTTTGGAGAAAGAATCCAAAGCCGCAGAATAAAACCGCGGGCCGCCGCGTAGGTGGGGTGATCCAGCAACAAGGAGCCCCACCATGAAATCCCTGATCGCCCCCGCCCTGACCCTGACGCTTGCTGCCTGCGGTGGTAGCAACAGCGAGGTTTCGCAACGGATTGATCAACTTCACTTCGGCAGCACCGATCCAGCTCAAGCCGCGAATGGGTTGGATTACGCCGATGCCGACAGCAACAATGCGGGTCTTCTCGGACAAGAGATTCAGGCCAACGCGGTTCTTTCGAAGGTCAATGCCGACACGGGCGCCGGGCAGACCAGCGCCGAGGCGACAATTGTCGAATTCATCGACGGCAACAATTTCACGATCCGCATCGGCGGAGAGACCCTTACCTTTGTCAGCTCTGCCGCGACCAGGCCTAATGGCGATAGCCTGATTGGAACGTTGCGCTCTTCTGATTTCGCCAACCAGATCGAAATCCGCAACACGGAATGGGCGACCAAAGGCGCCCCGCAAGAGTTCTACTTTGGCGATACAGCGTTCGGATTTGAAACCAACCCCGAAACAGTTGCACAGCTGGGCAGCACCGTGACCTACGCGGCGAACTTTATCGCCAATGGTGTGTTGTCAGACAACAACGGCCTCAAACCCGGATCATTCGGAACGGCGAGTGGCCTTCTTTTATTGGTGGCGGATTTTGACGATGGCAGTGTCGGCGGCACAGTCCAGCTCAGCATTGATGAAGAAGTGGATGCAACGGCCGTTCCCGTGCCCGGCGCGAATGAGGTCACGCTGCAACTGACCGAGGCCGCGATCGAGGGCAACGGGTTTGTCACCGATATGACAGGTATCACATGCGCCGGGGCAGTCGCGTGCACATCGAATTCGGCAATTGGCGGCGTGTTCTATGGACCAAACGCTGAAGAGGTGGCCGGTGTTTCGGGCCTTGACGTCAGCTTTACCGATGACAGCGGAAACACCACGACCTTCCAAGGCAGTGGCGGGTTCACAGGCGGCTCTGGCGAAGAGTAGCACCTGCCAGTCCTGAGCACCTCGCGCGCTGGCGTGCTCAGGAATGCGCCTTTTCTTCCAGGGTCAACCACTCATCCTCTGCCTCGGAGAGTGCATTTTGCCGCTGGACTAGTGCATCGGTGGCTTTCTGGAATTTTACGGGGTTCGCGGTGAAAAGATCGGGATCGGCGAGTAGTTCTTCCAGCTTGCCGATCTCGGCTGTCAGGCGGTCAATTTCTGCTGGTAGTTCTTCCAACCGGTGTTTTTCGGTAAAGGACAGACCGGATTTGACAGGCTTTGCCTCTGCCTGCTTGGCTGGTTTCGGCGCTACCTTTGCGGCGGTCTCTTCCAGTTTTGGTCCATCTGCCTTCCGCTGTGACCTGTAGTCGGACCAGCCGCCTGCATAAACCGTCGCGCGCCCGTCGCCTTCCATCGCGATGGTCGTGGTCGCTACCCGGTCCAGAAAATCCCGGTCGTGGCTGACGAGGATCGCGGTCCCCTCATACTCCCCCAGGATATCCTGCAAGAGGTCGAGCGTTTCGATGTCCAGATCATTGGTCGGTTCGTCCAGAACCAGCAGGTTGCTTTCCCGCGCCATCAGACGGGCCAGCAGCAGCCGTGCCTTTTCCCCGCCAGAGAGCGACCGCACAGGCGCGCGCGCCTGCGCCTCATCAAAGAGGAAATCCTTAAGATAACCCACCACATGCCGCGGGTTGCCCCGCACCATGACCTGATCTGATTTACCCGAAACCCCAAGCTCTGGATCATTGGCGAGGTTTTCCCAAAGCGACATCTCCGAGTCGAGCGCCTCGCGCGTCTGATCGAACACCGCAATGTCGAGGTTTGTGCCCAGTTTGACGGAGCCCGCATCAGGCGCCACCTGCCCCAACAGCATCTTGATCAGCGTTGTCTTGCCCACTCCATTGGGGCCAACAAAAGCGATCCGGTCACCGCGCTGCACGGTCAGATCAAAACCCTTCACGATCTGTTTGCCGTCAAAGGATTTGGTCAGCTCCGTGGCCTCCATCACCTTCTTGCCGGATGTCGCACCGCCCTCGAACGCCATCGCGGCAGTCCCTTGCCGCTTGATCTGGGCTGCGCGTTGCGCGCGCAGGTCCTGCAAAGCCCGCACACGGCCCATATTGCGTTTGCGGCGCGCAGAGATGCCTTCAACCGCCCATCGCGCCTCTGCCTTGATCTTGCGGTTCAGCTTGTGGCGCTGCTGGTCTTCTTCCTCCCAGATCTTGTCGCGCCAGGCCTCAAACTGATCAAAGCCTTGCTCTGCCCGCCGCACCTCGCCCCGGTCAATCCAGAGGGTCGCGCGGGTCAACGCGCGCAGAAAAGCGCGGTCGTGACTGATCAGGACATAGGCGGCGCGGGTCTGTTTCAGCTCTGCCTCAAGCCAGGCGATGGCCTCGATATCCAGGTGGTTCGTCGGCTCATCCAGCAGCATCAGGTCGGGTGCTGCGGCCATCAGTTTCGCGAGTGCTGCGCGGCGGCGTTCCCCGCCAGAGGCCGTGGCCACATCGCCGTCCGGGTCGAACTTCAGCCCCTCGGCGACCATCTCCACCTTGTAGGCTTCTTCTGGTGGCAGCCCGCTGGCGGCATAATCCCCAAGCGTGGGGCAGCCCGCCATTGACGGGTCTTGTTCCATGTAGCCAACCTGCATCCCTGGTGCGACGACGCGGGCACCGTCGTCGGGCAGCACGTGCCCCGCCATCACCTTCATCAGGGTCGACTTGCCAGAGCCGTTGCGCCCCACCAACGCAATCCGGTCCCCCGGTTGTGCGATCAGCGACAGGTCCGCAAACACCGGGTTGCCCCCGAATGTCAGCGAAATGTCAGAGAGTTGCAGAAGCGGTGCCTTGGCCATGCCCGCGTGGCTATGCCAGCGCCGGAGCTTGCGCAAGTGTCACATAGATCACGCAAATGTCGCATGGTGCTCTCTTGGCGGGCGTGGCGCCCGACCATACATTTGGGGCAAGCAAGGAAAAGGAGCCCTCAAATGGACAAGGTCATCAAATCAGACGCTGAATGGCGCGCACAACTCTCTGACCTCGCCTTCAAGGTCACCCGCAAGCATGGGACGGAACGTGCAGGCACGCATGATAATTTCTCCAAGGATCCCGGTACTTATATGTGCGTCTGCTGCGGCGCGCCGCTGTTCGGGCAGGATGCGAAGTTTGAAAGCGGCACCGGCTGGCCGTCCTTCTATCAGCCGATCTCGGAAGAGCAGATCGGCGAAAGCGTCGACCGCAGCTTCTTCATGAAACGGACAGAGGTGCACTGCAACCGCTGTGATGCGCATCTTGGTCATGTCTTCCCCGACGGACCGCAACCAACCGGCCTGCGCTATTGCATCAACGGAGTCGCACTGGAGTTTGAGCCGGAAAACGACGGCTAAAGCATCTCCGCCATCTTGCGCAGGGTGTTGAGGTTGCGGGCGGTGTTAGTGACACCAAGGTCCAGTTTCTCGGCCAGCTTTGACCGCCCGATCCCGTTTGGCGCTTGGATCCAAACTGTGTTTCCACGCACCTCCAACGCCTCAGTCGGGTCGATCAACGCATCGACCCGCGCTTGGTCAATCACCGGTGGCGCAAAGCACAGATAGCCAATCACCTGGTTGCCTGCAGCTTCGGGAAAAGGGCAGCTAGAAACCACGGCGCGCAGCTCGTCTGCGTATTGCAGCAGCACCTCGGTTTTGAAGCCAAACGCCTTGTGTATGGCCTGAGCGATAGACTCAGACAAACCTGCCTGATCCCCGGCCGCATCAAACACCGCATTTCCCGAAGCGATATAGGTGGCCACATTCGCAGCCCCGCATTGCTCGGCCATCATGACCCGCAGTTCGGCCATTGGCAGCTTCCTATGCCCACCGACATTCACGCCGCGCAGGAACATCGCCCACCGTTCCGCCTTGCCAGCCTCTCCCATGCTTGTCATCCTCTGTCCATGACCCGCGCCACCATTGATGCCATCTGCGCCGCCTTCGCCGGCGCCACCGCTGCCGATCCAACGACAGAGTTGGACAGTTGGAAGGTGGGTGGCAAGATGTTTGCGTGTTTCGGGGATCGGATCGACGGGGTCTGCGTCAAGACCGACAGTGTTGAAACCGCGCAGATGCTGATCGACGCCGGTGCTGCAACAAAAGCCCCCTACTTTCACAAAAGCTGGGTTCTGGTCAGGTTTGAGACGGCGCCGGACGAACTCCAGCACCGTCTGAACATATCCTACGACATCGTCCGCAAGGGCCTGCCGAAGAAGGTGCGTGACGCGCTTGATCAGGCGTAGCTGATCACCTCGATCTCCATCCCGTCGGGATCGTGGAAGTAGAAGCGTTGGCCTGGTTCGTAGTCCGCGTGACTGTGCGGTGTAAGACCGTAGACGTTCACTTTTGCCTCTACTGCCGCCAGATCATCGACCACGACCCCAAGATGGTTCAGCCCGCCACGGGTTTGATAGCTGGCATCCGCCTTCGGCACGGTCTGGTCAGGTCTGCTGCCGGAATAGACGGCGACATAGCTCTCTTCGTTCCCCACATGCACGGTATAGCCCGCACCACCCATCGCGGCGCCCTCCCAGCGGATGTGCCAGCCAAAGATATCGATCAGCATGGCTGCGGTTTTCTTGGGGTCAGAGACGGTGACGTTGACATGTTCAAGATGGGCCATTTTCATTTCCTTTTCTGAAAGGCGGCAAAGACGCGTTTGATAGGGTTGGCTGTGCGATTTTCTCGCGGCGCGTGAAAACAGCCGCAATCAAGGTCATGCCCCCAGCCCAGACCATCGCGCTTGAGCGCGTTCAGCGCCTCGGGGTCGGCGCAGTAGCGCTGTGTTCTCTGATCGGCCATGGCAGTTCCTCTCTATCAACCAACTGACGAACCTGTTATAATTTCTCAAGTTAACTTTAGATCAAGGGATTTCTTTATGACGCAAGGATTGACGATTGGGGATCTGTCGGCGCGCACCGGTCTCGCGGTATCCGCGATCCGATTTTACGAAACACATGACATCATCAAACCGGTCCGCAACGCTGGCGGACACAGGCGGTATGGGCGCGCGGACATCAGGCGGCTGTCATTCGTGATAGCCGCGCAGAAGCTGGGGTTTGCGCTGGCTGAAATTGCGCCACATCTGCGGGCACTGCCCGATCACAAAGCGCCGACAAAGGCTGACTGGACCCGCATCAGCCGCCAGTTTCGCCGCGATATCGACGCACGGATCGCAGCACTGGAAGACCTGCGTGACAAGCTGGATGGGTGCATCGGTTGCGGCTGCCTGAGTTTGAAATCTTGCGCACTTTACAACCCCGACGATGCAAAATCAGCCGAAGGCCCCGGCCCCCGCAATCTGCGCGTCACAAGTGATTGACACGGGCGCGAAAAGGGCGTTCCCCTCCGCCACATGCAGCTATCGAACCGTATCACAAACATCACCGGCGGCGGGTCCGACGGGTGGGATGTTTTCTACAAGGCCCGCGCCATGGTTACGGCGGGCGTGCCTGTCACCGAACTGACCATTGGTGAGCATGATATTCGCACAAGCGATGCCATCCTTGATGCGATGCATGGTGCCGCGAAAAAGGGCCACACGGGCTATGCGATGGTGCCTGGGACGGCCAGCTTGCGTGACACCGTTGCCGCGCGGATCGCTGAGAGGACAGGTGTGCCCACGACCCGAGACAACATCCTGATCACCCCGGGTGGGCAGGCAGCACTTTTTGCGTCGCACATGGTGGCCTGTAATCCGGGCGATACGGCGCTCTATGTCGACCCATATTACGCCACCTACCCCGGCACGATCCGCGGCGCGGGTGCAATGCCGAAGGCCATCGTTACATCGCCTGACACCGCGTTTCAGCCAAGCCGTGACGCGCTGAAGGCGGCCGCGGCGGGCGCCCGGTCGTTGCTGGTGAACACGCCGAACAATCCCACCGGGGCCGTCTACAGCGCCGAAACCCTGAACGGCATCGCGACGGTCGCGAAAGACCACGATCTCTGGCTGATCTCGGACGAGGTCTATGACACGCAGGTCTGGGAGGGCGCGCATATCAGCCCCCGCAGCCTGCCCGGCATGGGGGAACGCACGCTGGTCGTCGGCTCTATGTCGAAAAGCCACGCCATGACGGGCAGCCGCATCGGCTGGATCTGCGGGCCGGAAGAGGCGATTGCCGGGCTGATCAATCTGGCGACGCACACAACTTACGGCGTCGCCGGCTTCATCCAGGACGCCGCAGAATTTGCATTGGGCCAAGGTATGGACGTGGAAGAGGCCGTCGCAGAACCCTTCCGCCGCCGCCGCGCGCTCACAATTGATGCGCTGGCCGGACAGAACGTTGTCCGCGCCCTGCCCGCCGAAGGTGCAATGTATGTGATGCTCGACATCCGGGCGACCGGGATGGATGGCAACAGTTTTGCCAACGCGCTGCTTGATGCCGAAAAAATCGCCGTCATGCCGGGTGAAAGCTTTGGTCAGGCAGCAGCCGGTCACTTGCGCGTCGCGATGACCGTTGATGATGATGCTTACGTTGACGCGTTGCGCCGTCTGGTCAGTTTCGCCCAAGCGCGCGTCGCGACATAAAAAGGGGGCCTGCCTTGAAGGCAGACCCCAGATGCAGCATCCCGTGAAAGTTTGAAGGGGAAGGGACAGTCCAGCGGGATACTGATACGATTGTTGTCAGAAACGGAATGATGCCCGAAGCGACAGCGTGGTCGCATCTACATCAACCCCGTCGTTATCCACGAAATCCTCAAACTGGTGCTGCAGCACTTCACCACCCAGGATGAGGTTGTCGCTGAGCAGGTAGGACACACCGAGGCCGGCAAAGCTCCCATCCGTGTCACCATCAAGGTCGTCGGTTGTTGCGACCCGTGCAACACCGGCGGTGAAATATGGCATGACCTGCCCTGCATCATAGCCCAGCTTCACCTTGGCGCGGGCGACGCTGTCGACCTCGGATGCGGGCGAGTCAATTTCGATGTTGGTGAGGTCGTAATCCACCTCACCCCCCAGCACGAGCGTGCCGAAATCGTAGTTATAGCCAGCGTGCACGCCATAGATGGCACCAGCCGGATCATCCTCATCATCAATGGAACTGGAATCGAGCCGCCCGTAGCCAAGCTGGCCACCGGCGTAGAACCCGGTCCAATCCGTGCCGCGCGGCACAGGGGCGGGCGCGACGGCGACAGGGGCTGGCGCAGGGGCCGCAACAGGCTCTGACAATCCGCCCGCCGCGGCTGCCCCACCCGTCAGGACAAGGGAAACCGCCAGCATGCTCGGGAAGGCGTATCGGGATGACGTATTCATTTTTGATCTCCGTTGAACGGTTGTTGAATGCGCCACATGTGACACCTCCATTTTGCCGTTCAACGGCTGTTGCTGCATGCGCAAACACATCGGCAGGAATGAGCGGAACGACCAGTATTGCGTCGGCCATGTTTGGCCTATGACTGACACATTTCAGTGATTTCGGCGTGATTGTGCATGAATGGGCAATAAACAGCGCAGAAAACGCACGAATTATTGCATGCTCTTGAAGGGTTCAGCCAATCGACCACCCTGGCAGGGCGACGCTACACCCGTGGTCTGCGGGCACGAAAGGGGCAGCCCCCGGGCGCTGCGGACCGCGAGATAGGCAAAGGCCTGTGCCTCGATCATATCGCCGTTTAGTCCTGCCGTTTCGATAGGCTTCACCGGACATCCGAGCGTGCGTTTCAGCCCCTTCATCACGGCCTTGTTCTGGCGCCCGCCCCCCATCACGAAGACCCGCGCTGGCGGCTCCGGGCACAGCGTCAGACCCCGTGCTACGCTGACCACCACAGCCTGCGCCAATGTAGCCAAGGCGTCAGCATCATCCATTTGCGCGACAGCGGTCAGAAGTCCGGCAAAAGCGTCTCTGTCCAGCGACTTTGGCGCAGGCTCCGAGAAATAGGGATGTGTCGCAAATTCCTCTATGACCGCCGCGCGAACCGTGCCTTTCTTTGCCAGCTTGCCACCGGCGTCATAAGGCTTGCCCAATCGATCCTGCATCAGATCATTCATCGGCGCATTCGCCGGCCCGGTATCGAATGCCAGCAGCGCGCCCGGATCCGCGGGATCATCACACCGGGGATCGACCCACGTGATATTGCCTACGCCACCAAGGTTGAGAAAGACGACCGGAGCGTCCGCCCCGATCCATTTTGCCAGTGCGAAATGATAGAACGGGGCAAGCGGCGCGCCCTGCCCGCCTGCCGCCACATCGGCGGCCCGGAAATCCCACACCACGGGATAACCAAGCGCATCCGCAAGGATTTGACCGTTCCCGCATTGGTGCGTGCCCCGTCCATTAGGATCATGCGCCAATGTCTGCCCATGAAACCCGCCAATATCGACCGGGCCCATACCGCGCATGACTTCCAGATGCGCGGCCTCGACCAGTGCGGCAGGCAACCGGACATCATCGGTGTGCCAATACCCCAGCGAGGCACGGAGCACGGCCCGTTCCACCTTGCTGTAAGGACGGTACATCGTTGGCCCAAATCCTAGGATTTCAACGCCATCGGTGACCAGCACAGCGGCATCGACGCCATCAAGCGACGTGCCGGACATCGTGCCAAGGGCCGTGAAGGCCTCTGCCTGCAACATACGCTTTCCCTCACCCAGCGTCGTAGCTATAGAGTGCACGTTGACGTAGCGGGGGACAAGCCAATGACCTACCACCCGAAATCCGACTTCATGAACGTCATGATGACACGCGGTTTTCTGGCCGATTGCACGGATTATCAGGGCCTTGATGAGGCGCTGAGCAAAGGGGTGGTGCCTGCCTATATCGGGTTTGATGCGACGGCGACCTCGCTGCACGTGGGCAGCCTGATCCAGATCATGATGCTGCGCTGGCTGCAAAAGACCGGGCACAAGCCCATAACGCTGATGGGTGGCGGGACAACCAAGGTAGGTGACCCATCCTTTCGGGCTGATGAGCGCCCATTGCTGGGGCCGGAGCAGATTGACGCCAATATCGCTGGCATCAAACAGGTTTTTGCATCCTACCTGACCTATGGCGACGGCCCAACCGACGCGATGATGATCAATAATGCGGAATGGCTGGATGGCCTGAACTACCTCGACTTTCTGCGCGATATCGGGCGGCATTTTTCGATCAACCGGATGCTGTCGTTCGAGAGCGTGAAGTCGCGGCTGGACCGCGAACAATCGCTGTCGTTCCTCGAGTTCAACTACATGATCCTGCAGGCCTATGACTTTCTAGAGTTGAACCGCCGTTATGGTTGCTTGCTGCAGCTGGGTGGGTCCGACCAGTGGGGAAATATCGTCAACGGCATCGACCTGACGCGCCGGGTGCTGGATCAAGAAATATATGGTCTGACATCACCCCTTTTGACGACCAGCGACGGCAAGAAGATGGGCAAATCCGCGACGGGTGCCGTCTGGCTGAACGCCGACATGCGCTCACCCTACGAGTTCTGGCAGTTCTGGCGGAATACGACGGATGCAGATACGGGCCGGTTCCTGAAGCTCTACACCGAATTGCCGGTGGAAGAATGCGACCGCCTTGGCGCGCTGGAAGGGTCTAAAATCAACGAAGCCAAGATCATCCTCGCCAATGAGGTCACGACGCTGTTGCACGGGGCGGATGCTGCGAAAGCTGCCGAAGCAACCGCGCGCGAGGTCTTCGAAAAGGGGGGCGTAGGGGATGATTTACCTACGCTGACGCTATCTGCCGCTGATCTGGGTGATGGCGTTTCCATCGTGCAGCTGATCGTGAAATCAGGGCTCGCCAAGTCGGGCAAAGAAGCAAAACGCCTGATCGCAGAAAACGGAGCGCGTTTGAACGACGAACCCCTGACCGAGGCAGGTCTGATGATCGACGCGGGCGCCCTTGCGGAGCCAATCAAGTTGAGCGCGGGCAAGAAACGCCACGCGCTGGTGCAACTGGGCTGACGCGATGAGTTTCCTGCAGATTACCTCGCTTCTGATCGTTCTGGCCGGGGTGTTCGGGGCGATCAACTACCTTTTCCTGCGGCTGCCGTCGGCGATTGGCATACTTGTCGTGGCATTGCTGGCGTCCTTTGGCGTCATGCTGCTGGATCTCGCGATCCCCGCCCTTGGCGTTGCTGATGTGGTGCGTGAGGCTGTCTTGGGCATCGCCTTCTCGGATGCGCTCCTCGAAGGGATGCTGGGGCTACTCCTTTTTGCCGGGGCGCTGCACGTTAAGCTGTCGGATCTGAAACGCGAATGGGTTGTCGTGGCGCTGATGGCCACCATCGGCATTGCGCTGTCGACCCTTCTTGTCGGCTATGCGTTTTCCTGGATCACGGGCATGCCGATCCTGATTGCGCTGGTCTTTGGCGCATTGGTCTCCCCCACAGACCCGGTTGCTGTGTTAGGGGTTCTGCGGCAGGCGAACCTGAAGAAGTCGCTGGAAACAAAGATCGCGGGCGAGAGCCTTTTCAACGACGGTGTCGGCTATGTGGTGTTCCTTGTGCTGGTGGGCCTTGCGTTTCCGCATGGGGATGATCACGGATCAGGCCTTGGCGGTGCTGCGACGCTGTTCTTTCAAGAGGCCGTGGGTGGGGCCGTTCTTGGCATCGTGCTAGGCTGGCTGACTTTCCGCGTGATGCGCCGGATTGATGACTATTCGCTGGAGGTGCTGCTGACCCTTGGCCTCGCCTTTGGCGGATATGAGCTGGCCATTTACCTGCACGTCTCTGCCCCGATCATGGCGGTGTGTGCGGGCCTCTTGATCGGCCACGTGGGCACGAAAGACGGTATGTCTGCCGAGACGCGCGACTATGTCGATGCCTTCTGGAAGCTGATTGATGAGATCCTGAACGCGGTGCTTTTCCTGCTGATCGGCGTAGAGGTCTTTGCGATTGCCTTTGAGCTGGACTACCTCGTCGCCGGTGTCGCGGCCATCGCGCTGGCACTTGTCGGGCGCCTCGCCGCGGTAGCTGTGCCAATCCTGATCCTGAAACCGTTCCGCGAATTCTCCACCGGGGTGATCCCGATCATGACATGGGGCGGGTTGAAAGGCGGGATTTCGGTTGCACTCGCCCTGTCACTGCCCGACAGCGATTGGAAACCACTGATCCTGACCGCCACCTATATGATCGTGATCTTCTCGATCATCCTGCAGGGGCTGACAGTGGCGGGTCTGGCGAGGAAGGTCAGCGCCCCAGAGACAGCGCAATGACCAGCTACGTTGTGTATGACGTTTTTACCGACTGCCGGTTCGGGGGCAACCCGCTGGCGGTGATCCCTCATGCGCAAGCCGTGCCAGAAGACCAGCTGCAAAAGATCGCGCGCGAGTTCAATTTCTCCGAGACGACTTTCGTTTACCCGCCCGAAAATCCAGATCACACCGCCAGGGTCAGGATCTTTACCCCAACAATGGAAATCCCTTTCGCCGGACATCCCACTATCGGCACCGCGATAGCGTTGCGCGATGCAGGTCGCGACGGCCCGATGGTGTTGGAGCTTGGGGTGGGGCCCATTCCCTGCGGGTTCGACGGGGAAAATGCCGCTTTCACCACCATGGTCCCGCTTGAACGGGTTGGCTCACCCGACATCCCGCTTGTCGCGGCCTGTTTGGGCCTTTCGGAAGATGCTGTCACATCGCAGACGCACGCACCGATGCAGGCTGGCGTTGGCCTGCCCTTCGTGTTCGTGGAACTGCGCGACAAAGCGGCGCTTACCGCCTGCGCCCCTGCGATCGACAAGTTCCGGGAAGGTGCCTCCCGCTACCCGACCGACATCGACTTTGCGATCTTTGCCTATGTTCGCAGCGGACAAGCGGTTGATGCCCGCATGTTCGCCCCGCTCGACAACATTCCAGAGGATCCCGCGACAGGCAGTGCGGCGGCTGCATTGACAGCGCTGTTGACCGATATTCTTGAGGCCGACCTTAGCCTCACCATCACACAGGGCGAAACCATGGGGCGGCCATCGACGATCCATGCCAAATCCACCCGCGCAGCGGACGTCGCCATCACGATCAGTGGGACCGCCGTAAAGGTGATGGAAGGACGACTGACGCTCTAGGGTGGAAGTTTCGCGACCGGCCCGCTATCAGGTCCGCAAGACGAAAAGGGGGCGGTATGGCATCCACAATTCTGGAACGGTGTGAGGCAAACGGTCTGCGCATGACCGACCAGCGGCGTGTCATCGCTGCCATTCTCCAAGACGCCGACGATCATCCGGATGTGGAAGAGCTCTATAACCGCGCCGCAGCCCAGGACCCGAAAATCTCACTCGCGACCGTCTATCGCACTGTCAAACTGTTTGAGGAAACCGGGATCCTCGAAAAGCTGGAATTTGGCGATGGTCGCGCCCGGTACGAGGCCGCAGACCGTGAACACCATGATCACCTGATCGACGTCAACTCTGGCGAGGTGATCGAGTTCGTCGATGAAGAGATCGAAGCGCTACAGGAAAAGATCGCAGCGAAGCTCGGCTATCGCCTGATGGGCCACCGGCTAGAGCTTTACGGCACCCCGCTCAACAAGAAGGGCGACTGACCCTTGGACAATCTGCGCGGCGCAGCCTTCATGGTGCTGGCGATGTTCTGCTTTGCGGTGGAGGATGCAATGATCAAGGCGCTGGCGGGCGTGATGCCAGCAGGACAGGTGCTGTCATTGATCTGCTTTGGGGGGCTCCTGATCTTTGTGGCCTGGTCTGTTATGCGCGGCCAAGCCGCATGGCATCCTGACTACCTGAACCCACGGGTGATCCTGCGTAGCCTGTGTGAGGTGATCGGATCCTGCTTTTTCGTTTCGGCCCTTGCCATGATCCCGCTGACCACAGCCTCTGCCGTGATACAGGCAACTCCACTCGTCGTTGCGATGGGCGCCGCGCTGTTTCTGGGGCAAGAGGTCGGTTGGCGCCGGTGGCTCGCGATCTTGGTCGGGTTCATTGGTGTCCTCATCATCATCCGCCCGGGGATGGAGGGCTTTGTTCCTGCGACCCTGCTCGCTGTCGGAGGTATGCTGGGCCTTGCGGCGCGCGACCTGATCACCCGCAGCTTGACCGTGCAATTGACCGGTGTGCAGCTGGGCATCCACGCCTTCGCCTTTGTCGCGCCTGCCGCATGGGTCTTGGTTTTGGCTCTGGGCCAAACGGCAGTCATGCCGGACTCCGCCCAATGGGGGATCCTGTTTGCTGGCGTGATCATTGCGATGTTCGCCTATCTCGCCATCGTCGCAGCCACACGCGGCGGCAACGCCGGCATTATTTCATCCTTCCGTTACAGCCGCATGATCTTTGCCCTGATCATCGGCTACCTTGCCTTTGCCGAAATTCCGGATGCGGCCACCCTGATCGGGGCAACAATCGTGATCGCATCGGGCATCTACACCTTGGCGAGAGAGGCGCGCTTGGCGCGCGCTTCCAAAGCCGCAGAACCCGCGCTATAGAGGCGCTGATACCGCTAACACCCCTTGGGAGGGACCCAATATGAGCACCATCATCGACATTCACGCCCGCGAAATCCTTGACAGCCGCGGCAACCCCACGGTGGAGGTGGATTTGACCCTTGATGACGGCACCATGGGCCGCGCGGCAGTGCCATCAGGGGCCTCGACCGGCGCGCATGAAGCCGTGGAAAAGCGCGACGGCGATAAGGGCCGCTACATGGGCAAAGGCGTGTTGGAGGCCGTGGCCGCCGTGAACGGTGAGATTGCAGAGGCGATCCTGGGGATGGATGCGACCGAGCAAGTGGCGATTGACGAGGCGATGATCGAACTCGACGGCACCGGGAACAAGGGCCGTTTGGGCGCCAATGCCATTCTGGGCGTGTCCATGGCCGTGGCCAAGGCGGCCGCGGACTACACCACACAACCGCTCTATCGCTACATCGGCGGCACATCCGCCCGCACCCTGCCCGTTCCGATGATGAACATCATCAACGGCGGCGAACATGCCGACAACCCGATCGACATTCAGGAATTCATGATCATGCCTGTCAGTGCGGCCAACATCCGCGAGGCCGTGCGCATGGGATCCGAAGTGTTTCACACGCTGAAGAAAGAGCTTTCCGCCGCTGGCCACAACACCGGCATCGGTGATGAGGGCGGCTTTGCCCCAAACCTTGAAAGCACCCGCGTGGCGCTCGATTTCATCATCACCTCGATTGAAAAGGCAGGCTACAAGGCGGGCGAGGATATCTACCTCGCGCTCGATTGCGCCTCGACCGAATACTACAAGAACGGCAAGTACGAGATGGTGGGCGAAGGCACTGCGCTGACCTCCGAAGAAAACGCCGACTATCTTGCCAAACTCGTGGCCGACTACCCGATTATCAGCATCGAGGACGGTATGGCAGAGGATGACTGGGACGGTTGGAAGATGCTGACCGACAAGATCGGTGACACCGTGCAGCTGGTGGGTGACGACCTCTTTGTGACGAACCCTGCCCGTCTGGCCGATGGCATCGCCAAGGGCTCTGCCAATTCCATGCTGGTGAAGGTCAACCAGATCGGCACGCTGACCGAAACGCTCAAGGCCGTGGATATGGCCCACCGTGCACGGTTCACCAACGTGATGTCGCACCGCTCTGGCGAGACCGAGGATGCCACGATTGCAGATCTGGCAGTGGCCACGAACTGCGGGCAGATCAAGACCGGCTCCCTTTCCCGCTCTGACCGGCTGGCAAAGTACAACCAGTTGATTCGCATCGAGGAATCGCTGGGCGAAAGTGCCGAATATGCGGGCCGCAGCATCCTGAAGGCATGACACTTTCACCAGGTCTTCACGACGTCCGGCCCGGCCATTTGGCCGCTGTCGTGACCTATCTGGAGATGGCAGCTCCCGAGATGCAAGCCAAGCCCTTCCCCGAAGGGATGACAGCAGCGCAAGAAGCATTGAGCGTTGCGGATTACCTGACGCTCTACCGTGCGGTGGGCACACCGTGGCTCTGGTGTGGGCGGC
The DNA here is from genome assembly GCA_039821425.1 of Pseudomonadota bacterium. Taxonomy (GTDB): domain Bacteria; phylum Pseudomonadota; class Alphaproteobacteria; order Rhodobacterales; family Rhodobacteraceae; genus Yoonia. The sequence goes on from JBCBOD010000038.1 coordinate 22,043, forward strand.
TGACGCTGTCGGATGCGGCACTCGCCGCTGCAATTTCCGACCCGGCAACGGAGCGCTGGGTCATCCGCAAGAACGGTGAAGCAATCGGCCTCGTCGAACTCGCATTTTCCGAGGATCAGGCATGCGAGCTTGTCTACTTTGGCCTGATTCCCTCCGCCACGGGCTTGGGTCTCGGCGGCCCGATGATGGCCCTCGCGCAGCAGCAGGCCTTCGCCCGCCCGATCAAGCGCTTCTTTGTTCACACCTGCAACTACGACGATCCGCGCGCCTTGGCCTTTTACCAAAAGGCCGGTTTCACCCCCTACAAAACGGTGGTTGAGATCTATCCAGACCCGCGCGCCACTGGCGTCCTGCCAAAATCCGCAGCCCCCCACATCCCATGCCTGACATGACAGCCGACGACATCATCGCCCAGCTCAACCTCGCCCCGCACCCCGAGGGCGGTTTCTACCGCCAGACATGGGCCGCAGACAACGCCGGACGGGCCAGTGGAACCTGCATCTATTTTCTGCTGAAAGAAGGGCAAGCCAGCCACTGGCACGCTGTTGATGCTGTTGAAATCTGGCACTTTTACGCGGGTGCGCCTTTGATCTTGTCGTTAGCCCCGGATCTTGAGGGGCCCGCCACAGACCACCTGCTTGGCCCTGACCTCACTGCCGGACAGGCGCCACAAATCATCGTCCCGAAAGATCACTGGCAAATGGCCGCCACCACCGGCGCCTGGACGCTTGTTGGATGCACCGTCAGCCCCGGCTTTCAGTTCGAGGGCTTTACGATGGCAGCGCCGGACGTCACGATTCCGCGCTAGCGGGCTTTCCAATATCGGCGAACATCTCTGCCTCCGGCATCTCACCTGTATCCAGAATATGCATCATCTCGACGTGCAACTGCGCCTCGCGCGGCCCGAGGATTTCCTGAACCCGGGCGATGTAGGTCTCGTTCTCCATCACGGGGATGTTCGGGTCGTAGGCATCCGCGAGCGAGATCATCGACGACCGATCCAACCGATTAAACGCGTCCACCATCTTCCGTGCGTTCTCTTGCGGGATATCCATGGCCTCCAGCGCTGAACGGCCCATCCGCAGCGAACTGTCGTAGGTATCGCGAATAATATCTCGACAACCCGCAGCCCAAAGGTTGTAGACATGGTGCCGGTTCACAGCGCGCGCGACGACATGCACATGCGGCGCGTGCTTAATCACATAGCGCACCAGTTCAGTGATCTTGTCCTCATCATCAATCGCGACAACAAAAACCTTCGCCTTTTCCAGCCCGGCCGCGTGAAGCAGATCGGGGCGTGTGGCATCACCGTAGTAAATCCGCGCCCCAAAACGGCGCATATTTTCAAGGTGTTGCGCGTTGTAATCTATCACCGTCAGGTTATATCCCGCCGCAGACATGATCCGCCGGACGATCCCGCCCACGCGACCGGCACCAGCGATGATAACATCGCCCTGCTCTTCAATCTCATCCGCCTCAGCCTCTGCCCCTTCGGCATAGCGCGGCACGATCACCCGGTCATAGAAGATGAAGAGAAGCGGCGTCAGCATCATCGAAATCGCCACCACCAGCAGGAGTTGATCGGCCAGTGCCTGCGGCAGGATCGCGCTGCTGACCGAGAAAGACAAAAGGACAAATCCAAATTCACCGGCCTGTGCGAGGCTGAGCGCCAGCAACCATTTGTCAGCCCCGCGCAATTTGAAGAGAACCGCCAAGACAACCAACACAGCCGCCTTTACCGCGATCAGCAGAACCGTCAGTCCAAGGATCAACAGCAGGTTTTCGGACAGCAGCGTAAAGTTGATCCCGGCCCCGACGGTCATGAAGAAGAGGCCCAGAAGCAGTCCCTTGAACGGGTCGATGTCCGACTCCAACTCGTGCCGGTATTCGCTGTTGGCCAGAACAACGCCCGCAAGGAACGTCCCCAACGCCGGGGACAGTCCAACAAGCGACATCAAGAGAGCGATGCCAATCACCATCATAAGGGCCGTGGCGGTGAAAAGCTCGCGCAGATTGGCTGCAGCGATAAAGCGAAAGATCGGGCGGGTCAGAAAACTGCCTGCGCCCACAACGGCGGCAATCGCGAAGACGTTCACAAGCGCCGTCTGCCAACCATTCAGCCCCGCAACGAGGCTCATCCCACTTCCATGGTCACCGCCGTGATCATCGCCGTGGCCGGCTCCGTGGCTATCCCCATGTGCAGCGTCAGCACCATGCGCCACGTCTCCGGCCACATCCAGAAGCTCGGGCATTGCCAGTAGCGGCATCAGCGCCAGCATTGGGATCACCGCGATGTCCTGTGCCAGCAGAACCGAGAAACTGGACTGCCCGCCATCGCTTTTCATCAGACCCTTTTCATTGAGCGTTTGCAGCACGATAGCGGTCGAACTTAATGCCAGGATCAGGCCGACGGCCAGTGCCACCGTCCACCCGAGGCCGAAAAGCATGGCCAGCGCCATGATGGCCAGCGCTGTCAGTCCCACCTGGCCCCCACCCAGCCCCAAGAGCTGGCCGCGCATCTGCCATAGCCGCTTGGGCTCCAACTCCAACCCGACAAGGAAGAGCATCATGACCACACCAAACTCGGCAAAATGCTGGATCGAGATCACATCGACGTTGAGCACGGCAAGGATCGGGCTGATCACGATCCCGGCGATCAGGTAGCCCAGCACCGACCCCAAGCCAAAGCGCGTGGCAATCGGCACGGCGATCACACCGGCGATCAGAAAGATAAAGGCGAGGAGGAGGAAATCAGTCATGCGGCAGTCCCTAACACTGCCGTGATCATGCGCACGGACCGGCGGTTTTGAAAAGGTGTGATGTTGTCTTTGGCCCTGACACGAACCACGACCTTCTTTTTGGGCGGAGGAGACACCGGATCAAGTCCGGGGTGCGGTCTCACACTAGCATGAAAAAAGGGGGGCCTGAGGCCCCCCATAGTTTCGCTGATCAAGCTCACTCATTATGTACCGCCCGGTTTTTTGCCTGCGGCCTGATCCGCGCCGGGGGCGAGCGCACCCGCCCCGGAAGCGATAAATCGTTAACTGCAGCCCGATGTCGCCCCGCAAGTGTTGCACTTCATGCAGGTGCCGTTCCGCACCAGCGTGTAGTTGCCGCACTCGCCGCAAGGGTCACCTTCGTAGCCTTGCATCTTGGCCTTATCCCGTGCGCTGAGCGTTGTGGCAGTGCCCGTAGCAACCACGCTTTCGCTGACTTCCGGCACCAAAGTTTGCAGCGCGGCAGAGGCATCGGTTCCGGTTGCCAAGGCCGTGGCCCCGACCCCGCCCTGCAGCACCACCAGATCCTGCGGCATCCGCTTGCGCAGGTATCCGGTTGAGGAGATCTGCTTGAGCACTTCGAGGGACCGCGTCGCGGCGTTCTCAGTCGGGGCCTGAACGTTGGACACACCCTCTTCTTCGCCTCGGCCGATGTCGTCGAATGTGGCGCCTTCCGGCTTCACATGCGCCAGATCTGTGCGGTCGAGGTAGCTGACAGCCAGTTCGCGGAAGATATAGTCGAGGATCGACGTGGCGTTCTTGATGCTGTCGTTGCCTTGGACCATGCCCGCCGGCTCGAACTTCGTGAAGGTGAAGGCATCCACGAACTCTTCCAGCGGCACACCGTACTGCAGCCCGACGGAGACGGCGATTGCGAAGTTGTTCATCATCGCGCGGAAGCCGGCACCTTCCTTGTGCATGTCGATGAAGATCTCGCCCAAGGAGCCGTCTTCATACTCACCCGTCCGCAGGTACACTTTGTGTCCGCCAACGATGGCTTTCTGGGTGTAACCCTTGCGCCGCTGCGGCATCTTCTCCCGCTCACGGTTGCGGACCTCTTGCACGATGACCTTTTCGATCACCTTCTCGGCCAGCACGGCAGCCTTTTCTTGTGGTGTGCCGGTTTCCAGAACCTCTTGCGCTTCGTCGTCATCTTCGACGAGTGCAGCGGCCAGCGGCTGGGACAGCTTGGAGCCATCACGGTAAAGCGCGTTGGCCTTCACACCCAGCGACCACGACAGCTCATAGGCCTTCTGGCAGTCCTCGATCGTCGCATCGTTTGGCATGTTGATCGTCTTGGAGATTGCGCCGGAGATGAAGGACTGCGCGGCGGCCATCATGTAGATGTGGCTGTCCACGCTCAGGTAACGCTTGCCCTTCTTGCCGCAGGGGTTGGCGCAGTCGAAGACGTTATAGTGCTCTTCCTTCAGGTGCGGCGCACCTTCCAGCGTCATCGTCCCGCAAACATGGTCATTGGCCGCGTCGATTTCGGCCTTGGAATAGCCGAGGTGGCGCAGCAGGTCGAAGGTTGGGTCATTCAGCTTCTCTGCAGGAATGCCCAGCGTCTTGGTGCAGAACTCTTCGCCCAGCGTCCACTGGTTGAAAACAAAGCGGATGTCGAACGCCGAGGCGAGCGCACCTTCGATCTTGTCCAGTTCCGCCTGCCCGAACCCATGGCCGATCAGGCTGGTGTGGTTGATCGCAGGTGCCTGCCCGATGGAACCATGGCCCACCGCGTAAGCGATGATCTCTTCGATTTGCGCAGAGCCATAGCCGAGGACCTCAAGGGCTGCTGGCACAGACTGGTTGATGATCTTGAAATAGCCGCCACCGGCCAGCTTCTTGAACTTCACCAGCGCAAAGTCAGGCTCGATCCCTGTCGTGTCGCAATCCATGACCAGACCAATCGTGCCGGTCGGCGCAATGACAGAGACCTGCGCATTGCGATAGCCGTGCTTCTTGCCCTTGGCGAGCGCATCGTCCCAAGCGGAAACCGCCAGTTCGATCAGCCGCTTATCTGGGCAGTTCGCGTGGTCGAGCGCCACAGGCTTCACCGCCAGCTTGTCATAGCCCGTGGTCTTGCCCAATGAGGCCTGCCGGTGGTTCTTGATCACCCGCAGCATATGCTTGCTGTTTTTCTTGTACCCGGGGAACGCGCCCAGCTCACCGGCCATTTCGGCAGATGTGGCATAGGACACGCCGGACATGATCGCCGTCAGCGCGGCACAGATCGCGCGGCCTTCATCACTGTCATAGCCGAGCCCCATGTTCATCAAGAGGCCGCCGATGTTGGCATAGCCAAGACCCAGCGTGCGGAAGTCGTAGGACCGCTGCGCAATCTCCTTCGACGGGAACTGCGCCATCATGACAGAGATTTCGAGCGTCACAGTCCAAAGGCGCGTGGCGTGCATGTAATCCTCAACCTGGAACACGCCATCCTTGTAGAAGGTCAGCAGGTTCATAGAGGCGAGGTTACACGCCGTATCATCCAGGAACATGTATTCAGAACAAGGGTTTGAGCCGCGAATCTCACCGTCTTCAGGGCATGTGTGCCACGCATTTACGGTGTCATGGTATTGGATGCCGGGATCGGCGCAGGCCCACGCGGCGTGCCCCACCTGCTCCCACAGCTCGCGCGCCTTGATGATTTTGGCCACTTCACCGTTCTTGCGGTTGATCAGCTTCCAATCTGCGTCGTCTTCTACGGCCTGCAAGAACGCATCCGTCACGCGGATGGAGTTGTTGGAGTTCTGGCCCGAAACGCTGCTGTAGGCCTCGCTGTCCCAATCGGTGTCGTAGGTCGGGAACTCGATGCTGGTGTAGCCCTGCTTGGCATAGTCCAGCACACGCTTGATGTAAGTCTCTGGGATCGATGACTTTTTTGCGTCACGCACCGCGCCTGCCAGAGTCTCATTCACCTTCGGATCATAGGCCGCGTCTGCGTCACCATCCCAGGTCTTGATCGCCGCAAAGATCGCATTCAGGTACTTCGCGTGCATCTTGGAGCCTGCGACGATCGACGCCACTTTCTGCTCTTCGATGACCTTCCAGTTGATGAATTCTTCGATATCGGGGTGATCAGCGTCCACGATCACCATCTTGGCCGCGCGGCGCGTGGTGCCGCCGGATTTGATCGCACCAGCAGCGCGGTCACCGATCTTCAGAAAACCCATGAGGCCGGATGACTTGCCCCCACCGGATAGTGGCTCGCCCTCGCCCCGCAACGACGAGAAGTTCGTGCCGGTGCCGGAGCCGTACTTGAACAGACGCGCCTCACGCACCCAGAGGTCCATGATGCCGCCATCGTTGACCAGATCATCGTCAACCGACTGGATAAAGCACGCATGCGGCTGCGGATGTTCGTAAGAGGAGGCGGACTTTGTCAGCTCACCGGTCTTATAGTCGACATAGTGGTGCCCTTGCGCAGGCCCGTCGATGCCGTAGGCCCAGTGTAGGCCTGTGTTGAACCACTGCGGGCTGTTGGGGGCAGCGCGCTGAGTCGCCAGCATGTAGCGCATCTCGTCAAAATAGGCGCGGGCGTCGTCCTCGGATGAGAAATAGCCGCCCTTCCAGCCCCAGTAGGTCCATGCGCCTGCCAGACGATCGAACACCTGCTTGGCCGAGGTCTCACCGCCGAAGGTCGCGCCCTTTGCGGGCTCAGACCGCCACAGGAACTCCGGCACACCCTTTTCTTTCACCTTCTTCAGCTCAGAAGGGACACCAGCCTTGCGGAAATACTTCTGCGCGATGACGTCGGATGCG
>JBCBOD010000146.1:0-8628 GCA_039821425.1 Pseudomonadota bacterium
AGGGGGGCAGCATCACACCACTGCGGCGCGCGATCCGGTCGGACTTGCCCAGATGCAGGTCAGAGACGCAAAGCACCCCGTCATCTGGCAGAAAGAGCGCACCAGAGGGCAGGGCGTGACAGGGCGTATCGCAGAAAGTGAAGGCGTGGGCGTTCATGCAATGTTCTTCGCCGATCCGTGTGGTCTGTGCAAGTGTCACTCTGCCGCAAGCCCGGCCTCTTCCATCAGGCGCGCGGCCTCATCCTCCATCAGGCGTTCTCGGCCTTCGCCCTGCAGGGCGATCCGCCCTTGTTCCAGGAACATTGGGAGCGACAGGGGCGAGACGCGTTTCAGCGGCACATGATCCACGCGGCCCCGGGTGCGGGTCAGCATTTCTTCGATCCTGCCGAAATCCACGAGGCCTTTCATCGCCTCTTCTTGCGTGATGCGGAGCATCAGGTGTTCTGGGTCGTATTTCGACAGCGTGTCGTAGAGGATGTCGGAGGAAAACGTGGCCTGCCGCCCCGTCTTGCGCGTCTGCGGTAAGTTGCGTTCGATGAGCCCGGCAATCGTCGCGGCACCGCGGAACGTCTTTTTCATCACGGCATTGCCCGACAGCCACGTGTCAAAATCCGCGCGCAGGTTATTGGCCTCAAAGAGCGGGGCGGGGTCATCCACCGGGTCCAGACCCCAGATCAGCGTGGCGTAGTCCGTGGCGACGAAACCAAGAGGGTGCAGCCCTTCCTCCTCCATCCGCTGCGACAAAAGCATGCCCAGCGTCTGCATCGCGTTGCGGCCGGCAAAGCCGTAGGCGCAGACGTGGTGGCGGCCTTCATGCGGGAAGGTTTCGACCATGATCCGATCGGCCTCTGGCAGTTTGGACACCTCGCGCTGTAGCGCCAGCCATTCGGCGGTATGGGCGGGCAGTTCGGGCCAATCTGGCTGGTGGAACATGTGCAGGATGCGCTTCGACAGCTGCGTGGAATTGGCGAATTTCGTGCCCATGAAGGTCGCGATCTTGGGCTGTTTGTCGCCGCGTCGCGTCACCTCCACGGTCATTTCCTTCAGGCTTTCATAGCGCACGACCTGCCCGCCGATCAGAAAGGTGTCACCGGGGGTGAGGGTTGCGGCAAATGCCTCTTCCACCTCACCCAGGGGCTTGAAGTTACCCTTCATGCGGACTTTCAGCGTGTCGGTGTCCTGAATGGTGCCGATGTTCATGCGGATGCGTTGCGCCGCGCGGGGGTCGCGCAGTTGCCACATCCCATCGGCGGTTTGCAGCAGACGCTTCCACTTGTCATAGGCGCGCAGGGCATAGCCGCCGGTCGCCACGAAATCGAGACAGTCGTCAAAGGCGGCGCGCGAAAGGGTCCGATAGGCGCCGACGGTCTTGATTTCAGCGTAGAGGTCATCGTCGCTGAATGGCCCGGCACAGGCACGGATCAGAATGTGCTGGCAGAGCACGTCGCGTGGGCCGGGTCCGGGCGGATCGCCGTCGAGATCGTGATCCTTCACTGCCTCCAGCGCGGCCACACATTCCACCACTTCGAACCGGTTGGCAGGGACGAGCAGCGCTTTTGACGGCGCGTTGTAGCGATGGTTGGCGCGTCCGATGCGTTGTACTAGCCGCTTCACATTCTTGGGCGCGCCGACTTGCACCACCAGATCCACATCGCCCCAGTCGATGCCGAGATCGAGCGAGCCGGTGCAGACAATTGCGCGCAGATCACCGGCGACCATCGCGGCCTCCACCCGTTCCCGCTGTTCGCGGGCGAGTGAACCGTGGTGAATGCCGATGGGCAGGTCATCGGTGTTGTGCAGCCAGAGGTTATGGAAAAAGATCTCGGCCTGCGCGCGGGTGTTGTGGAAGATGAGGGTCGTTTTGTGCTTTTTGACTTCTGCCAGAACGGCGGGGATGGTATAGGCCGCACCGCCACCAGCCCAGGGTGGCTTTTCGTCGGTCAGCAGCATCTTGATATCAGGGACCGGGCCAGGGTCTGCGTGGATGATCTGACAGGGATCGGGATGGCGGGCGAGGTTTGCGGCGATGCCTTCAGGGTCCTCAACCGTTGCTGACAGCCCCACGCGGCGCATCTCGGGGGCGAGGGTCTGAAGGCGGCTGAGTGCCAGCATCAGTTGATCGCCGCGTTTGCTTTCGGCAAGCGCGTGGATTTCATCGACGATCACGCGCTGTAGACCTTGGAAGATGCGCGGTGCGTCCTCGTAACTTGTCAGCAGGGCGAGCGACTCAGGTGTCGTGAGCAGGATATGCGGCGGGTCAGCGCGTTGGCGGCGCTTCTGCGTGTAGGTGGTGTCACCCGTCCGGTCTTCGATCCGGATCGGCAGGCCCATTTCATCGACAGGCGTGCGCAGGTTGCGCTTGATGTCCGCAGCCAGTGCCTTGAGTGGCGAGACATAGAGCGTATGCAGCCCCTGATGCGCGCCATCGGCCAGTTGGACGAGGGACGGCAGAAACCCCGCGAGTGTTTTGCCGCCCCCGGTGGGCGCGATCAGCATCAGCGCTGGGGCGCCAGCGGCGTCCAGCATCGCTTGCTGATGCGGATGGATCTGCCAGCCGCGTTTGGCGAACCAGTCATCGAATGGGGCGGGCAGGGCGGTCATGGCTCACAGGTGTCTCTGACGCGGGGTGGGTCAAGACCTACCTTACACATTGCGCCGTGGTGTCAGATTTCGAATGGCATCCCGGATAGCGCGGGGCAGGATGGCCTCATCTGGGGCGAGGTCCAGCGCCGCGCTCGCGTCCTTTTCGAGGATCCCGATGGAGTTGTCGGGGTCATAGCCGTCACGCGCAAACTCAATCTCGTCAAAGCCGCTGGCGAGCCAGTTCTGGCCAGAGGCCGTGTGGATCAGATCAAGCAGTTTGCGCTCGTCCATCCCTTGCGCATCCGCCCAGTCGAGCACAAGCCGCGTCATCGCCGTGTGCGAGGCGGCGAGCAGGTTGTTCAAAACCTTAGCTGTCATCCCTGCGCCGAGCGCACCCATATCGTGTTGCGCATCACCCATCGCGGCAAGCAGGGGTTCGACCCTGTCCACATTCCCGCCCGTCATGAACGTGAGCGTCCCAGCATCTGCTTTGACTTGTGCGCCCGACATGGGGGCATCAATCAGGTTGATGTGGTCCGGGATACGGTCGCGGCGCCGCGCGATGTATTTGGGCGAAAGTGTCGAGCAGATGAGCAGGTCCGTGAGACCTGTGGCGCGTGTGATCATTGCCTGGTCGTCAAAAAGAAGCGCATCCGTCTGATCGGTATCCCGCACCACGCTGATCAGCACAGTCAGGCCGTCAGCGAAAGCCCCCACATCCTGCCCCACACCGGGGATTGCGCGTATGTCGAACCCCCGCGCGTCAAACCCGGCATTTTGCAAGTTGCGCAACATCCCCCGCCCCATGCGGCCACAGCCTGCGACACCCACCTTCATGGCATCCCCCCAAACGAAAACAGCCCCGGCAAGGTATGCCAGGGCCGCGTCATTGGGAACTGCACAATCCTAGTGCTGGATCTCTTCTTCCTTGACGAACATGTTCGCCCAGGCGCGATCACTCCGGTCAGGCGACATCTGGTAGGGGATGCCCTCAAACTCGCAGATCGAAATCATCTGGTCGATCAGAAAGATCGGCTGATAGTTCGCATAGATATTGTCAATCTCGGGATATTTGACGTTGAGGAGGTGCACGAGCGTGTCCTCATCCAGCGGCATCTTCCGCTTCCGCGCGACCATGGCAAAGATCTTCAGGAAGTCTTCCTGGTTCGGCCCGTCGATCTTGATCTTGTAGAAGATACGACGCAGGGCCGCTTTGTCGAAGATCGCGTTCGGGTGGAAGTTGGTGGAGAACACGACGAGCGTGTCGAACGGCACCTCGAACTTTTCACCAGACTGTAGCGCCAGGATATCCTTGCTTTCTTCCAGCGGAACGATCCAGCGGTTTACAAGCGTCTGTGGCGGTTCCTGCTGACGGCCAAGGTCGTCCACGATGAAGATGCCGCCGGTGGATTTCAGCTGCAGTGGCGCCTGATAGGTCCGGGCGGTGGGGTTATAGACAAGGTCCAGCATCGAAAGTGACAGTTCACCACCGGTGATCACGGTGGGGCGTTCGCAGCGGACATAGCGGGTATCAAACCGGCCAGAGGTGCGGCGCAGGCTGTTGGGGTCATCCACGTCATCCTCTGCCGCGCTATGCACGATCGGGTCGTAAACGGTGATCACCTGACCGGAATATTCGATGGCGCGGGGGACATAGATTTTGTCACCCAACGCATCGCGGATACCGTTGGAGATAGAGGATTTACCGTTGCCCGGCGGGCCATACATCAGGATCGAACGACCGGCGCTGACAGCGGGGCCAAGGTTCGACAACAGGTCTTCTGGCAGCACCAGGTGGCCCATCGCGGTTTGCAGCTGATCACGGGTGATCTGGATGTTCCGGATCGACTGTCGTTCAATCTGCTGGCGATAAATCTCCAGCGGGACAGGCATCGCGCCATAGTATTCGGATTGCCCCAGCGCATCGAGCGCGCGGGCGCGCCCTGCATCGGTCAGCTGATAGCCCATTTCATTTCCGGCATTGGCGTTTAGCGTACCGGTCGCTTCCAGCAGGCGCTGGCCGCGAGCCATATCAACCAGTTCTTGCGTCACCGGGACAGGCAAGCAGATTGCGCGGCTGATCGCAGTCACCATATCAAGGTTCATACGGAACATCGTCTTGATCAGGATGTCCCGCATCATCGCCATGGGCAGCAGCATACCATCAAGGCTGCGCGGTGCCGGTGGTGCCATTACGTTCGATGCTTGCACGTTCATGTCGGTCAATCCTTGTCAGGCAAACAAAACACGGCGCAAATAGGCGCGCCGACTTAACCTTATCCTACAATGATTTATGGCGAAATAGTGAATAAAGATGTGCCTGTGTTGGGCATTGTCCGGCCCACTCAGCGGTAGATCGCCACCAGCAACAGATAGACGACCAGTGTCAGGCTGAGGGCGGTGCCCTTTGGAAATGCCAGGTTCAGGCCCAGGATCCCACCGCGCAGATTGCCTTTCCCGGCTGACCAACTGGCCCAATCGGGGGTAAGTTTGTGCAGCGGTGTAAACCGAAAGATGCTGTGCGTGATTAATGCCCCCAAAGAGGCGGCCACAAAGACGATCAGGATCAGGCGCAGATCATCCAGCCAGAAATAGGGCGCCATCGCGGCGAGCATCTTGGCATCACCACCGCCCACCAGGCGCAACGCCCAAATCGCCATGCCCACGACCAGCACGACAGGGCCATGCAACAGCTGCCAGAAATAGGTTGGAAAGCCAAAGGCGAACGGCCCAAGAACGACAAACGCCCCAAAGAGCACCAACATGGAATTGTTGGTGATCTTCATCGTGCGCATGTCGTTCCACGAAATGTAGAGCGCAAGCGGGATGACGGCGGGTAGAAGCCAATAGGCGGCCTGTGCTGTCATCCCTGGTAGATCCTTAGTTCTGGACGTTGTTTTCAAGCGCTTCGAGTGCGCGTGCGGCTTCCTCGAAATACTGCGGATGTGTCTCGATCGCGTCTGTCAGCAGCGATTTGCCGATGGACACATCGTTCTGCTTGATCGCGGCCAATGCCATGGTGTGCAGAAGCTGCGCGCGTTCCACCTGTGTCATGGGCACAACCGGCATCGCATAGTTCCGCTGGGCGCCACGGGCCAGAACAAGGTTGTTTTTGGCTGTGAACAGATCGTCGTTGAAACGCAGCGCATCGATGAAGAGCTTTTCCGCCTCCACATAGTCACCGCGGGTCAGCTTGGAATACCCCCAGTTGTTGTAGACACTGGCAGGGCGTGTCGTCAGGCCGGCCGCTGTTTCGTAAAAGCTGTCCGCTTTTGTCCACTGCTGTCGGCTGTCAGCAACCATGGCCTCCAGGCGGTAGCGCTTGAATGTCTCATAGGTTGGGGGGATCGTGTTCAGCGTTGCTGCGGCTGAATCCCAGTCGTTGCTGCGGACATGGGCATCAGCCAGTTCCACGCGGTCGGTGTTGGTCGCTTCCTCATGGGCCACAACGTTTTCCCAAGCGGTGACGGCTTCCTGGCTGCGCCCGGCGCGGATGAGCGATGTGGCCAGGCCGCGCATAAGGTCGATGCGACCCGGATCGTTGGCGTCAGCCCGCGCAAAATAGGCCACAGCCTCATTCGGGTCACCAACCGTGAGCATCACGTCGTTGAGATTACTTTCGTCGACCACGTTCAGATCGGCGAGCGCGCGCTCAACCTCTGCCTCGGCGTCGACCTCTCCACACGCGGACAAGCCGAACGCTGCCGCGCAAAGCGTCAAAAAGATGGGATGGCGCATGGTTCTGCGTCCTTTTTCTGCTCTTGCCTACAATGGTTCTTCCGACATCAGTACGAAGTCGCCTGCACCGCGCCGGATCAGATTGAAGTTCTGATTTTCTTGGAACGTATTATTGCCCGGATTTTCTAATTTTGCGAGCGCTAAGCGCAGATTGTCCCGAATTTCGTCGGAATTTCCGCTATCTGCTGCAAATGCGCGTCGAAAAACCTCGCTCGCCTCGCCGATTTGGCCCCTTTCCATCAGGATCACGCCGAGATTGTTCCAGGCGGGGGCAAACGTCGGGTCTTCTTCGACGGCCCGGCGCATCCAGCGCTCGGCCTGTCCAAGCCGCCCAAGGTTGAGGTTTGCCGATCCGATTGCCGACATCGTATCCACGTTAAGGCCCTGTTGCACTGCGGCGCGGTTGTAGGCCTTCAATGCCAGTTCGTATTCACCGGCTGCCATCAACGTGTGCCCGACAATCAGCCCATCCACGTCACTGGGCCCCGCAACACCGGGTGCGAACACACCGTCAGTCGAACGATTGAGGCCGCCTGTTGTGCAGGCGGCCAATGTGACTGTCAGAAGGGCAATTTTGAGCGCCCCTGCTTTCATCTTTGTTCAGCCCCCACCGCCGAGGTTCAGCCGAGGTTCACCGCGATTGCATAGACCGACGGCCCGATCAACATGGCCATCAGTGGCGGAACCGTCAACATCATGGTGGCCAAGGTCATCTTGGTCGGCAATTTGTTGGCCGCTTCCTCGGCACGCATCACGCGCTTGTCTCGCATTTCCGAGGCATAGACCCGCAACGCGTCCGAAATAGAGGTACCGAACTGCTGTGACTGCACGAGAACGGTTACGAAGCTCGCGATATCCGGCACGCCGCAACGGTCCGCCATGTCTTTCAGAACGGTGTTCTTGTCCTTGCCAGCCTTGGTCTCCTGACTGACCATCTCGTATTCTTCTGCCAGATCCGGAAAACCTGATTTCAATTCGTTCGCAACGCGGACAAGGGATTGGTCGAGCGACTGACCTGCCTCAACGCAGACAAGCATCATATCAAGGCTGTCCGGGAAGGCGTTGATGATGTTCTCCTGTCGCATCTGGCGGCGACGCGTCACCCAATAGCGGGGGAGGAAGTAACCAGAAAGACCAGGCACCATGATCCACAACAGCAAGTCCTGTGTGGTCGGCTCCACCGACTGCATCATGATGATTGTGTAAATACCGCCGAGCAAAAGCCCGAAAATGCCCAGAGCAAACCCTGCAAAGTTGAAGATCCGCACAGCGTTCTTGCTGCGATAGCCGGCCTGCAACAGCTTCAGTTTCACGGCAGAGAATTCATCTGCGTTCTGTGGCTCGAGGAAGTTGGAATATTTTTCCAGCGTATCGCGCTTGTTCGGCGTCCGCAGCGCATCGCCTTTGCTCGTCTTGGTCTCTGCGCGTGCGTTCGCCTTCAGCTTGTCGAGCGGATCAACCTCGCGCTTGAGAAGGACAGGCAGGGTGATCAGGATCAGAAAGACCCCAAGCAAACCGACAATCATCAAAGGGCCGTAAGGGCCCAGAATGTCGGTGATCATGGTTTGGATCTCTTCCATCGTCAGCTCCTTAGACTTTGATGTTCACGAGGGCGCGCATGACGAGCAGGTTGGCGACCAGGAAGCCCGCGACAACCAGACACGCCGGGATGAAAAGCGGGCTCTCCATCACGTCGTCGTAATAGTCAGGGCGCACAAGGTTGATGCCCAGCAACGCGACAATCGGGAAGGCTGACAGTAGGTTCCCGGACCACTTCGCTTCGGCCGTAATGGCAGCCACACGGCGGAACAGGCGGAACCGGGCGCGGATCACTTTGGCAAGGCCATCAAGGATTTCAGCAAGGTTACCACCCGATGTCTGCTGGATCGTAACGGCCACCGCGAGAAAGCGCATGTCCTGATTGTCCAGCCGCTCGGCCATCGCCTTGAGCGTCTCACCCATATCACGGCCATAGGCGGCTTCGTCGGCGATCATACCCATCTCGGTGCCAAGCGGGTCCGGCACCTCGTTCGCAACGATGTTGATGGCGTTGGAAAACGGGTGGCCCACGCGCAGTGACCGCACCATCAGTTCCACCGCTTCGGGCAATTGTTCGTTGATCATGTTCATGCGCTTTTTCGCCTTGGAAGCAATCCAGACATAAACGCTGCCCACGCCCATCAGCACCGCAACGAGAATACGGACTGTCGGGCTGACAGAGGTCAGAACGGTCAACAGCATGAATGATACACCGCTCAGCACCGCCATCATCAGCATGATCTGTGTTGGCGTGAAGGCGATGTTCGC
>JBCBOD010000214.1:0-2756 GCA_039821425.1 Pseudomonadota bacterium
AGGCTTCGTCTATTTGCCTAATTTTTGGGCACTTTCTCAAGTCATTGATATTGCATCATATTTTTATTCACGATCCCTTAAAGCCTTGAAAAATAGAGGCTTTGTAAAGGTTTCGTGACTGGGCAAATCTGCGGTGCACAACTCTGCGCAGTGTCACTCCACCCCCAGTACATCCGGCGTTTCCCATGCAAGGTGCTGGCCACCGTCAACAGACAGCATCTGCCCCGTCACCGCGGGCGCATCAAGCAAGTAGCCGAGCGCGGCAGTGATGTCAGATAGGTTGGCGCCGCGCCCAAGGATCGTTGCGGCGCGCTGTCTGTCGAAATGCGCCTTTGACTGCCGCGCGCCTTGCAAGGTTGGGCCGGGGCCAATGCCATTTACACGCACCTTCGGGGCCAGCCCCTGCGCCGCCGTGCGGGTCAGCGCCCAAAGCCCCATCTTGGCAACTGTGTAGCTCGCGAATTCAGGTGTCAGCTTATGCACCCGCTGGTCCAGCATATTCACGACAAGGGCCTGCGCGACAGGCTCTCCCATTTCGTCGGTCAACGCCTCAGGCGCCTGCGCCGCGAAACTCTGCGTCAACACAAACGGCGCGCGCAGATTCGACTCCATGTGCCTGTCCCAGCTTTCGCGGGTGCCCGTGGCGATATTGTCATACTCAAAGATCGAGGCGTTGTTGATCAGGCAGGTCAGCGGCCCTCCCAGCGCATCCACAGCGCGCCCGACTAATGCCTGCGACTGCGCCTCATCCAGCAAATCCGCCTGTAGTGCGACGGCCCATTGCCCAGCCGCCTTGATCTGGTCAACCGTGTCCTGCGCGCCCGCCTCTGACCCGGCATAATGCACGGCCACGTCAAACCCGCGCTTGCCCAGATAAATCGCCATGGCCTGCCCGAGCCGCGCACCGGCCCCTGTGACCAGGGCCTTCATTTGCGCTTCTCACAGGCGCAGGGACCCTTGCCGATCCGGTAGCGGTTGCACTTGGGGCATTTCGCACTCGCCAGCCGGGCCTGCCCGGGAAAACGCAGTTTTCCGAACATGGCCAAGACCAGCATGAAGATCAGAAAGAAAGAGATGACTTTGAGGATCACAGGCCGAACCTTGCAAAGGCCGCGCGTTCTTCGATCCCGGCCACCGCATCATCTACGATCTGCGCACCGAAACGCGCCAGCAGAGGTTTACGCTGCCCATAGCGGCGGAACTGAACCTTGTCGCCAAAGCGATCCTTCATCACGGGGGCCAGATGGCCGATGCCGTCCGCAAGGCCCACATCTATACCCTTTTGTCCGATGAAAACCTCACCGGTGAAAAGGTCGGGATTGTCGGTCAGCTTCGTGCCGCGGCGCGATTTTACATAGTCGATAAAGGTCGCGTGCAGGTCCTCTAGCCAGCCCTTCAGCTTTTTCACATCGTCGGGCTTTTCCGGCTTGAACGGATCCATCATGGATTTGGATTTACCCGCCGTATGCACCCGGCGTTCGACACCCAGTTTTCCAATCGCCTCATGCGCGCCGAAGTTCGCGCTAATCACACCGATGGAGCCTGTGATCGAACAGCTGTCGATGAAGATCTCATCCGCCGCGCAGGCCAGCCAGTATCCACCCGAGGCCGCAACATCCTCGACAAAGGCGAAGACGGGGATCTTCTTTTCGTCGGCCAGCCTGCGAATGCGGGATGCAATCAGCGAAGACTGAACGGGTGACCCGCCAGGGCAGTTGATCTCCAGCGCCACGGCGGCCGGCTTGCCCTTGGCAAAGGCCTTTTCGATGACAGGGGCAAGGCTGGGGTTATCCAGACCACGCCCGGAATTCATGATCGCCCCTTGCAGCCGGATCACGGCAACAAAGGGTTCTGATTTCATAAAGGGGATAAAGCGTTTCATAGATTGCTACTTAAGCCGTGCGGCAGAGCGCACAAGTGTCATTGCCTGATGCGCCAGCCGGTGCGGAAGATCCACCAGATGATGGCCAGACAAATCCCTGTGAAAAGCGTGATCGCAAAGAGCGAGACACCAATCCCCACATCCGCCTCACCAAAGAAGGACCAGCGGAAACCGCTGATCAGATAGACGACCGGATTGAAAAGGGTGATCGTCTGCCAGATAGGCGGAAGCATCGTGATCGAATAGAAAGAGCCGCCGAGGAAGACGAGCGGCGTGATTACCAGAAGGGGGATCAGCTGGAGCTGTTCAAAATTCCCCGCCCAGATGCCGATGATAAAGCCCAACAGCGCAAAGCTGACGCAGGTCAGGATCAGGAATGATAGCATCGCGAACGGGTGCTGGATTTCGATATCGACAAAGAAGAACGCCGTGACCAGGATGATGACCCCGATAAACAGCGCCTTGGTCGCCGCAGCGCCAACGTAGCCCGCGACAATTTCAAGAAAGTTCACCGGGGCCGAGAGTAACTCGTAGATCGTCCCGATAAACTTGGGGAAATAGATGCCAAAGCTTGCATTGGATGTTGCCTGCGTCATCACCGACAGCATGATCAGACCGGGGACGATGAAGGCGCCATAGCTCACGCCCTCCACCTCATCGATGCGGCTGCCAATGGCCGCGCCAAAGACGACGAAGTAGAGCGACGTCGACAGCACGGGCGAGATCAGGCTTTGCGTGATTGTCCGAAAGAACCGCTTCATCTCGAACCGGTAGATCGTGAGGATGGCGTTCCAGTTCATGTCGTTTCCTTCACCAGTCCGACAAAGATGTCTTCCAGACTGCTTTGCTGGGTTTGGATGTCTTTCATCTGCAG
>JBCBOD010000178.1:0-4909 GCA_039821425.1 Pseudomonadota bacterium
ATTTGAGTTTTTCGAGCTCTTTACGGCTCATGGATTTGATCAGTCTTCATTGTTCCCTCTTCGAAAACGTTCTGATCCCATATCAATACACCACATTGTTCGCAGCCCCGAAACGAAACCGATTGTCCTAAAGCGTAGGACTTTGCCGCTTATTCTGCTGCAAGTGAGCGTGGATCAACCAATGTGATGATATCGCCCATGATTTTGTTCAATTCAAAGTCCTTGGGCGTATAGACTTTTGCGACACCCATGGCCCGCAATTCCTTTGCGTCATCATCGGGAATAATCCCCCCCGCGATGACCGGAATGTGGGTCAGTCCTGCCTTTTGCAGCCGATCCATCACGTCACGGACGAGCGGAATATGCGAGCCTGAGAGAATGGAGAGCCCGATGACATGGCATTTACCATTTCGCGCTGCCGTCACGATTTCTTCCGGTGTCAGGCGAATACCTTCGTAGTCTATTTCCATCCCGCAATCGCGTGCGCGAGCCGCAATTTGTTCAGCCCCGTTGGAATGACCATCAAGCCCCGGTTTGCCCACAAGGAATTTCAGTCGCCGCCCGAGCGCACCGCTGACCAGATCAACTTGTTCGCGCAGATCATCAAGGCCTTCGGTCCGGTTGGAGGGGTTGCTGCTGACACCTGTGGGCGCACGGTATTGGCCAAAGACGGCGCGGATCACATCCGCCCATTCCCCTGTGGTCACGCCTGCCCGGGCGCAGGCGATGGAGGGTGGCATGATATTGGTGCCGTCCTTGGCGGCTTGCCGCAAATCTGACAGCGCTGACGTGACGGCGGCATTGTCGCGCCCTGCCTTCCACGCATGCAGGCGGCGCAATTGATCCGCTTCTGCCTTTGGGTCGGCGACCATGATCGCGTCATCCCCCGCGGTGAGGGGCGAGGCTTCACCGGCCTGCCATTTGTTGACACCGACAACGGTGGTATCGCCCTTTTCAATCCCGCCAATGCGGGCTGCATTGCTTTCGACCAGCCGCGATTTCATATAGCCGATCGCGCCAACGGCCCCGCCCATGCCGTCGATCTGTTTCAGTTCAGCGCGGGCGCCGTCCTTCAATTCATTGACTTTGCGGTCGATCGCGGGATTGCCGTCAAACAGATCCTCGAATTCCAGAAGGTCGGTTTCGTAGGCCAGAATTTGCTGCATGCGCAGGGACCACTGTTGATCCCATGGCCGGGGAAGACCCAGCGCCTCGTTCCAGGCGGGCAATTGCACAGCGCGGGCGCGGGCCTTTTTGGATAATGTGACGGCGAGCGTTTCCAGCAGAATACGGTAGACGTTATTTTCCGGTTGTTGCTCGGTCAAACCCAATGAGTTGACCTGTACGCCGTAACGGAAACGGCGGTATTTGGGGTCGTCCACGCCGTACCGGGTTTCGCAAATCTCATCCCATAACTCGACAAAGGCACGCATTTTGCAAAGCTCTGTCACGAACCGAATACCGGCGTTTACGAAAAATGAAATACGACCAACCATGGCGGGGAAATGCTCTGCTGGGACTTTATCCTTCAGATCGTCCAGTACGGCCGTGGCGGTCGCCAAGGCGAAGGCCAATTCTTCCTCTGGTGTCGCCCCCGCCTCTTGCAGGTGATAGGAACAGACGTTCATCGGGTTCCATTTGGGCAGATGTTCGCGGGTATAGGCGGCCACATCGGTGATCATCCGCAACGAAGGTTCCGGCGGGCAAATGTATGTCCCGCGCGACAGGTACTCCTTGATGATGTCGTTCTGCACAGTGCCTTGCAGCGCGCTGATGTCGGCGCCCTGTTCCTCGGCCACGGCGATATAGAGCGAGAGCAGCCAGGGCGCCGTTGCATTGATCGTCATCGAGGTGTTCATCTGATCAAGCGGGATCTGATCAAAGAGCGTGCGCATGTCGCCCAGATGGCTGACCGGCACGCCGACCTTGCCGACCTCACCCTTGGCCAGCACATGGTCGCTGTCATAGCCCGTTTGCGTGGGCAGGTCGAAAGCCACGGAAAGCCCGGTCTGACCCTTGGCGAGGTTCCCGCGATAAAGCGCATTAGACGCCGCAGCGGTAGAGTGCCCAGCATAGGTGCGGAACAGCCAGGGGCGGTCTTTCTGCGGGTGCGACATCGGGGCCTCCATGAATCACATTACGCAATTTAGTTGCGCGCTGAACCGGTTTATCGGACATTTTATGCCCCTGTCAATTCGCTGCGTTGCGGCATGACGGGATTTACCGCAGCGTCGTTCCCTGTCACGTTCTGATTTATGACGCAGACTGTCTCCATGCCGCTTTGGGCGTTTGTCCTGATCGTTTTGTTTGCTGGCGTCACATTTGCCTCGCATTTCCTGTTTCCGTCGGTGCGCTGGTTTTTCCGGAAACGGGCGGAGCGGGTCATCGCCCGGCTAAACGAACGGCTGCAACGCCCGATAGAGCCGTTCAAGCTGGCGCGTCGCTATGACATGATCCAGCGCCTGATCTACGACCCGCAAGTGACTGAGGCGATCGTGGAACATGCGCGCAAGGAAGGCATCCCAGAAAACGTCGCGTTTGAGCAGGCGCAGCGCTATGCACGCGAGATTGTGCCGGGGTTTTCGGCGACGGCTTATTTCGGTGTGGGGATCCGGCTGGCGCGCTGGCTGTCCAAATCGCTCTACCGGATCAAGCTAGGTGCGTTTGACCGCAAGACGCTCAGTGAGATCGATCCTGATGCGACCGTGATCTTCGTAATGAACCACCGCAGCAATATGGATTATGTGCTGGTGACCTATCTGGCGGGGAATGCGGGCGCACTGTCTTACGCGGTGGGGGAATGGGCGCGGGTCTGGCCATTGGCGCCGCTGATCCGGATGATGGGGGCCTATTTCATCCGGCGCAAATCGCGCGGTGCGCTCTATCGCAAGGTGCTGGCGCGCTATGTGCAGATGGCGACGCGCGGCGGCGTCAGCCAGGCGGTTTTCCCCGAAGGCGGGCTCAGCCTCAACGGGTTGCTTGCCCAACCGCGCATGGGGCTTTTGAACTATGTGGTTGAGGATTTTGACCCTGATGCACGCGAGGTCATCTTTGTCCCTGTCGCGCTGAACTATGACCGCGTGCTCGAAGACACGATCCTGATCGCCGCTGACAAATCCGGCAAACGCCGCTTCAAGCCGAGTTATTGGCATACGTTCAAGCGGGTGATGCGCCACGTTGGTTTGCGGCTGACCGGGCGTTTCCGTGGTTTCGGGACGGCCTCTGTCAGTTTTGGAGAGCCGCTGGAACTATCGAAATTCGAAGTGACAAATGGGGGTGACCTGACAGAGGCGCTCGCCGCATCCCTCATGCAGCGCATAGCGGAGGTGATGCCAGTGTTGGGTGTGCCGCTGGTCGCGCGGCATTTGTTGGAAGAGGATGGCGTCAGCGTGTCAGCCCTTGAAACCGCGGTCGCCGGCTCAATCGCGCAGTTGAAGGCGGACCATCTGCCAATCCCGCGCCGTGGGACGGAGGAGATTGTGCGCGATGCCCTGTCACGCCTTGCGGGCCGCGATCTGATCGTGGAATCGCCTGATGGCATAAAGATTATCGGCGCCGGTCGGG
The DNA here is from genome assembly GCA_039821425.1 of Pseudomonadota bacterium. Lineage (GTDB taxonomy): Bacteria > Pseudomonadota > Alphaproteobacteria > Rhodobacterales > Rhodobacteraceae > Yoonia. The sequence goes on from JBCBOD010000178.1 coordinate 3,565, forward strand.
ACGTGCTGAGCTTCTATGCCAATACGATTGCCCATCATTTTGATGCACCTGCAGAGGAATTGGTCGAATTTTCTGCAGTTGCAGAGTAATTAAATTACAAAAATATGCCTTGAGTGGTTGCAAAGTTACTCTTCTATCTTGTATCCATCGCTCGACGCCGCCGATTCTGCGGTGCGGCAACGCATTGACTTCGAGTGATGGAGACGAAGATGGCCCTAGACCAGACAAGCCCGACGGCGACCTATGACGCCCCGCAAAAGGATCTCTATGAAGTGGGCGAAATGCCCCCGCTGGGTTACGTGCCCGCGCAGATGCACGCCTGGGCGATCCGCCGCGATCGTCATGGTGAGCCTGATCAGGCCTTCCAGCTAGAGGTTGTCGATTGCCCGAAGCCTGACAGCAACGAGGTGTTGGTTTTGGTCATGGCCGCCGGCGTGAACTACAACGGCGTTTGGGCGGGCCTTGGTATTCCGATCAGCCCGTTTGACGTGCATGGCGCCGATTTCCATATCGCCGGGTCGGATGCGGCGGGCATCGTCTGGGCTGTTGGCGACAAGGTGAAGCGCTGGAAAGTGGGGGATGAGGTTGTCATCCACTGCAATCAGGACGATGGCGATGATGAGCACTGCAACGGTGGCGACCCGATGTATTCGGATAGCCAGCGGATCTGGGGCTATGAAACGCCTGATGGGTCTTTCGCACAGTTTACTTGCGTGCAGTCGCAGCAGCTGATGCACCGCCCCAAGCACCTGACGTGGGAGGAAAGCGCCTGCTATACGCTGACGCTCGCCACGGCCTACCGGATGCTCTTTGGCCATGAACCACACGACCTGAAGCCCGGCCAGAACGTGCTGGTCTGGGGTGCGTCGGGTGGTCTGGGCTCCTATGCGATCCAGCTGATCAATACGGCTGGCGCCAACGCGATTGGCGTCATCAGCGACGAAAGCAAGCGCGAGTTTGTGATGTCTCTGGGCGCGAAGGGTGTGATCAACCGCAATGATTTCGATTGCTGGGGCCAACTGCCCACCGTCAATACGCCCGAATACAACACATGGCTGAAAGAAGCGCGCAAGTTCGGCAAGGCGATCTGGGAGATTACGGGCAAGGGTGTGAATGTCGACATGGTGTTTGAGCACCCGGGCGAGGCGACATTCCCGGTCTCATCACTGGTCTGCAAAAAGGGCGGCATGGTCGTGATTTGTGCAGGCACCACCGGGTTCAACTGCACCTTTGATGTCCGCTACATGTGGATGCATCAAAAGCGCCTGCAGGGCAGCCACTTTGCCCATCTTGCGCAAGCAAGCGCCGCCAACAAGCTGATGCTGGAGCAGCGGCTTGACCCATG
>JBCBOD010000009.1:0-58972 GCA_039821425.1 Pseudomonadota bacterium
GCGGTCGCGGTTCGCAGTTGCTTCCGGACATGCTCGTCCGCAGTGATGAATTTGGACAGGCGGGCAATTTCGGCCGTGAGCCTGTTCAGGGTCACGGCCAGAATATCTTGATCGGGCGCGACTAGCGGGGTGTTTTGATCCTCGCAGACGACGGCCTCGCCGGTTAGGCGGTGAATTTCTCGGTCTGTATTTTCGATCACCGTGCGCAGAGTTGCATCAACATCGCCGTCATAAACCAAAAGGAACTGATCCCACTGGTTGTCAGTCATGCTGCCTTTAAGGTGCTTTTCTTTGGTCTGACGCAGCATTTCAGGCGCGGTTGTGGCGCGGACACTGGCCACTTCGTCTTGAAGGGCGACATAAGCGCGGCGCTTTTCCGATAGAGCATTGATGGACCGACGCAGATTGGCCTCTGCTGTCACCAGCGCATCGTGCCGTGTAATGAACTCGGGCTTGCCGGTAAGTTTGAGTTTGCCTTTGTCGGCGGTTTGATCTGCGATCAGCTTCGTTTTCTGCGCGACTTGCTGTTTCAGTCCGGCGACTTTGGCTTCGTTCTCCAACTCGGTGGCGATGTGATCGGACAGATCAGCAATGGCAGCTTCCTCCCGATCTCGCGACTGCCGGAAACGCTGTGTGTTTTGGTCTCGAAGCTCGGTGAAGTCAGTGGCGCCGTCCGTGCTGTCAGGGTCATGCGCCTGATAGACAACGCGTTCAATCTCGTGGACGAGTCCATCAGAAATGCCGGTCGAAGAACACAGATCCTCCACGAACTGTTGGGAAAGATACCGCGCACGGGGATAGGCGGACAGTTGTCCAGCGTCCGAGCCATCAAGGGCGCGTTCGACTTGCTCGCCGCTGCCCCACGCGAGGGTCGCGCGCGCTAATCCGATCAGTGGTTTGGCGCGAGCAAGAAACGACGGCGTTTTCAGGACGTCTTCGCTGTCAGACCAGACGGCAGGCGGAACGGCATCACAGGCGGCAGCAATGATGTCGGCAAGGGCAGTCTTGCCAGAGCCGCGGGCACCGATGATGGTAACAAGCCCCGGATTCAGTGGAACGGTAGGCGTTTTCGCCCAATCGGCACCAGATACTGTGATCGAATTGATCACTTGCGAGGGGAGGGCACCAGTCGGAGGTGCATCTGCAACGAAAGCGCGATATTCAGGATCGATACAGGCCTGACGCAAGGCATCGAATGTCGCAGCACCCTTTACCCAAGAATACCGATTTTGATCCGGTTGGCCGATTTCATCGGGTCGGTGCGCGTCGGATCCATGAAGGCAGGGTTTGCAGCCGTCATAGCGATCCTTGAGACCTTGAACGGAAATAGCGGGCCGTTTGCCCGTCCAGAACTCGCGTTGGGCGACGCTGCTGGCAAAGATGATATGGGCGAACTTCTCGATTTCGGCACGAAGAGTTGCATCTGAGGCTTGGCGCAACCCGGATGTGCCGTCATCTTTGCCACCGGCGACTGCGATCAAGACGTTTTTCTTCGCCCAATCGGACTTCCTGTAGACGTTTTTGAGCTGAGCAAATTCGACTTTGAACTGGTTCGCTCCTTCAGCAGCGAGCGCCTTTTCCGATGCGTCCGTGCCCAAGTATTTGCGGCCCAATCGAATAAAGTCGTCGCGGGTGCATTTGAAAATGTCCCCATGGGCTTCAAATTCCAGCAACCCGAGAAATCTTTCCGCCGCTTCGATATGGTCGTCTTCGGTAGGGTCGATAAGGAGATGGATGTTGACAAATCCACTTGCCGCACGCGTTGTCAGGCGCAGCTCGATGTTGGGAAAGATCGTTGAAACATGCGCTAAACGGCCACCCGCCTTGTACTGGAGGACCTCGCGATACGTGTCGAGGAGGTAGTAATCTGTGACACCGAGCACCTCAATCTTGGGATCGCTGGCTTCGACGGCAGAAAGATAGTTTTCCCAGGCATCGGCGCCGCCAAACTGGTCGTTCAATGTTGTGCCGGGCGTGTGAATATGCGGATCCCAACGTCTCCAGATCGATCCAAGTGTCAGGTCAGGGGTTTGCGCGGTCATGAAAACTCTCTCTTTATCAATTTTGGCTCTCGAAATCTCGTTTTCCGGAAAATCCGGGAATTTGGCTCTGAAGCCGCGAGTTTTGCCGGAAAGTCACAATCCGCGCCTCCGATGCAATCCGATCAGGCTCCCGATCAGATTCAGCTTACCTCGATTATGTGCCTTGATCATGCCCCGCAACGCGCCGCCGGGGTTCATTACCGGCGCAGTGGGGTGGTCGCGATTGGCGTCGAGAAGCATGACGCAAAGGGCGGCAGGCACGCGGCCCATGCGGTCGCAAGCTGCTGCCCAGGCCGTGATGTTGATCCCGAGGGGTGCGACCCGTGCGTTTGCCGCTTCGACAAAGGCATAATCCGGGCGGTCGCTTCTTCGGACCTGCATTTCGAACTTGAAGTCTTCGCTCGCCAAAGACACTGCATGATCCAGTCCGTATCTTCCCGAAAATAGCCCTTGAAGCGCCAAGGTTTCCGCCTCAAGCTTTTTTTCTTTGCAATCGACGGGTCCGTCAGGACCCGGAGCAGGATATTCAGAGTGCGCGGGCTTGCCCGCGCTCCGCTTATGCACGCTGGCGTTACAATTTTCAGAGTAAATCTGCTGAATGTCTTCTTGTATAAAGGACCGGAAGGTTTCCGCCGGTTCACAAGAGGAATCGGCATGGTTTGTGATCCAATCTGAAAGCCTTATGCACAGGTTGGTAGCCGCCTCGATGTGCTGCGTGAGCCGGGCTTCGCCCATGCTTAAGAGCGTGTCGGTCCGTGGCCAGGTCTCGCGTTCCGCGATCATGTCCTGAACTTCGTCGGAAAGTAGATCCTCGGGCGAGAGACGGGCCAGCTCGTCGCGGAAGGTGGCCCACCGGACACTGCGGGTCGCTTTAAGCGTCTTCATGCGGGCGTAGCGTTCATTGCGGGCCTCGCGAACACTCAAAAAATCTGTGAACCGCTCGATGAGCGGTGTCAGCACCAGCCCAAGCCCGGTGCCCCCGTGTCGGCTTCCGTTGGCCGCGGTGCGCCGTTCCATGAGACCGTGCTTGAGCAAGGTCTTTTCATGTGTGCGGAGCTGGCGTGCGGAAATGCCGAGCTTCTGAGCAAAGCTTTCCTGGCGCCCATAGAAGATCGGTTCTTTCTCGGGGTCGGTCCAGGCGTCGGCTTCTGTGCAGCCGATCAACCGGGTGAGAATATCGGTGAGCCTTGGGCCTAGCCCGATGTCGCGGCCGATATCGGCCATCAGCGCGATCACATCGCGTCTGGAAAATCCCTGTGGAAGGGATGGGAACGGTTCTGTCCTCATGTTCTTGTCCTCTCATCTGCTCGTTGGACAAGACGGCGACAGGCAAACCTTCTCTGGTCGCACAAATGCGTTTTTTCTTGCCTGCATGATTCTGGAGGTGCTAAGATCAAATCGTATTCAGACGATGCAGAGTTGGCGCTCTGTGATCATGGCACCCCCGGAAGGTTCACCGCCTTGCGGGGTTTCGCTTTTCTAGGGGTCTGGTTTTCCTTTCATGTGATGGCAGAAACGTGCTGCCGGGTTGGTTGGGTTTGCACCCAGGGCTGGTCCTTCGGTGTCTGCGTGGACCAAGCCAAGATGCACTTCCTCTGTTCGCACGGATGCGTTTTTTCTTGCTCGAACGGGCAGGTGGGTGGTAAAACCGGATCAACATTTCATCGGATCACTAGGAATTGGCGTTCCTTGGTCTTTAGCACCCCCCGTTAGGTTCACCGCCTTGCGGGGGTTTCGCTTTCTGGATGTCTCTTTCTTCCTTTCGAATCTGCTTTCGTCATTATCAGACGACTATACCATAGCTCGTTGCGGTTGCTCGGGCTTTGTCTAGGTCTTGCGTCTGGGGCTAATTCTTGTGGTTTCATCAAGAGTTAGGCCAAGATGCAAATCGGCTGATCGCACAAGTGCGGTTTTTGCTTGCCGTAAGACTGTCTTGGGTGATAAAACCGGGCTTAACAGAGTAGCCGTTTCGGGATTGCCGTCCCTAGGTCTTATCAAACCCCCCGCGAGGTTGCCGCCTTGCGGGGGTTTGCTTTTTTGGCTGCTCGCCTTTTGCCCCCTTTCGATTCTTGCTTTGTAACAACAGGCATACTATCTCTAGCTGCCTGTCGTAAATACGGTTTTGTCGTGGATCAGCGCCACCACATTTAGTAGTTCACCTGCTCAAAGCCGTAATTTCCTTCATAATCACGCCATTCCACGAAGACGGAGCGATGGAAAATGCCGGGGCAGGTCGAGCCAAAACCTGCCGTTCCAACGTGCGCCTCTGGCAGGGCGGCGACAGAGCTGCGTGTCCAGCGGAAATCGCCTTGTGTGCCATAGGTGCCCATGCGGACGTTATCTGAACGGTTGCAGTCACCGTCGCGACCAGACTCCCACTGCCGCACATAGCGCGCATCGAAAACACGGATGGAGCGAACAAAGTTGAATTCTGCCCCGCTGATGTCGATGTCCGCGCGGTCTTGGACAAGCTGAAGAGCGAACCCCTCCGGCAATGGAGCCGCGTCACCACCGGTCAAGCGAACAACGGCGGGTTGCGGCTCCACGCCGTCCGTGAGTGGGGGCGCTTGAAATGTCGGGGCAGGTGCCCCGGCCAGTCGGCCATCAATGCCGGTGACCGGGGTGCCTGCCTCATCCACGGGGAAGGATTGCAGCGGTGCGGTCTGATCCAGCTCAAGAAGGATTTCATAAATCCTTTCGCTGGTCAGTGTGTCGGGATCGACGGTGTAGGCAGCGCCCATGGGGCAGCGCCATATCTGCAAAGGTGGTTCAACTGGCCATGGTGTGATGCGGCGAATGAATTCGGCGCGGGCTCTTGCGCATGGAACGGATGCAGGCCATCCACCGGATAGGCACAAGAGAATGGCGCAGTCGATTTGATAGGTCTGGGCCTCGGCACGTTGCGGTGCAGCGGTGATGCTGGCTGCTGCGAGCGCTGCAACGGCCAAGGCTGAGGATTTGAGCATGTTCAGCATGGGGCCTCCTTGGTGCGCGCGTGAAAGATATCTTACAATAATACGGTTTTGGCAAAATAATACGGTTTTGGCAAATGCTTTCGGCTACACGGCGCGCGTGACTTGGCCGTCCGTGTGCCGTTCCAGGTGAGGGAAACGGGTCGCCACGGCTACACGTTCGAAACTTGGATGGGGATGGTAGCGCAGATAGGCGTCGTTTTCGGGAGAGTGTGGAGTCCTACATTAGCGAAAGCAAACGTTCTTTCTCAGCGCAGCGAATTCAACGTCAGAGCCGATTGTGTTGAAAAAGTCGTTGGTTTCGGCGGGTTTTGTTGCTCTACTGCTTTGATTTCATTTGGAGGCCGAGGCTTACTTCCTGTTTCATCTTGGAACTGGCACCATCGGCTTGAGCTTTGCTAGTTTTCTGAGGTTCTGGGCGATGGCTGCCAGGGTGAATTCGTCTTGAACGCCGCAGGGTCCTCGTAATCGAAGCCGTCCCAGACCAAGGATGCGTTTGAGGTGGGCGAAGAGCATTTCGACCTTCTTGCGGCGCGCTTGCGCCTTAGGATTGAACTCTGAGGCGGTGCATTGGCGGGCGAAGTCGCGGACGATCTCATACTTTTCGCGGCGGATCCTGCGCGTGGGCGTATTGGGGCAGCACCTGGCTTTCGATGGGCAGTTTTGACAATCAGATTTGAGAGCAGCGTAATTGCGCGCTTTCAACCCGGATGCCATTCGAGCTGGATCGGAGTAGTTTCGCCTTGAGTGTTTGAGTTCTTTGCCTTCGGGGCAGATATACCTGTCGTTTTCTTCATCCCAGGTGAAGTCCGAACGGGACCAGGTGCCATCGTCGCGTTTGGAGTTGTCAAAGACTGGGATGAACGGAAGGATCTGTCGCTTCAGTGTGAGCCACACAAGGTTTTCCGACGCGCCATACGCCGTGTCGGCCGCCACCCAGTCCGGCTTCAAGCCAAACCTTTCTTTCGTGCGGTCAATCATCCTGCGCATGGCGCCAACCTCGGCCTGCCGGATTGATCGGGTTGCCTCGACATCCAGAATGATCCCATGGTCTGTGTCAATGAGATAATTGTCCGAATAGGCAAAGAACGCTGGTCCTTTGCGGGCCGCCGTCCACTGGCTCGCGGGATCAGCATGCGCGGTGTACTTGGGCTTCGTCTCGCTGGCCGCACCAAACGCAGCATCATCCAGAACGTCGAGATATTCACGCACTGCGCGTGGGGCGTCTTCCGGCGTGATCTGTCGTGCCGCCCAATCCTCCTGATTGCTGGAATTCTGTTTCTGGACATCTGCAACGATAAGGCTGGCGTCAGCCGCAAAACCCTGACCGCCGACAAAGCCCTCGTCAATGCATCGAGCAACCGTCATCTCGAACACCTGCCGCAACAAATCACTCTCGCGGAAACGACCGTGCCGGTTCTTCGAAAAGGTTGAATGATCCGGGATGCGGTCCGTCAGATCGAGGCGACAGAACCAGCGATATGCGAGGTTCAGATGTACCTCCTCACACAGTCGTCGCTCTGAACGGATGCCAAAGCAATATCCCACGATCAACATTCTGATCAGCAGCTCTGGGTCGATGGAGGGGCGGCCGGTGTGGCTGTAGAAATCCGCCAGGTGAGCACGAATGCTGCTCAAATCAACGAACCGATCAATCGACCGCAGCATATGGTCTTGCGGTACATGATCTTCCAATGAGAACTCATAGAACAGCGCAGCCTGGGCTTCTTGCTTCGGTCCCAGCATGGCCAATCCTCCCGTTCCTTATGAGAATTGAATCAGCCACTTGGCAGATGATCAAGGAAGAGTTTTTCAACACAATCAAGCCCATCCTGTGAATTCGGATTTTTCGCTGCACGCGCACGCAGCATGAAAATGCTTTAGCTGCTCGGTTAAGGGCGCCGCGTGGCGGCCGAAATCGCTGCCTTTCGTTCAAGGCGCAGCGAAAATATCGACCGGAGTTTACAGGTTGAGGATAAAGCCACAATTCGCGGCGGTTCCGCCAAGGGCTGCTTTAGTGAACTACCGGGTGCTAGGAAAAACCTGCCTTGATCAAACGCGCTCGCAATTCAATCTGTTTGTCGGGGTCTTTCAAAGGCACTCGATCAAGATCTTTAATGCTGGTGTCGGGAAGGATGTCCTGACAGGATTTTACTGCATTCGCAGCGTCTTCTTGGCGGTCGAGTGCTTCATAGCTCGCGACCAAAACAAAATGTGCGAAGTACCATCTTGGCATCCGGTGAATAGCCCGTTCTGCCCATTCGATTGCGGCCTCAAAGCGCCCAGCCATATAGTGTGCTAACGCAAGACCTGAAAAGCGAAAGAAAATGCTTGGATCGAGAGGGTTGGAGCGGATGGCAATTTCCTGATTTGCGATAGCCTCATCGGAGCGTCCAAGGATGCCAAGCAATGTGCCAAGACTGCCATAGGCCAATGAACAATTTGGGTTCAGGGCTACAGCCCTCTCCAAGGCTGCGAGGGACTCGTCGTATTTGAGCAGCCCCCAGCAACAAATGCCCAGAGCCCAATGCGCGTATTCATTGCGGTCGTCGAGTTGCGTGGCCCGTCGCGCCAACGCATAAGCCGCTTCCGTTGCTGGCTGGACGTCAGGGACAAACCCCATGATCGCGATGTGGTGGTTGATCAAGGACAAGATCATGTTCGCCTCGGCACTCTCGGGATCAATCGCCAAAGCACGTTCCAGCAAGATCTTGGCATGGGCGTAGCTTTCAGGCGTAAAATCATAGAGCAGATGCCAGGACCGCATCGTCAGCTCCCAAACGGTCAGATCAGGTCGTGATGCACGCTCAACCGGCTCTTGAATAGTACTCAAATGAACCGTTGTCTGGATAGATGCCACCACATTGCGGGTAATCTCATCTTGCAAGTCAAAGACATCCTCAAGCTGCCCATCGTAGCGTTCGGACCAGACATGCCCGCCTGTTATGCCGTCGATCAACTGCGCAGCAACACGCACCCGCTGGCCCGATCGCCGAACGCTGCCTCCCAAGACAAACCGAACCCCAAGCTCTTCCGCAACGCGGCGGACATCGACGGATGTACCCTTGTAGGTAAATGTGGTGTTGCGCGCGATTATGAAAAGCCAGGGGGAACGCGACAGAGCCGTGATGATATCGTCACTGACGCCGTCTGAAAAGTATTCCTGCTCTTGGTCATCGGACATGTTTTCAAAAGCCAGCACGGCGATGGACGGTTTCTCAGGCCGGACGGGATGTTCAATGGGTAAATCAGCGAGCATGGTCGCCACAGGTGTCAACCTATCGCGCAGTTCCAGTTTCGAGGACACGCCAAGTTTGCGATATATTGTGGCTAAATGTGTGCGCACCGTCGATGGAGCAAGACACAAGCGGTCTGCGATTTGCTGGTAGCTTTCGCCCTGTGCATAGTCCGTCGCAATTTGGTGTTCGCGGTCGCTCAGGACACTTGTATTGCCACGTGTCTCGGTCACGAATGCGCCGCCTGTATCGCATGGATCATGCGTGCGTTCTCTAATGCGATCACGCTTTGGGCCGCAAACATCTGTGCTAGCCGAGTGGTGTCTTCGGAAAAAGGTCGAACTGTCTGGCGATAGATCGTGAATGCGCCTACCAAACTGTCACCAGCGAGCATTGGGATTGCAACAAAAGACCGCGCCCCGCCAAGATCGGCTGTGGCATAGCGCAGGGGGTCGTCCGTTTGGTAAATCGCCTCTGATTTGACGTCGATGATATTGATGACCTCACGCTGATTATTCATGCGGCCGAGACCCGTCTCAGAGCCGACTGCGAAGACACCTTGATCATCCAGCCACGCCTGAAATGGTTTCGGAATTCCGGCAGCGTGATTGGCCAGAAACCTGCCATCCTGATGATACTCAAACAGGATGCCAAACTCTGCATCGCAAAGCTCAAGCGCATAGTTTAGTATCAACGGCATCACGGCGCCCAGATCACCGTGCGATGCACTAATAATCCGCAAGACTTCGCTGAGTGCTTTTTCGCGACTGATGGCTTCTTCTAGGCTGAGTGCCAATTCGGACACCACGGCGGCCATTTCGGATTGGCTGCGGGGCTTGGGGGCGTCACCTTTCAGATAGGTCGCCAGTTCCAGCTTCGAGGAGACTTCAAGTTTGCGGTAGATCGTCGCCAGATGCGTCCGAACCGTGGACGGCGCAATGCACAGCGTGTCGGCGATTGTCTGATAGGTCTCTCCTCCCGCATAAGACTGCGCGATCTGCAATTCCCTTTGGCTGAGACCTGATTGTCCAGACACCTAAAACGCTCCTAAAAACTTGTGACGAGCTTGGTAAGAACGCGATCGACAAGCAATCCTGCAAATGCTGTAGTTTGCATACAGCACGTCTAATGCCGAATTTACAGCATCTGCACGATAGCTGAAGCCATAGGAATCGCGCCAATCTGTCCTCATCAGATCAAAATGGAGGACGTTAAGATGACCCAATTTGAGACCGCACAGGCATTCTTCGAAGCCTGCGAAACTGGCAACGGGTGGGAAGGCTGCAAGCCTTTCTGCCACGAAGGCGCAAGCTTTTCGTGCCAGGCTGACGCGCTGGCGGAGATATCGACACTTGCAGACTACGCCGAGTGGATGAAGGGGCTTCTGACGCCCGTTCCGGATGGCCATTACAAGCTGACAGCTTTTGCTGCTGATGAGGCGCGCCGCACTGTTGTTGCTTCTGCCGAATTCCACGGCACGCAAACTGGGGGAGGTGGACCGATTGCACCAACGGGCAAAGCTGTTGTTTCGGATTACGCTTATGTGATGCAATTCGACGGCGACAAGATCAGTCACATGACCAAAATCTGGAACGACGTACATGCGCTGCGCGGACTGGGTTGGGCGTGATGTTGGACACATGCCGGTCAAACCAGTCTGCCGCCGCGTACCGCGTCTTGAAGGTGTCAGACCTATCAGACCCCAACTTGCGTGCGGCGCTCGATGAACTTTTACTGGAGTACTATGGCGTCATTGTTCGCAAACTGAGCGAGGCTGGGATGGTTCACAGCTATACACCGGAGATCCTGATGGAGTCGTTCTGGCCTGATGTGCACAAAGTCTTGCCGCCAAACGGTCAGTTAATCGTCGCACAGGATGCCGCGGGCCATCTTGTCGGGTGCGGAACGCTGCACCGCGTGCGTCCAGACGCAGCCGAAGTGAAACGTCTGTATGTTCGGCCCGAGGCCGTGGGCCAAGGTTTGGGCAGTGCGATTGTGCGCGAATGGATCAACAGCGCGCGCGGCATGGGATTAGAAACACTTTTGGTCAACGTCATCAACAACAACCGCGACCCGATGGGGATATTTGAACGCTTGGGTTTTGAGGTGATCGACCGATACCCAGAGTGTGCTGACCCAATCGAAGTCGACCCCTATTTCATCTACTTGAATTACCAACTGTGATGACCCGTTGGCACATTCTCGCTCTGCTCTTTCTAGCGCGCACAGCATTGGGGTTTCAATTCCAGACACTCGCTTCGGTTGCAGACGATCTGGTTGTGGCCTTCGGACTGGACTACGCAGGCATCGGACTGCTTATCGGGCTTTTCATGGCGCCTGGCGTCTTCCTAGCGCTGCCTGCGGGGCTATGGGGTCGTTACGTGTCTGATCGCAACATGGTTGGTTTTGGGCTGATCGCGATGGCAGTCGGAGGGGTGATCTCGACTCTCGCCGTAGAGGGCTTGGGATTAGGTATGGGTCGCGTTGTTGCAGGTGTCGGATGCTTGTTTGCAATGATCTACTTTACCAAGATGATCGCTGACTGGTTCGAGGGCCGTGAGATTGCCACGGCCATGAGCATCCTTGTGATGAGTTGGCCGTTAGGGATCGCCATGGGCCAAGTTGGCCATGCTTGGTTGGCCCAAACGTACGGCTGGCAAGTCCCATTTCAGGCGGCTTCGGCCTATTGCCTGATCGCGGCCCTTGGGGTTTTCTTGCTCTACCGTCCGCCGCATGATCTGCCGGATGCCGCGGGCGGCGCGCGGATTGCACTGACAAAGCAAGAATGGCGTTTGATGCTCTGTGCGGCAACGGCCTGGGGTGTCTTTAACGCAGCCTACGTGACCTATCTGGCATTCGCGCCAAAGGTTCTTGAGGACCACGGCCACACCGCCATTTCCGCCGCTGGCATCATCAGCATCGGTAGTTGGATCATGATCCTTTCCGGTGCGGCCTCCGGGCAGATCGTGGATCGTTTTGGTCGGCGGAATAGTGTCTTGGCGATCTGTATGGGCGGCGCGATCGTAGCGCTTTTGCTCCTCGGGATGCCAGGCGCTGGCCTTGGCGCAAGCATTCTGTTTGGACTGATCGGAATGGCACCTGCCGGGGTCATCATGGCCATGGCAGGGCAAGCGATGCAGCCTCAGGTCAGAGCTTTTGGCATGGGGATGTTCTTTACGGTTTACTATGCGATCATGTGGATCACGCCGCCGGTCGCAGGTGCGATCCTTGATGCGACAGGTAATCCGCAAGGCCCATTGTGGCTTACAATGATCCTCTTCGCAGCGGTGGTTCCGCTTGGCATGGCGTTCCAGTTTTTCAAAGGTGCGACGGTGATTGGCAAAGAAAGGAAAGTGTGACGATGAGTGTCCGGAAAACGATTTTTACAAAGGAAGTCATCACCGCTGATGAAATGAATCAGGCGTGCGACCCGATCACCCGGGTTGTGGCTTTGGCGGTTGTTAGAAACCCATTCGCAGGGAAGCACCAAGAAGATCTGTCGCCCCTATTCGATATTGGCGCGCAGCTTGGCGCGTCGCTGACGCAAGAGCTTGTGAACATGCTTGGAGCACCCGTTGTCTGTTATGGCAAAGCCGGTCTTGTGGGATCTTTGGGTGCAATGGAACACGGAGCTGCCCTGTTACACCCCGCCCTTGGCAAACCGGTGCGCGCAGCCATCGGTGATGGCAAATCCCTAATGCCATCCAACCACAAGGTTGGGCCATTGGGTGGATCGATTGATCTGCCGTTGGGCCACAAGGATGAGGCATGGTCATTTGATCATATCGACACAATGACCCTCTGGGTGCCTGACGCGCCCCGCGCAGACGAAATCGTACTCTGCATCGGACTGTCGGACGGAACACGTGTGCATCCGCGCGTTGGAAAAGGCCCAAGCCCCGATTGATTGTATGATCTTCATTGAAGCGGTCATTGGACACAGGCGCGGCATCGGTCAAAGAGGGCTCACAGCGACCGAATACGCCTGCAGCACTCCTGTTGTCAGCGGCGGCCCGAAGACACTTCTTGCAGTTGACGGTATAATACCGTGGCGAGCATGGTGCTAGAGACTGGGTTTGGAAGGTGGATCGGAGGGCAAATCATGCCAAGAGTCCAACTTCCCGCAACTACCCCGAAACAAAGAGCTTGGAACAAGGGGCGGATCATCGGTCAAAAACGACCTTTGCTGCCCAAACAGGTCTGGGCGATCCGGGCGCGGCTCAAACTGGCGGGTTACCTGCGCGATCTTGCTTTGTTCAACGTCGCAATAGATAGCAAGCTGCGCGGCTGTGATCTCGTCAAGTTGACCGTGTCTGACCTAGTGAAAGATGATCGCGTGCGAGAACGCGTTTCGGTGATCCAGAGCAAGACTAAGCGGCCTGTGCAGTTCGAATTGACGGAAAACACCCGCGAAACTGTCTTGGCTTGGGTCAAATCACCCGAGATGTTCGCGTGTCAGTTCATGTTCCCAAGCCGGTTCCATGACCGCCCCCATGTCTCCACCCGCCAGTATGGTCGGCTTGTCCGCGATTGGGTGACTGCAATCGGCCTTGAACCAAGTGGTTATGGCACGCATTCACTTCGCCGTACAAAGGCCGCAGAGATTTACCGCAAGACAGGAAACCTCCGCGCGGTGCAACTGCTGCTTGGTCACACGAAGGTCGACAGTACAGTGCGTTATCTTGGCGTCGAACTCGAAGATGCCTTGAGCATCGCTGAACGCATCGACATATGAGCCATTTTGGCGAGCGGTGCTGCCGCTCGCCATTTCGTTGCGGATGTCCGTACTGTATACGGAGTTGGTCGGTGCTGAGCCCCAAGACACTGATGCTGCATTGTGCTTGAATTTCGTCGCCCCAAAAAGAACCTTTAAATTGGTGGCGAAGCTGTCTTAATCCGAGCTACGATGAATTGATTGAAACCAGGTAGTTAAATAGAAGTGCTTAGCAATTTGAACTGGCCCGCAATCGAAGGCATCGCCTCTGTTGCCGGAGCGATTGGGGTCGTTATCTCGATCATTTTTTTGATCTATGAAGTCCGACACAACGCCCGTGCGATTGAGGGCGCGACTGTCCAGTCACTGATGACGCTTGAGCGGGATGTTTTTGGCCTTCTCGCTGAGAACGCGGAGCTGATGACCAAGGGTGGCGCAAACCCGTCCGAACTCACCGAAGTTGAGCAGTATCAGTACGACCGCGGAGTCGGGACCTATTTCTCATTGATCTATTCCGCCTACATGCAACATGAACGTGAGTTGGTGGAAGATGAGGTTTGGGATGCTTACTTGAATGCTCTTGCGCGCCACATGCAGGCACCTGGTTTTGCTGAGGCTTGGCTACGCATCGGCGTCGGTTACCCCAAGAGTTTTCAAGAGTTGATCAAACAAAGATTTCCGGAAGCACGCGAAACCAAGAGCATCACATGATCCCAAAGAGCAAAGGGCAGACACTCCTCGAGAACTCATATAAGCTTGCTACACCGCAGGACAACAAAGCCTACTATGATGAATTTGCAGAGACTTATGACGCGGAATTTGCGCACGCTTTGGGCTGGGAGTACCCCAATGCAATTGCAAATTTATACTGGGAACATGCTGGCTCACACCATGCGCCTATCGCTGATATCGGCTGCGGCACTGGCTTGGTTGCTCAGGCAATGGCCATAGGCCCAGACCAGATTGACGGCATTGATATCTCTGAAGAGATGTTGGCGATCTCGCGCAGAAAAGCATTATACCGGAGGACGATCAAAGCCGATCTAATGGCCAACCTTGGACCCATCAAGAACGCTTATGGCGCGGTTGTGTCTGCGGGAACGTTCACGTCCGGACATGTAGGGCCACAAGCACTCGAAAGTCTTCTCGACATTGCCCGCCCTGACGCGCTTTTTATTATTGGTGTCAACAAGGCATTCTTCCTAGAGGCTGACTTCGAGCCAGTGATCCGCGACCTCGAAGCGCGCGGCGCTATCGCAGCCCTAAAGTTGGTTGAAATCCCCATGTACAACAAAGCGGGCCACGATCATTCGTCCGACAAGGCTTATGCTCTCTGCTTTCGCAAAAAATCTGTTAGCTAGCGTAAGGCAAACCGTATGTGATCAAAGCAATTTCGAGTGGCCGATTTGCGATCTGGGCAAACTCAGTTTGTATTATGAGTATTGCACGATCACTGACAGAAAATCCTCTTCGCTTGTGACGACGGTGTGATGACCTTTGCCGTGCGTATCTTCCATGTGCCAGACGTCGCCCGGCCCAATGTCTCTGAATTCTCCGTCACTGGCGGTCACGCGGACGACACCAGCCATACAGATCAGTTTTTGCGCAACAGGCGTGGGGTGAATGGGCTCATCCCATCCTTTCTTGAGGCGCAAGAACATGGTCTGCGTGACCGTTTCGGGCTTTGAGATTTCAATGGCCTTCGCAGGCGGCGCGAAAGTTTTCTCTTCGAGGCTTACAGTAACGTCTTCCCAATGGCTTTCGCCCGCCGCATCGACGTAGAGCTTTTTGAAGATCATGTAGGGTCTCCTTGTTGGATGAGCGTTGAAAGCCGTTTGCTGGCGGTCTAGGCGGTGAGAGAGCGTTCCATGAAATAGACATATGGTTTCCATTCCGTAGGAAAGCCTGCGGGATGTGGCGTGCTTTTGAAGCCCGCCGCCTCGTACATCGCTTTCGCGTAAGTCAGAAAAATGGCTGAAGAGAACATCACCTTGTGATAGCCATCTTTGATCATCTGCTCGAACATTTGATCTAGCAAAAGGCGGCCAATCCCGTGGCCACGCCCTGCTTCTGTTACAAACATCCGGTTGAACTCCGCCTCGCCGTCGCCCGCTTTGTTGTACATGACGCATCCAACCGGTTGACCATCCAGAGAGGCGAGAAACATCCCTCCATCAGGTCGTGCGTGAAGCTCGCTCAGGCTGTCCAGAATACTCCCAAACCGCGAGCGGTCCATCGGGTTTCCTTCCGTGGGCCAATCATCCGGGTAATTGTCCCAGTGCCAGTCCAGCCATTGGCGACAGAGCGCGCGAACCTGTTCGATTTCGTGGGGCCTTGAGACGAGCTTTACAGTTATGGTCATAGCTGTGTTGTCCTGTTGGCGGGATTGAGCGCACGCCCGTATCGTGGTCCCTCCGAGAGGGTTGCATCATCAAAGCAGAAGAGAGTGACAAGGTCTGATCGGCGAATGCCCAGCTTGGCGCAGGCTGCGAGGGACGCGGCGTTGTCTTCTTTGATCCCAGTATTGAAACCCCGCATGCCTTCATACTCCCACATATGCTGGATCGCGCGGGCGCCGAGCCATCCTGCAAGACCGCGCCCGCGATGATCTTCGCGCGTGGCCAGAACGCCCCAGAATGCCTCCTTGGCACGCGGGGTGCCGGGGGCGTGCATTGCATAGGACGCCGCCGTCGCCACAGGCGCACCGGCAGCGTCCCTTGCAACCAGATTGATTCCCGGCAGCACGCTGCCACGCATGATCTCGCCGGGCATCGCGCTTAGCCCGCAGGCCTCGCACAGCGCGACGGTCGCCTCTATCAGCGTGTCGGGCGAACGTTTGCGGAGCAGCTCAATGGTTATGCCTTCCGGCGGCAATCCATTGTCCAAAAGCGATCTGCTTGCCTGATACGAGGCCTCTCCACCACTGCAAAAAAGACTTTGCGCAGTTCGAAAACCCTCACCGTCGAGCTGGCGCCGGATCGAAGCGGCCTCGGTCTTCGGAAGGTAAAAACACATCCCCAAGCCCTGAATGCGCGCGAGACTGGCCACCACGTCTGCGGTATCATTCCCGGGGTCGCTGAGAGACACGACCGTCCCATAGTAAGCATAGCGGGGATGGTCTCGGACCACGCGCCAAAGGGCCTCGCCCCGCTCCAACAGGGCTTTGTGACCCGGATCGCCGAAAAGCTCTTGGTATGGCATTTTCCCTCCAAACTGTTTGCTTTAACTCTTCGGTCTTACCGTGTGATGGCGGCACCTGAGGCGTTGATGGCGACGGTGACGCGGGTGGGATCGCGGATAAGGCCGCATCTTTCCAGCATCGCGCGGGAGGCCGCATTGTCGGATGCGGCTTGTGACAGGACATAGGTCCATCCGTAGGCGTGCGCGCTATCGATCAAGGCTTGTGCTGTGACAGCGACTCCCAGCCCCTTCCCGCGGTGATCGGGTGACACAGACACGGACCCTAGGAAGGCCGTTCCAGAATGGGGGCCGTCCACATGGTAGCGATCACTGACAAGTGCGCAGGCCGCTAGCGTGCCTTCAGCCATTTGGATGCAGGTGGTGATCTGCGGGACAACATAGCCGCGCATGTACCATGCGGGCATCGCCGCCACGCCGCATAGGGAATTCAGCTCTTGAACTGCGCCGATGGTGGTGGGATCGGGCTTAGCGTAACTGCTGAAGGTCCAGCCATCAGGCAACACATCCGTCAATGTGGTACAGCGCTGACCGACGATGCCCGAGCCACCCAGAAAAACATCCCAGCTTGGTACCTCTACCCCTCCTCCAAAGACCGCGCGGATCTTGTCATAGATTGTCGCGCGATCCATTGCGGCAAGCGCGACGAAGCGATCCTGCGCTACCTCTGCGACCAGACGGTCCCAGCCAAAGGCCTCCGGATCAAGCACATTCAGGACCCGTCCTCCATTGCCGAGTACGGGGTCTGCGGCGATTTCAGCGTGGCGCGCCCGAAGGCGCCGCTGAATGTTGCGGTGCACTTCAGAGCCGGTGAATTCCTGCACTCTCATGCGCGTGCCCATTCTGCCACCTGCGCTGTCGCGCGTTTCAGCATGAGCACGTCAAAATTCGCGAGGATCCGATAGCCTTTGGCCTTCAGGTCCTGGGCTTGCTCTTGCGTAAAGGCCACGCCCCCCAGGGGCATGCCGGCCTTTTTCGCGGCTGCCTCAATTCGGGCATTGGCCTCAGTCATCAAAGGGTGGTCGAGCTGCCCGGGCACGCCAAGCTCCGTAGACAAATCAAAAGGCGCGAGGACCATACAATCCACCCCCTCAACCGCGCAGATGTCTTCGATGTTCTCGAGGGCGCCGATCGTCTCGATCAGCAGCATGCAAACAGTCTTGGTGCCAGGTCCAGGCAGATAGTCAAAAAGCCCCATGTTCCAGCGCGAATGGGCCACAAATGGCCCCCAGCCCCTAGTGCCATGGGGTGGATATCGGAGGCTGGCCACTGCGCGTTCGGCATCGGCAACGCTTCGCGCAAGAGGAAAACAGATCCCTTCGGCTCCTGCATCAAGGGCTCTTTTGACCTCATTCTCATCAATCGAGGGGATACGCACGAGCGGCGCACAGCCCGTGCCTTGGGTGGCCGCAATCATGGCGTGAAGGCTCTCGGGGCCTACTGGTCCATGTTCGCAATCAAAGACCAGAAAATCCGCCCCCGAAACGGACATTGCCTGGGCCGTTACAGCGGATGGAATAACTGCAACATGGCCGCTAATCATCCGCGCCGGATCAGCGAGTTTGTCTTTGAAGTTCATCTTGTCTCTCCTGTCTGGGTTGCGGGCCTTACGGGTCAGGCGGCGGCCCGGCGCCATTCCAAGAACGCATCGACAACTTGGCCCGCAATCGTGATGCGTTTGGCACTCAGGCGCAGTAGATCGCCGTCGAATTCTACGTCGCGGACTTGTTCCGTCCCAACCCAGTACGGGCAAAAAGACTGGGTGACGGAATGGACCACCTGATCGCCGCGGTGTTTATATGTGCCCGCAGAGGTGAGATGGGATTTGAAAGCCGCAGAGTCTTCGGCCTCGCTTCCACCGAATGGGTCGTTTGGCGCGGCGAAGGCGGCAGGCTTGGCTTTGGCCATGTGAACGAAGACAAAACCGTCATTGGAGTCGCTTATAGAGCCCTGGGGATTTTGGCCAAACAGATATGCGCGGGTGCCGTCATCGGCCTGATTAAACCAGCTCTCCAGCGTCCAGGTGCCGATCAGAAGGTTGCGTTGGGCCATAGTCGTCATTCTCCGCGTTTGTGCCGTGTTGGCTCAAGCCTAAGGCAGCACCCGCCGCGAAACGGAATTAAGAAAGAGGAAAACCCATTAATTCGGGGTTCCGCGTTTGGAGATCGACAGAGCGCACGCAAATTCCTAGGCTATGCAACGATTGGGGGATTGGAATGTGAATGTGAGGGTTGAGCCAGAGCGCACTGGCCAAGTGAGTGAGAGCCAATACCATTTTTTAGGCGTGACGCTGGATGAAGGCACGCGCAGTCTTCGCCGGGGAAAGGAGACCTTGCCGCTTGGAGGACGAGCTTTTGACCTTCTTCTTTACCTCATCACCAATCGCGACCGCATTGTGAGCCGCGCCGAAGTCTTTCGGGGCGTCTGGGGGGATGCTGTGCTGGATCAGAGCAATCTAAACGTGCAGCTTGCCGCGCTACGTCGGGTTCTGGGGCCTGATGTTGTCCAAACGGTACCAAGGCGCGGGCTACGTTTTGGCGCTGAGCTGGAGGATAATTCCGGAGCCGAGACCGCCTCTATCGCTGTTTTGCGCTTTGACGTGATCGGCCAGGCGGAAGAAATTGAATGGCTTGCCGATGGGATCGCAGAAGACCTCTCCACAGAGCTAGCCCGGTTTCGGGATCTTCTCGTGATTGCACGTAACTCCGCCCGCACAGTGCCGGATGTGACGGCCCACGACGCCGCGCAGGCGCTGAATGCCCGGTACCTCGTAACGGGAACGCTACGCCAGTCAGGCGAGACGTTTCGCCTTACGGTGCGGCTTGTGGATGCGGGCTCTGGCGTGAAGGGCTGGGCCGAAACCTATGATTGCGCCGCTGATGCGCGCTTTGAAATGGTAGATGAGATCGTGGCGGCGCTGGCCTCTGCCATAGGCCCCCAGGTCTGGGCGGCAGAAGCACGCAGGCTGCGGCGGGAGCCCCCGCGAAATATGTCCGCCCATGATCTTGCCCAACGTGCGTGGGCAGGTCTTTGGCCTTTAGAGATGACGCCAGATCAGCGCCCACGCGAGCGCGCAATGGATCTTGCAGGTCAGGCCATCGCTATCGATCCGTCCTGTGCCTTGGCCCACCGAACAGTCGCCTACGCACAATTTTGGACGCTTTATTTTGGCCTCGCAGATCTGCGCGATACAGCGCTTATGGAGGGTCTCACTGCCGCAGCGGAGGCCATTGCTTCAGATCCACTGGATCACCACGCATACCGGCAAAAGGGCCTTCTTCATTTTCTAAGCTCTGAGCCTGTTGCGGGCATGATTGATCTGCGCCGCGCCCATGCGCTCAACCCCAATTGCGCGCTGACGCTGAGTTGGCTGGGGCTTTACGAGGCGACACACGGGAATGATACGGTTGCAGTAAGCCACGCGGAGGCGGCTTTGAAGCGCAGCCCTCTTGATCCAATGCGCGCATCTTTGGAAGTGGCGCTGGCTTTCACACATTTCATTACCGCGGATTATGGGTCGGCCTGTGACGCGGCCTTTTCGGCAGTTCAGCAGCGCCCTCAAGCTGCGACGCCTTACCTGATTTTGACTATCGCGCGCATTGGCGTCGGCGATCTGGATGGTGCAAAGTCGGCGTTTGAGCAGTTAGAGGCCCTGGCCCCCGAAATGACCGCCGCGCGGCTGAAGGGGGCGTGGCTCTCTCCCAAAGAAGACTACAGGCGTCGTGCGCAGACCTTTTTGCAGGTTGCGGCGGGCCTTGCGCCGATGTCGGAGGCTGTGGCGCAGGCAGCTGATCGACGACCTTAACGCAGCAAATTATCGACGCGTCGGCGTGCCTCAGCCTTCAGTTGTGCCGCTTCCAGAGCACGGGCTGCCCGGTCCGAGGCGGACACCGGTGTGCGGGGCGCAAAGATTGGCGGTGTGCGAAGAATGCCTCTCAGGGCCTGCAATGCGGCAAATAGGATGGCTTTGGGAGGGGTCTGGGGCTGAGTGGTGAAGTTGGTCATTTTCAGGGTCCTTATGGGTTGTCTTCATCTGTTGAACCCACTTTGCCCAGTTCCTGTTTTTCCCGCGTCGGGACGATTCCCTATTTTTAATTTTTCAGTTCCCTATTTTTCAGGGCACCTTGCACTTAGGGACCCCAGCCGGGCCCATTGCATAGGGAGAGAGGCGCTGAGCCAGCCATTGCTTGAACGCACAGATGCGATCTTGTCGCTGACCACCCATGCTGATGATGCGCGGGGTGGGATGGGGCATACTGTCTATCTACTGGGCGAAGCAGGCGCGGGTAAAACCACGCTTTTGCGCGCATTTGAGGCACAAATGGCGGCGGCTACAGTCCTACGCGCTGCTTGCGAAGATCTGTCGATCCCGGAGCCTTTGGGCCCCTTGCGTGATCTGGCTTTTGATGCGGGCGTCGATCTTGATGCATTGCTGACGCAAGAAAAGGATCGTCTTGCCGTCTTCCTTCACCTTTTGGACGCGATCACGAACTCCGACGGGCTGACGCTGCTTCTTTTGGAGGATCTGCATTGGGCCGATGAGGCAACGCTTGATTTCTTGCGCTTTGTCAGCCGCCGGATCAAGCGCCACGGGATCTTATTGCTCATCACAGCACGCGATGATGAGGCGGAGGGGCGCCCGCAGGTCCGGCGCGCGATAGGGGGCGTCTCGCCCTCTGATTTTACCCGCCTAGTGCTGGAACCACTTTCGCTTGAAGCGGTGACACAGCTTGCAGTTGGGCACGCGTTGTCACCCGAAGAGGTGCATCAGCGGACCGGTGGGAATGCGTTCTACGTCTCAGAGATGTTGCGCGGCTCAGAAAGCGAAGCGCTGCGGAGTGTGCAGGACACAGTACTGAGCCGGATTGCATCTGCCTCCCCCGATGTTCGGTCGGCTCTGGAAGCGGTGTCGATCTTTCCCCGACGAGCAGAGTGGGATTTGGCGCTGCGCGTTTCGGGTGTCGATGAAAGCGCTTTTGATGCGGCAATTGAGGCTGGTTTGATGGAAGATACCGGCACGTATCTCGCCTTCCGCCATGAGATAGCCCGCCAAGCAGTAGAAACATCTTTGCGAACGGGGCGTCGCATGCGGCTTAACACCACGCTTTTGGAGGCATTGCAGGCGTTAGGCTCCGCCTCTACCGCACGCCAGCTTCACCACGCGCGGCAAGCAGCGGACACGGATCAGATAGCACACCTGGCGCCGCTTGCGGCGCGCGAGGCCTTCGCCGCAGGCGCGAACCAGCAGGCTGCTGATTACTTCACCATCGCCGTTGAGCTTGCCGACGAAGAAAACAAACCCGCCTTTGCCGCACTGCTTTTTGATGCGGGAGAAGCCTGCCGCTTTGTAGGACGACTTGGGGAGGCCGTGAATTTGCTTGAAAGGGCGCTTACAATTGTGCCGGAAAACACCGCGCTGCAGGGCCGCATCCTCCAGCGCCTGTCGCGGGCACAATGGGCGGCTGGCTGCAAGCTCCAAAGTCGTCGCTTGGGTGACGCGTCCCTCGATGTGCTGAAGGGGAAGGAGACAGAAGATCTGGCCATGGCGCTCGCCAGCCGCGCCCAAGTCGCGATGTCAGACTATGATATGGAAATGGCTCACGATCTGGCCAGTCAGGCTGAAGACATGGCACGTCGTTTGGGCCGAACGGACATCATCAGTCACGCGCTCAGCACGATGTCTCTCACCTCGCTCTTTGATAGTGCGAGGATGAACAAGATGTATGAAGACAGCATCAAGGCCGCCCAAAACGCGCAAAGTCCAGTGAACCTGGTACGCTGCTATGCAAATGGTGGCGTCGTAAACTGGTATGGCTTGCGCTTTCAGGACGCGCTGGATCTGTGCGAAAAGGCTATTTCTACGGCCTATGAGACGGATACGACGGAACAGATTGAATTCCACCGAGGCTATCGTGCCTATAACCTGGAACGTTTAGGCCGTTGGGACGAAGCCCTTGAGGAAGCCGCAGATGTACTGTCGCGCCCGTTGGAGTCAGCCTCCCCTGCGATCATGCTGCGCCTTGCAATGGCGCGGATATCAATCCGGCGGGGTGAGAGCGATGGCGCGGATGAAGAGGCCGACATCATCGAGAGATTGGGCCTGGAAGAAGACCGCCGCCACGTCTGCGACGTCGCAGCTTTCGTCGCAGAGAGGGCCTGGCTGGGCCTGAGCGATCCAGACGCGGCACAAAAGGTCATGGATGCAGCTTTGGCTGAGCCCATTAAGCCGATGCTTGTGGAGGAGCTTTGGGATTGGCAGCGCCGTCTCACGCCGTCCCGCCCGGTTTTGGAAAGCGCCGATTTGCATGCTCCCTACCGGGCCGCCATGGCCGGCGATTGGGAAGGTTCTGCTGAAGGTTGGAAGAAGGCTGAAGATCCTTACCATGAAGCGCTGGCCCTCGCGGATGGCCCTGACCCCGCTGTAGCGCGGTCGTTGGAGATCTTGGATAGGCTTGGCGCCGGTAAGGTTCGCGATCAGGTGCTTGCGCAAGCCAAGGCGCGGGGCCTCACGGTCGATCAACCCGTCAATTCGCGCCAGTCAACGCGGGAGCACCCAGCGGGTCTGACCAAACGGCAAATGGATGTTCTGACGTTGATGAATGACGGCCTTTCAAACGCCGAGATCGGCGAGCGGCTCTTTATCTCTCCCAAAACTGTCGATCACCATGTGTCCGCGATTTTGGGCAAGCTAGAGGTCAGTTCTCGTGGTGAAGCAGCCGCCTTTGCCCGCGATGCTGGCTGGATTGGTCCCTTGTGAGCGTTCCAATTGTGGTGTCCGTAAGGACCAAAATGATTATGCACTGGGCGCAACTTGTGGCCACGGTGGATAAGCAAATCGGGGCGGCAACATCATGCGCCGCCCGGAAACACGTCTAGCTCAAGTGTTCGACTGCCTTGCACTCGTCAGCACCAAAACAGCGAACGCCCGGAGTAATGAGAATGCCGTTGATGTAGCGTCCATGCGCGGACCATGTCGTCCTGTTTTGGCCCTGAACTCGGCAGACTTTGGGTTTCACCATTCCGGTCAAATAGACCACTCAGAAACCTCATGACTGCACCCCTTTGGCCTCGAGGAAATATGAAAGCTGTTCGAGGAAACCATATTTCCGCATCATTGCGTCACCCTCTGGCGTACGCGTTGCCATTCTCAGGCCGTCGAGGTCGTGCACATCTACGACCACGGCGATTTGGTTGGGATCGTTGGGGTCATCCAAAATCTTGGCAGGTCCTGCATAGGCGCCCAACAGCGCGTCATGCTCGGCGTGAAATGCCTCAAGCTCTGCTGCGTCTGGTTTGTGAGAGATGCGTGCGATTGAAACCATTAGGGTCATGATCTTGCTTCCTTTTTCTGTCTGAACCGTCGCTTTTTCGCGACTGAAGCAAGGATTGCGCAAAACCTACTGTGGGATAAGATGGGTATTATTCGCTTTATAATTCGATAGGATCGAACAATGATCGATCAATTGCGTGCGATGGCGATTTTTCAATCGGTCGCTGAGTTAGGCTCCTTTCGCGGGGCTGCTAGTAAGCTGAACCTGTCCCCATCGGTGATCAGTCACCACATTATCCAGTTGGAAGACCAGCTTGGCTTGCCGCTTCTTTACCGCTCGACCCGGCGCATGTCGCTGACCGACGCAGGCCGTGACTTGCTTGCTGCCAGCCAACGCATGACATCAGCCGCGCAAGAAGGGCTTGCCGCTATCAACCGGCGCGTTGAACAACCTGTTGGCACGCTGACAATTACCGCCAATGCCTCAAGCTCAGAGCGTCCTTATGCAGATCTTTATGCCGGTTTCGCGCGGGCCTATCCCAAGGTGCAGTTGACCCTTCACATGTCTGACAAGAATGTAAATCTGGAGGGGTCGCAATACGACGTGGCCATTCGCGGTCGCATGACGGATCTGAGCGACAGCACCTACAAAGCGCGCAAACTTGGCAGCCTGGAGTTCTGCATTTTTGCCTCGCCTGACTACGTTCGTGACCGTCCACCGCTGAAGACTGTCGATGATCTTGCAGATTGGGACCGCATCGCGTGCCCGGCAATTCCGTGGGCTGGTATCGCGACAACTATTGATGGCACCGCACCAACGCGCGAGCCGAGATGCTTGATGACTTGCGATAACTATGCGATGGCCCGCGCATTTGTTGAGGATGGCATGGGGTTCATGATCGAAACCTATCCCATCGTTGCAGAAGCCTTACGGGACGGGCGACTGGTGGAGCTGCTCCCAAATGTCAGGCTAAGGCCTGTCGATGTTTATGCTGTCTATCCCGCAAACGCCCCGCGCGACAGTCTCGCCAGATTGTTCGTTGACTATGCTCTTGCGCAAAAATGGCTCTTCGGAGGCGGTGGATCACAAACGTGAGATTAAAAATACACACGCAGCACTCAAGAGCCTCGCTGTTGGGAGGCTGACAATAGAGCGGTTGAGACAAAGTTGCGGTTTATCCACATTTTACTGACAGAACTTTGCTTGGTGAGATTGTCAGCCGCGAATGGCCGGTTTGGTGACGTGCGATGCACGGCAGCGATTTGGTTCACCAGGCGCCATGAGATGCTGCGTCAGCAAAAGCCGCAGCTGCACAAGTCCGCTTTGTCCCGCATTCAGCCAAGGGCCCACCGTGCAGCTAAGGTCCGGAGCGAGTCTGCTGTCACCGTCAGGAGATGAACTCCTCGCCCCCGATATAGACGCCTTCGATCTCAAGGTCTTCTGATAAGAGCAGAACATCCGCGGCCCTACCAACTTCGAGACTGCCGTGATCTGCCGAAATTCCGGCCAGCACCGCCGGAGTCTGACTTGCAATCTTAATGGAGAGTACCGCAAAGTATGGGGCAGTTAGGCGGCGATGGGCGTATCTTCCTGAGATTTCAGGCCTGGATACCAATGCTCAAATTTTGTCCTGAGGGTTCCATCAAGTGTACGGGTTCGGGTTTGCAGCATAAGATGAGCCCCCTGTTTTGACCAACGCATCTGCTGTTTCTTGCCAAAGCGCTTTCCAACGACCGTGTTGACGGTGCTCTCGACAAAGCCGGTAGAGACGCGCTCGCCGTATCGCCGCCGTTCGGCATAGTTCGGGATCATGTCCTTGTTGTTGGCAATGTAGGTTTCGAATTCTGCAGCGGTTTTGCGCAGGGCCTTGATGCTGGCGTAATCCGTTTCGATCTCGTCCAGGTCCATGACCAGATCCTCGATCACCAGTTGGCCATCATGCAGATTTCCGTTCCACAGGAAGCCCTTGATCTGG
Source organism: Pseudomonadota bacterium (assembly GCA_039821425.1). Taxonomy (GTDB): domain Bacteria; phylum Pseudomonadota; class Alphaproteobacteria; order Rhodobacterales; family Rhodobacteraceae; genus Yoonia. The sequence goes on from JBCBOD010000009.1 coordinate 25,409, forward strand.
CGAAGCAACCTGGCCAGCTTCTCGGCATCCTCCTCGTTATGGTGGGCCAGGCCTTTGACGTATTGCTGCATCACAGTGATCCGCATGGTGACGTGGAACCAGTCGAGAATGTGTTCCGACGCTGGTGCCATGTGTTGAGCGATGTTGATGACGGTGTCGCCGCCATCGGTCATGAAGGTCACCGGCTGGTTCTCCTGCCAGCCCTGATCTTGCAACACCTCGTGCAGCCGCCGCTTCGGCTTATCATCATGGCTCTGGACGAGACCAAGATACCGGCTTGGCCGGTCCGTCGGGATCGATTTGCCCACAGTGACCTCAAAATGCGACTGTCCGGCATCGCGGGATCGGACGTATCCGCCATCGATCCCGACGGTGATTGGCCCCTCTGGGTTCGGCATCTGTTCCCGCTGACAAGCGCTGGTCTCAATGAAGCTGAACCGTTCTTCGGCCAGTTCTGCTTCCATCCGCGTGGCGGCCCGACCGTGGTGCCTGCGGGTCGTATCCGGGCTGTGCCGAACATCAATTGGCAGGATATCCTTCAGAATGTCAGCCGTAATCCCAAAGGAAACCAGCGAAGCCCATTTCGTCTCCAGCCATAGCAGTTCCGGCGCGACGTGGTCCGGCAGGAGCTCTGTCAGCGGGCTGAAGGTCTGGGCGGGGCCGTCGTGGCACTGGCAGCGATAGAAACGCGGGCTCGCAACAGTGACATCGCCGAAAACGGTGCGGTATCTGATGTCGCTGCGTCCCTTGCATCGAAGTTTTCGGCCACAGTTCGGGCAGCATGTGCGCGTCGCGCAATATGCCATGCATTGTGCAGACACGATTTCCTGCTGCAGATGCAACAGCAGCTCTTTGCTCTCGGAGATTGAGAGGCCAATCTCACCAATGGTGTCAGATGCCTTGGTGATTGTACCAATCTGTTCGGTGTGGGCCGTGCCGTCCGGCGCGGTAATCTTGACTGTTATCTCGATGTCCATGTGTTTTCCTGCCTGCTTGGTTTTATGTCGTCTGCGCGTCTCTTGCACGCATGATCGTCTGTCTGCTTGTGTCCATGTCGCGTGCGATGGCCGAGACCGTCTCGCCTGCAGCGATCCGGGCACGCACCTGAGCTTGTTGATCAACCGTCAGTGCCGCTGGTCTACCGAGGGGTTTGCCTTGCGCTTTGGCGCGGGCAAGACCCGACTGGGTGCGTTCGATCAGCAGATCGCGCTCGAATTGCGCGACGGCATTGATCACCCCCATGGTCAGTTTGCCTGCCGAACTGGTCAGATCGACGCCGCCAAGGGCCAGGCAATGGACGCGAATGCCCAGCTTTTCCAGTTTGGCCACGATGGTGCTGACATCAACGGCATCCCGGCCAAGCCGGTCGAGCTTGGTCACGATGAGGATATCGCCCCGTTCCATCTTATCCAGCAGACGGCCGAACCCTTTGCGGCGCGCAATGGCCACTGACCCGGATACGGTTTCTGCAACAATACGATGCGGTTCCACTTTAAATCCCGCCGCTTCGATCTGCTGAAGCTGGTTTTCCGGGGTCTGCTCTGTGGTTGAGACCCGGCTATAGGCAAAGGTTCTGGACATGGACGCACACTGTAAAGAAAAGGGTGTCCAGAATCATAGGCGTGTTCAATATGCCGTCAATATAGCTTTAGGACAGGTCTGGAGCGCCTGTCCGTAACCGAACCTTTCTGGACACCCTCTACCACATCTGCTGGTGCATCAGATCCCGGTGCTCACCGGCCCGGAACCGCTTGTTCAAATCACCACGCGAGAACTTCCCCTCAATGTACGGCTTTCGGGCAATCATCCGCTCCATCGCAGCCTCGACATCGTCGTTAAGAAAATCAGATACCTCCCTCTCAGGAGCATCCGCTGCAACAACGTCTGCGAGAAAGCCAGTCATGATGTCCATGTCTCTCCAGGCGTCGTAACTCTCCGTCTCATCCCGACGCTCAAGATATCCATGTGGGCCGCTACAGTTCTCAGGCGGACAGGCCCCGGAACCGCCAATGCAGACTGGATAGGATTTCTTGGGGGGTGGGTTGATCGCCTCAATGCGGATCTCGTGTTCCCAGTGATCGCCCATGTCGTAGATGTACGAGAACCGTTCGTTCTTGCGGAAGTCAAACAGCTGCAACGGCACATCAGGATCGGCGGCATGCAACTCGAAAGAGCCATATCTCACCGCATAAACATCAAAAAGAAACAGATGAATGCCTTCCCAACCCATCGCCACCTGCACAATGCCGTGCAGCTCGCGCAGCGTCGTCGAAGTAGGCACCAGCACCCGCCGCCAGATCATTGGGCTGATCCCAAGAAGGCGAACTTTCAACTGATAGATTTGCTCCGACGCATCCATGGTATGACACTGCCACCAACCCATGCCACCGGCAACTGCCCCGCACTTTGCGGTACTCTCGGACCAGACCGCTGAAAGCCGCACTCTGCTCGAAGCGTTCTCAGGCTCGCGCTATTTTGAGGAACGGGATCCTGCGATAAGTGCTGCGGACCTGGACGCGCGTCTGCGCGCAGGAGAGATTGCGATTGCCATCGAGATACCGCCCGATTTTGGTAAATCGCTCTTGCGAGGCGAGCTTCCCGAGGTGCATGCGGCGATGCCGTTCCGGGCAGAAACCACACGGGGCTATCTGCTGGGGCTGGCCCAGTCCTATATGTCGGATCAAATTGAACGCAACTATGGTGAGGTGATCGACACCAGTGTTGTAAATATCGAAACCCGTTTTCGGTATAATCAAGCGTTTAAGAGTGTTGTTGCCATGGTGCCATCGGTGATCATGCTGATGCTTGTGCTCATTCCATCCATGATGGCAGCGATGGGCGTCGTTCGGGAAAAAGAAACCGGCTCAATCGCAAATTTCCGGTCCACGCCCGTTACGCGGGCGGAATTCCTGATCGGCAAGCAACTGCCTTACGTTGTGATCGCAATGCTAAGCTTTGTGACACTGATGATCGTCGCCTACGGCGTCTTCAATGTGACCTTGAAGGGGCCAGGTCTGGCGCTTTTGGTCGGTACGTTTCTTTATGTCTTTGCGACCACGGGTTTTGGAGTCCTGATCTCAACCTTCACAAAGACACAGGTTGCGGCCACCTTTGCATCGGCAATCATTGCCATCATCCCGGGGTTAATTTTTCAGGGCTTCTGGTTCCAGTGTCTTCGCTGTCAGGCAGTGGCCGGTTGATTGGCCTAAGCTTCCCATCGGGATGGTATCAACAGATCAGCGTCGGCACGTTCACCAAGGGTCTTGGCTTTACTGAGCTGTGGCAAAGTCACCTTGAGCTGGCAGGATTTGACGTCCTTTTCATTGTGGTGTCGATCCTGGCGCTCACAAAACAAGAGGCTTGAGAGGATGCAGTGGCTGAACAATGTATATAGACTTGGCCTGAAAGAGCTGAGCAGCCTTCGTGCTGATCCGGTACTTCTTCTGCTGATTGCCTATATCTTCAGTTTTGCGGTTTATGCGGTTGCGACCGGCGCAAAACTAGAAGTCCTCAATGCGTCTGTAGCCTATGTGGATATGGACCAGTCTGAACTGACCGGGCGGATTGTCGGAGCCATTCTGCCACCGGAATTCGACACCCCCCAAATGATTCCCGCATCAGATATCGACCGCGTTATGAACAACGGCGACTATGTCTTTGTGCTGTCTTTCCCGCCCCGTTTCAAGGCAGATGTGCTGGCCGGTCTTCAGCCGTCACTGCAACTCAACGTCGATGCAACTGCAATGGTGCAAGCGGGGAATGGATCGGTCTTTCTTCAGCAAATAATCACTGCCGAAATCACAAAATTTGTCGCAGGCGACGATACGTCCAGCAGTTTGCCCATCGATCTGATCGTCACGGCGCAGTTCAACCCCAATTTGCAATCGACGTGGTTTTCATCCGTGATGCAGGTCATCAACAACATCACGATCTTGTCTGTTCTGCTGACCGGTGCTGCCCTGATCCGGGAACGTGAACACGGAACCATTGAGCATCTACTGGTCATGCCGGTCACGCCGTCCGAAATCATGCTGGCCAAGATTTGGGCCAATGGTCTGGCCATCATCATCGGTGCAGTCTTGTCTCTTTGGTTGGTGGTTCAGGGCATTCTGGGCGTGCCGGTTGCGGGTTCCATTACTCTGTTCGTGGCGGGAACTGTGCTTTACCTCGTGTCCGTCACCGGATTGGGTATTCTATTGGCGACCTTTACAACTTCCATGCCTCAGTTTGGCCTGTTGGCGCTCCCCATTCTCGTCATAATGAACCTTCTGTCTGGCAGCACCACGCCAATAGAGAGCATTCCCGTTTGGTTGCAGAATGTCATGCAAATATCCCCTTCAACGCATTTCGTCGCTTTCTCGCAAGCCATTCTTTATCGTGGCGCAGGTTTGCAGACTGTTTGGCTGGATATGGTTGTGATGACTGGACTGAGCATCGCTTTTTTCACGATAGCACTCATGCGGTTTCGACAAACCATGGCGGCCTAATCCTAAACTTCGCCGCCGCCTGTCCGCCTATTGACGCACGTCAATCGTGACGACAGGCAATCGCTAGACTCTCCCCCAGTGCAAAAGCGGATCAGTGGCCTTTTATGCTCGCTGGTCTAAGGCTTACGGGAGAGAGATTATGCAAGATGACTCGCCAGACTTAGCAAACCCGGAAGAGCAAACCAGTTCCAGGTTTCCAACTGCGTACACCATTTTGTTTTTGCTTATCATTCTGGTGGCTGCGCTGACGTGGATCATCCCTGCGGGGAGCTATGACCGGGTGATGAATGACACCGTTGGCCGAGAGATCGCCGTTGCGGGAACATACCAAGAGGTCGCATCAAATCCGCAGGGATTTTTTGATGTCATGCTGGCGCCGGGGGCCGGGTTCTACGACCCGGACAGTTATGCGGCAAACGCGATTGATGTGGCACTGTTCGTTCTGTTTCTGGGGGGCTTTCTGGGCATAGTGAATGCGACCGGTGCCATTGATACAGGTATTCGGACGGTGATGCGCAGGCTTCAAGGGCGCGAGATCTGGATGATTCCGATCATGATGTCGCTCTTTGCGCTGGGTGGTACAACCTACGGCATGGCCGAAGAGACATTGGCCTTCTACGCCATTTTAATCCCGGTGATGATTGCCGCAGGATATGACGCAGTCACCGGGGTCGCGATTATCCTGGTCGGGGCGGGCATTGGTGTTCTGGGGTCTACGATAAACCCTTTCGCCACAGTTATTGCGGCCAACTCTGCGGGCATTCTCTTTACCGACGGAATGGCATTGCGATTTGTCCTGTTGATCGGCGGTCTTTTGATCTGTGCGGCGTACGTGATGGTCTACGCGCGCCGGGTCAAGGCGGACCCCTCGCGGTCTGTTGTGGCGAAACAGTTGGGGGCGCATCGTGCCATCTTTCTCAAGGACCGCAAGAAAGCCGACGAAGCTGCGGATCTGACCGGCACCCAAACTGTTGTGTTGATCATCTTTGGCCTCACCTTTGCGGTGATGATCTGGGGTGTGTCCTCGCAGGGGTGGTGGATGGCCCGGATGGGTGCGCTGTTCCTTGGATCGGCCATTTTGATCGGCCTCATCGCGCGTATGGGTGAAAAGAAACTAACCGGCAACTTCATTGATGGCGCACGTGATCTTCTTGGTGTGGCGCTTGTGGTCGGTTTGGCGCGTGCAATCGTTGTCATCATGGAAAACGGCTTGATCGCTGATACGATCCTGCACAGTGCAGAGCAATCGCTTGGTGGTCTGGGTGATCTGGCCTTCATCAATCTGATGTTCTGGATTGAGGTAGGCATGAGTTTCTTCGTGCCGTCGTCTTCTGGTCTGGCCGTCCTGTCGATGCCGATCCTTGCGCCGCTCGCGGATTTTGCGGGCGTTGAACGCTCGCTTGTTGTGACCGCTTACCAATCTGCAAATGGGCTGGTGAACCTGATCAATCCGACCTTCGCGGTTGTCATCGGTGGCCTCGCCATCGGGCGCGTGTCCTATGACCGCTGGCTGGCCTTCATCTGGCCGCTGTTGTTGATCCTCATCGTCTTCATCAGCGCGGCGCTCAGCATTTCAGCTTATCTTTAAGAAAGGAACTCAGAATGACTGATCAAGCCTTGGGAGTTCATTCCGAAACCGGGAAACTGCGGCAAGTCGTTGTTTGCCGCCCTGGTCTGGCGCACCGTCGTTTGACGCCCGCCAATTGCCAAGACCTGCTTTTTGACGACGTTTTCTGGGTCAAGCAGGCCCAAAAAGACCACGATGTCTTTGCCAGCACTATGCGCAACGAAGGCGTGGAGGTGCTGGACGTCAACGATCTGTTGGCTGAAACGCTGGATATTCCCAAGGCGAGAGATTGGGTGTTGGACCACCGGATCACGCCGGACCAGATCGGCGTTGGCATGATGTCAGAGCTGCGCGCTTGGATGGATGAATTGCCGGGTGCCCAACTGGCTGACTACCTGTCAGGCGGACTTGCGGTCGATGATCTGCCGTTCAAACCGGCTGGCTTGTTCGGCAGCTATCTGGGGTTTCATGATTTTGTCCTGCCGCCCCTGCCCAACGCGCTGTTCACCCGCGATAATTCCGCATGGATATTCGGTGGTGTGTCGGTCAACCCGATGTATTGGCCCGCGCGCCGTCCTGAAACACTGCTGAACACTGCGATCTACAAATTCCACCCCAACTTTGCGGGCCGTACAACCATACACTGGGGCGATCCGACGCTGGACCATGGGCTGGCGACTGTAGAGGGCGGCGACATCATGCCCGTTGGCAACGGCACGGTTCTGGTCGGTATGGGCGAGAGGTCATCCCCCCAAGGTGTGGGGCAATTGGCCGAGGCGCTGTTCGATACCGGCGTGGCCGAGCGGGTCCTCGCCTTCGCCATTCCAAAATCGCGTGCCGCGATGCATCTTGATACTGTGTTCACCCTGTGTGGCGGGGACGTGGTCACGACTTTCAAAGAGGTTGCAGATGAATTGGTCTGCTATGACCTCTCCCCCGGTGACGGCCCCGCACCTCTGCAATTCCGCCACGATCCGCGCCCGATCTTCGACATCGTGGCCGAGGTACTGGGGTACAAGAGCCTCCAGATCGTGCCGACCGGTGGCAACACCGAGGAAGAGCGCGCACGCGAACAGTGGAACGACGGTAACAACGTGCTGGCCCTGCGCCCCGGCGTCGTCATCGGCTACGACCGCAACGACGACACCAACGCTGCGCTTAAGGCGGCGGGTATCGAGGTGCTTGCCATCCCTGGCGCCGAGCTGGGGCGCGGGCGTGGTGGCAGTCATTGCATGAGCTGCCCCACACTGCGCGATCCCATTTGACCCCGAAAGGCGACCCCAATGGCTTACAATCTGAAAAACCGACATTTTCTGACCCTACGGGATTTTCAACCCCGCGAAATTGCCTTCCTGCTGAAATTAGCCGCTGATTTGAAGGTGGCAAAATACACCGGGACTGAGGTGCCAAAGCTGCAAGGCAAGGACATCGCGCTGATCTTTGAAAAGGACAGCACCCGTACCCGAGTGGGTTTTGAGGTGGCCGCCTATGATCAGGGCGCGCGTGTGACCTATCTGGGGCCGACAGGCTCGCATATCGGCCACAAGGAATCCGTCAAGGATACCGCCCGTGTGCTGGGCCGGATCTATGACGCGATCGAATATCGTGGCTTTGGTCAGAATGTCGTCAACCAACTGGCCGAGTTCTCCGGCGTGCCTGTCTACAACGGGCTGACCAACGAGTTTCACCCGACCCAAATCCTGGCTGATTTCCTGACCATGCAAGAGCATGTGGAAAAGCCGCTGCATCAGGTAGCCTATGCGTTTCTGGGTGATGCTGGCAACAACATGGGTGATAGTCTGCTGATTGGTGGGGCCAAGATGGGCATGGATGTGCGCCTCTGCGCGCCCAAGGCCTGCTGGCCGATTGCGGCAATCATTGAGGAAGCCAAAGCGATTGCAGCCGAGACCGGTGCGCGCGTGACCCTTACCGAAGACGTCGACGCTGCGGTCAAAGGGGTGGATTTCATCTACACCGATGTCTGGGTGTCCATGGGCGAACCCAAAGAGAAATGGGCCGAACGGATCAAGCTTCTGACGCCCTATCAGGTCACCGCAGATGTCATGGCCAAAACCGGCAATCCCCGCGCCTGTTTCATGCATTGCCTGCCCGCGTTTCATAATACGGAAACCGAGGTCGGGGCCGAGATCAAAGCCGAGTTCGGGCTGGACTGTATGGAAGTGACCGAGGAGGTCTTTGAAAGCACGGCCTCCATCGTCTTTGATCAGGCGGAGAACCGTATGCACACCATCAAGGCGGTTCTGGTCGCCACCTTGGGGGCCTGAGATGCTTGTGGTCGCAGCCGTGGGCGGCAACGCCCTTTTGCAGCGGGGCCAGCCCCTGACGGCGCAGGCGCAGCGAGCGAATGTGCGGACCGCGGCTCAGGCGCTGGCGCAGATCGTGCGGGCAGGGCACCGGTTGATCATCACCCATGGCAATGGTCCGCAAGTCGGGCTGTTGGCATTGCAGGGGGCGGCCTACAAGCCGAGTGAGGCTTATCCGTTGGACGTGTTGGGGGCCGAAACCGAGGGCATGATCGGTTACTTGATCGAACAGGAACTGGAAAACGAGCTTGGACACGATTATGCGGTCGCAACGCTTCTGACCCAAGTGGTTGTGGATGCCCGCGATCCTGCCTTTGGTAAGCCAACCAAATTTGTCGGCCCCGTATATTCCGAAGAAGAGGCCCATGCGCGCGCCGAAGCAGCCGGTTGGACCATTGCACAAGACGGGCAGTATTGGCGGCGCGTGGTGCCTTCCCCCAAGCCTATCGAAATCCCAGATCTACGCGTATTGCGATTGCTCCTTGACCAACATGTCATCGTGATCTGCGCAGGCGGTGGTGGCATCCCCGTTTTGCGCCGACCGGACAACAGCATGATCGGCGTCGAAGCTGTGATCGACAAAGATGCCGCCAGTGCGCTGCTCGCCGCTGATATCGGCGCGGACGCGCTTTTGCTGCTGACCGATGTGGACGCTGTTTATGAGGGCTTTGGAACCGATGCCGCCAAGGCGTTGGATCATCTGACGCCCGATCAGGGCCGTGCGCTTGACATGCCGACTGGCTCAATGGGCCCCAAACTCGCTGCGGCCTGTGATTTCGCAGATCGCTGCGGCATTGCGGGCATCGGGCGTTTGGCTGACGCGCAGGCGCTCCTTGATGGCACCGCGGGCACTCGCGTGTCGGGAAAGAGCTTAAGCAGATGAAGACCGAGACTTCAGAGAAACTTGACACAGGCACCGATGGACGCATCGCAGCCATTCGCGGTGGGGTCGTTGACGTGGTGTTTGACGGGGCCGTCCCACGGATTCACGACCTGCTTTACGCGGGCGAAATCGCGCTCGAAGTGTCCGGATTGATCGGTCACGGTGTGGTGCGGGCCATGGCGATGGCCCCGGTGCGCGGGCTTGGTCTGGGTATGCGTGTCACGGCGACAGACGGTCCGATCCAAGTGCCCGTGGGTGACGCTGTATTGGGTCGGATGCTCGATGTCTTTGGCGCGCCCATTGATGGGCGCGCGCCACCTGTGGCACCCGAGCGTCGCTCAATCCACCGTCCACCACCTAAGCTGAGTGACCGCGTGTTGCATGCACAAATCCTCGAGACCGGGATCAAAGCGATTGATCTGCTGTCGCCGATTGAACGGGGCGGCAAGACCGGTCTGTTCGGCGGCGCGGGTGTGGGCAAAACCGTCCTGATTACCGAGTTGATCAACAACACCGTTCAGCACCACAAGGGCGTCAGTCTGTTTTGCGGCATTGGCGAACGCTCGCGCGAGGCAGAAGAACTTTACCGCGAAATGGGCGAGGCCGGCGTGCGCGACAAGACTGTGATGCTGTTTGGTCAGATGAACGAAGCCCCCGGCGTACGGTTTCTGGTGGGGAATACGGCGCTGACAATGGCGGAGTATTTCCGCGATGACAAAGGCCAGGATGTGCTGTTGCTGATCGACAATATCTTTCGCTTTGTTCAGGCAGGATCGGAGGTGTCGGGTCTGATGGGGCGCATGCCAAGCCGCGTGGGCTATCAACCGACACTGGCCACCGAATTGGCGGGGTTGGAAGAACGGATCACCTCAACCAAGCGAGGCGCGATCACCTCGATCCAGGCGGTTTATGTCCCTGCTGACGACTTCACCGACCCGGCTGCGGCGCATATCTTTTCGCATCTGTCGGCTTCGGTTGTCCTATCCCGCAAGCGGGCGAGCGAAGGCCTCTATCCCGCGGTCGATCCGCTGGCGTCGGCCTCGGTCATGTTGACGCCATCTGTGGTCGGACAACGCCACTATGATATCGCGCGTGCCGTGCGCCGCACGCTGGCCGAGTATGAAGAACTGCGTGACATCATCGCGATGCTGGGGCTTGAGGAACTGTCCTCGGCTGACCGTGCCACCGTGTCCCGCGCGCGCCGGTTGGAGCGGTTCCTGACGCAGCCTTTCTTCACCACCGGGTCGTTCAGCGGAATGGAAGGCAAGCTTGTTCCCATTGCTGACACGCTCAGGGGCTGCGAGACAATCCTTGAACAGACGCAGTTCGATCTGCCGGAAAGCGCCTATTACATGATTGGCGGCCTCGATGATCTGGAGGCGAAACCATGAGCATGGCGTCCGACATGACCGTCACTTTGCGTCTACCGACCCGCACCCTTTTCGAAGGGCGTGCCACGCGGTTGACCGGTGTTGCGGTCAATGGTGCTTTTGGCCTGCTCCCCAATCACCGAGATTTTGTAACCGCTCTCAAGCCATCGGTCATGACATTGCGGATGGCGGACGGCTGCGAAGAAATCTTTGGTCTGGACGAGGGGTTGCTGGTCAAGAAGGACCGTCACGTGACCGTGGCTGCCCTGCGCGGAGTGCGCGGGGATGATCTGGATAGCTTGCAGGAGACAGTTCAGGCCAGTTTCACTCAGATGGATGAGGAAGAGCGGCAAGCGCGATCCGCTTTGTCACGGCTTGAGGCGGACATGGTGCGACGCTTTGCCGAACTACAAAGGCCCGAGCTATGACTCGTGACCCCGACAAATCCACCAAGGACATTGCGCGTCAGGCCAAGCGGATGAAATCGACGCGGGACAATCCGGGACCAAGCCCGCTGCGCGGTATCGGCACTTTCGGAATGATCGGTTGGTCGATTGCCGTGCCAACGGTTGGTGGTGCGTTTCTGGGCCTTTGGCTGGACCGGGTCGCACCGCAGGGGTTTTCCTGGACCATCGCCTTGATTCTGGGGGGCGTCGTAATTGGCGCGTTCATTTCTGCATCGTGGATCAACAAAGAAGGAGGCGACAAATGATCGTCGTGAATTGGGCCGCGCTCGGGGCAGGCGGCGCGATAGGCCTTGTGATGGGCGCGTTTTTCTTTGCCGGGCTTGCTTTCGCGATGCGACATGCCCTGCGCTGCGAAAATCCCATCCCGCTTTTGACGCTCAGTGCAGCGATGCGGATCGCGGCCTTGCTTGGCGTGGGCTGGATCGTCTTGGCACAGGGCGGGCCCTTGGCCGAGCTTGGCTATGCGACAGCCTTCCTTGTGTCGCGCTTCATCGCCACAACGTTTGCCCGCGCGGGTATCCCAAAGGCAGGTGCATCGTGAATCTGTCACCCGATGACACCATCATGTTCAGCGCGTGGGGCGTGCCCATCAACGCGACCGTTTTCTATACGTGGATCGTGATGGCTCTGTTAACCGTCGCGTCAATCCTGATCACCCGCAATCTGCGCCCCGACGTGCCACCGAATCGCTGGCGCACAGCGCTCGAAGTGATCGTGCAGGGCATTCAGGGCCAGATCGAAGAGATCAGCCAAGGCCCGTCGCGCCATCTTCTTTATTATGCCGGAACCCTGTTTCTGTTCGTCGCAGCATCGAACCTGCTTCTGGTAATTCCCGGGTTCGAGCCTCCCACATCGTCGCTGTCCACTACCACGGCGCTTGCTCTGTCTGTGCTAATTGCCGTGCCTTTGTTCGGCATCAGCAGTCGGGGCCTTGGCGGGTATCTCAAGACTTATCTGGAACCCTCGGTCATTATGCTGCCCTTCAACATCATTTCTGAGTTTTCGCGCGGCATATCGCTGGCGATCCGTCTTTACGGCAACATCATGAGTGGGGCGGTCATTGCCGCAATTTTGCTGACGGTTGCGCCGTTCTTCTTTCCAGTCGTGATGGATGTGCTCGGCCTGCTGACCGGCATGATCCAAGCCTATATCTTTGCGATCTTGGCGACAGTTTACATCTCCAGCGCCACCGCACCTCCCTCAAGAATTCAAAAGGATATCCCATGACCGAACTTGCTATTATTGCCGCCATCTCGATCTTCACGGCCGGACTTACCGTTTCCTTCGGGGCCATTGGTCCTGCCCTCGGTGAGGGCCGCGCGGCCTCAACCGCGCTGAGTGCCATCGCGCAGCAGCCAGATGCCGCCCCGACCATTTCCCGGACGTTGTTCGTCAGCCTCGCCATGATCGAATCCACAGCAATCTACTGCTTTGTTGTTGCAATGATTCTGATGTTTGCGAACCCGTTCTGGACCGCCGCGTTGGAAGCGGCGCAGACAGCGGGGAACTGATCCATGTCTATCGACTGGATCACGGTTGCGGCTCAGATCGCCAACTTTTTGGTGTTGGTCTGGCTTTTGAAGCGGTTCCTGTATCGCCCTATTCTCGATGGCATCCATGCCCGCGAGGCTGAGATCACCAACAGGATGCAAGTGGCGGTGAAAGCCAAGGATCAGGCTGAGGCGACCGAGCTGGAATACCATAACAAGGTCCAGGCTTTGAATGTCGCGCAGTCGGAGATGACGGAAACGATCCGAAAGAAAGCCGAAGAACAGCGTGATGCCTTGCTTGCCGATGCGCACGAGAAAATGAACTTAGAGCAAGCAACTTGGCAGGCTCAATTGGACGCTCAGGCGCAAGATTATGCCACCAAATTGCATAACGCCGGGGCGGCAGCCTTGTTGTCCCTGACCCGCAAAGCGCTGAATGACCTCGCGGACGAGACGTTGGAAGCGCGAATGGCGCATCATCTGGTGCAACAGATCAAGCCGATGGTCAAAGACCTAACCCACGCGGCTGGGCAGGCATCCGGCGCGGTCATCACCAGCCGGGACCCATTGCCGAAAGTGACACAAGACGCTTTGACCGCAGAGATAAAGACACTGTTGCCCGATATTGCGGTGTGGTTCGAGACGGATGAACAGCAGCCGCCGGGGTTGGTATTGCGCGTGGGTGGGGCGCAGGTGGACTGGACAACCGCGTCCTACATCGACGGGCTGGACGCGATGATCACTGACCAACTGGCCAAGAACCCGGACATGAAAGCGCACTCTTATGAACACTGATGCCGCCAAAACAGGTGCAGACCCGCAGGGTCTTGTGCAGGCTCTGCTGAACACGCCTGCGCCCGCCGCCCGATTGAGCGAGATTGGGCAAGTGGCCGAAGTAGCCGACGGGATTGCCGTGGTGACAGGGCTCGAACGGGCCTTGTCCGACGAGCTGTTGCGTTTTGAGAATGGCGTACAGGGCATTGTTCTTGATCTGGAGCCGGGTCGCTTGGGTGTTGTCCTTCTTGGCCCTTCTGACGGTGTAGCAGTTGGCACGCCCGTGTTTCGCACCCACACGGTCGTAAGTGCCGCGGTCGGACCCGAACTGCTTGGCCGCGTCGTTACCGCCCTTGGTGATCCGCAGGACGGCAAAGGGGCCATTTCGGCCAAGACCATGCGACCAGTCGAGGCTGAAGCGCCACAAATTTTGGACCGAAAGGCCATTTCCCGACCGTTGGCGACGGGTATCAAGGTCGTGGATGCCGCCGTGCCGGTTGGGTTAGGGCAGCGGCAGCTGGTGATCGGGGACAGACAGACGGGCAAGACCTCGCTGGCTGTGGATGCGATCCTGAACCAGGCAAGCACCGATGTGATCTGTATCTATTGCGCCATTGGCCAGCGTGGTGACGCAGTGGCCAAGGTGATCGGCGCGATCACACAAGGCGACATGATGGCCCGCACGATCATACTGTCGGCGGGGGATGAAGATGCGGCAGGGCTGGCCTATGTCGCACCCTATGCTGCGCTCACAATGGCTGAATACTATGCAGGGCAGGGGCGTGACGTGCTGGTGGTTTTGGATGATCTGACCCATCATGCGCGTTCTTATCGCGAACTGTCGTTGCTACTGCGCCGCCCGCCGGGGCGCGAGGCGTTTCCCGGCGATATCTTCTACATTCACGCGCGGCTGCTGGAACGTGCGGGTCAATTCACCGATGCTGTGGGCGGCGGGTCGATCACCGTGTTGCCGGTGGTCGAAACGCAGGCCGAAAACCTGTCCGCCTATATTCCGACCAACTTGATTTCGATCACCGACGGGCAGATTTATTTGTCCCCCCGCCTTGTGCGAAAGAACCAGTTTCCGGCGGTCGATTTGGGCGTCTCGGTCAGCCGAGTGGGCGGCAAGGCCCAAAGCAAAGCGTTTCGATCCGTGGCAGGCAATCTGCGCGTGACCCTGTCCCAGTTTGAAGAGCTTGAAGACTTTGCCCGCTTTGGCACCCGGCTGGATGATGCGACCCGTGCACGGCTGATGCGGGGGGCAGCTGTCCGGGCGTCCTTGCGGCAAGCCGAGCGCGATCCCCTGCCGGCTATTGAACAACTGGCGATTTTGGTGGCCGCCATGGATGGCCAGTTCGACGGCTTGAACGAGGCAGATACAACCAAGGTGATGGTAAATCTGCGCACGGCGGCCGCACGAGAGCTGGAAGATATCACACAACAGATCGCGCAAAATGCGCCGTTTGACGACGATGCCCGCGCGCGAATGGCTGCCCTTGGACAACGGGCGCGTGCAGCTTTGGGGGCATGCGATGGCGCAAACTCTTGAATCGCTCATCCGCCGCACGACCAGCATGCAGGGTATCCGCAGTGTCGTGCACACGATGAAGACGCTGTCGGTGATCAATTCCGCCCCGTATGAACGCGCAGCCAGTGCTATCGCGGCCTATCACGAAACGGTGCTGGAGGGGTTGCATGCCTTCATGTCGCAATCAGGGCCGATCACTCTGGCTCAACCAGATGGTGCTGCGCAGGTGATGGTGGTGTTCGGATCCGACCATGGGTTGTGCGGAAACTATAACGAGGCGCTTGCGGGCCACGTCGGGCAACACATCAGCGCACAAACGACTGTCCTATGCGTCGGTGCACAGATGGCGGATGCGTTGGCGGATCAGGGCTTTGAGGTCGAAAAGGCGTTCTTTCCGCCTGCTTCTGTGGACGGGATCGGGCGGCTTGCAAACCTCCTAACGCAGAAACTGGATATCCTAAGACAGGACAATCGACCACATGAGATATCGGTTTCCCTTGCCTATTTCGCGCGGAAAGAAGGCGGGATGCAGGCACCAAAAACTGTCGCTTTGCTGCCGCTTGACGCGTCGATGATTGCCGATCTTCAGGCAAGGCCATGGGTCTCAAGCAGCCTGCCATATTTTTCGCTGCCGCTCGAAAACCTGTTCATGGCGTTGATCCGAGGACATCTGTTCGCAAGCCTGTTTCGGGCCTCTGCAGAGGCCTTGGTCACCGAGAACGCCGCGCGGCTGGCGTTGATGCAGCAAGCCGAACAATCCGTGGATGACAGGCTCGACGCCCTCAAGTCTGACACGCGGGCGATGCGCCAAAGCGAAATCACCACAGAACTCCTTGATGTGATCATCGGGTTCGAAGCGCTGAAGAAAGACAAGCGCTCTGGCACCGCCGCCGATCCGGACGATGGAAAAGATCAAAAAACCATGAAAAACCAGAAAGAGGAAAACCAATGAAACAACTATCATACCTGGCAATCATCATGATCTTGGCAGCCGTCGCTGGTTGCACAGACCCGGACCACTACCCGATCAGCGGCCAAGAATGCAGTCCGGATGACCCGGTTCTTGATATGGATGCTGCTGATTGCATGCCACCTGTCTGATTGACCGAGTGTTCACAGCGACTTGGGGCCGACCCTCGTGTTCCAAGGCGTTGTGCGCAGCCGATCGCAAAATCTGGTCGATTTTCGGAACAACACAATCAACAGTGTGCGCGCAATTTTTGCTATGTGAGCCGGCGTGAAGTTTGTGTTACTTCTTGATGCGCGGGATCGCATATCTTGAACTTTTGGGCACAGGCAAGATCGATACGGCCTTTCGCCTTCAAATCGCTGAACGCGCGACTGACCGTTTCAACCGACATGCCAAGGTGATCAGCGATATCGCGGCGGCACATTGGCAACGCGATGTAGCCCGTTCCCGGTCTTGATGATGCAAATTCGCTCAGGAACTGAAAGAGCCGTTCAGGCGCTTTGCTCGTCACCATCGAAAGCAACTGTTTTTCGCGACATTCCAGTTGGCTGCAAACATGCGCCCGGATTTCTTGTCGCAACGGGATACTGACCGGGAGAGTTTGCTCAACCGCCGCGCGTGGGATGGATTTTACAATAACATGATCGACGGCCTCAGCCGTAAAGTGCCAAGTGTCGATGTCGGAAATTCCGACAAATTCGCCTTTCTTGGCAAATCGAAAGATCTGCCGCCTGCCATCTTCGCTGATGGTACAGCACCGAACAACGCCGGAAACCACCAGAAAAAGCGCGTCGGCAGTGTGGCCATGCAGAAGAATTGTACTGTTGGGTTGATAGTGCTGTTCAAAGGAGTTTGCTTCGAACAGAGAGAGCAAGGGACCACTATTCCTGTTGTTGGCAGCTGGTTGAACGTGCGGTTTTGCGACCAGAGTATGTCTGCCATCCCGCGCATCCTTGTAAAGTAGAGCGTCGTATCCACGTATAGGTTTTGCAGCCCGGACCCGTGTTGCGTTTTCTGCAACGTGTGCTGTCGCCATCAATTCGGTCATCGTCCCACCCCCAAGTATGGTTGAATTTTGCTGTCTTTCTTGACGCCGCAAACCATCGGATATGGTTAATTGACGCCATTGCTAGTATTCTAACTAATCATTGGTGCTGGACGTTTAAGTGTTTCACAGTGAGTCTGACGGTGAAGCGGCGGAACTGCGCGCAGGCATCGACGGTGAGAAAGGGGGCAGAGACATGAAATCAAAGACTTCTGTGCCACCCGAAACGGTGACAGCCCATCTGGCGCAAGTCGTCAGCAGCCGCCAGTTTTGCAACGCACCGCGACTTTCGCGCTTTCTGACATACGTTGTCGAAGAAACCCTGGCCGGGCGGGTGGATCGTCTCAAAGGCTATACGATTGGTTTGGAGGTCTTCGACAAACCGGAAGATTTCGATCCGCAGACGGATACGATCGTCCGGGTACAGGCACGGGCCTTGCGGCAAAAACTGGACCAATACTATGCGCAAGACGGCGCTCAGAACCCCCTGCGCATCACTATTGCGAAAGGATCATATGAGCCGACGTTTGCCCCTTTTTTGGGGGCCGGATGGCAAGCGGAAGAGGAGTGGAGTGTACCGGTCCAATCTCCAAACAGGCCGTCCATTGCCGTGCTGCCTTTTGACGATTTCAGTCAGCAGACAGTAACCGAGGCGTTTTCTCTTGGGTTAACGGAAGAGATCATAACGGACTTATCCCGGTTTAAGGAATTCTCAGTGTTTTCACGATCAACGACACAGCAAGCGAAAACGGACGGTTTGAGTGTCAGGCAAATGCGCGCGCGCTTCCAACCTGACTTTGTTCTTGAGGGCAGCCTCAGAAACGATGAACAGACGGTCAACATCTCGATCAACCTCATTGATGCCAGCGAAGACAAGGTGATCCTGGCTGAGCATTTTCAAAATCCGATGAAACCCACCGCATTCTATGCGATGCAAGATGAAATGGCCGAGCGTATTGCTTGGCGGATATCCGACAGGTTCGGACCGATTGGCAGAATTGCCGCGCGAGCGGGGCGGGCTGGTCAGTCGACGAAGTGGGACACCATTGACTGGGTCTATCGCTATTATCGTAAGGGCATAGAACTGGACCAAGCGGAACGGGTCGAGATCAGGGCAGGGCTTGAAAACGCTATCCTGCAAGATCCCGACTCAACTTCGGCACACGCCGTTTTAGCCTTTCTCTGGCTGGATGAATACAGGTTAGAAACTGGTGGAATGCCTGCCGATATCCTTGAGCGCGCTTTAAAGCATGCGGAAAGGGCGGTCGAGTGTGACAGCGACAGTGCAATGGCGTATTGCGCTTTGGCATGTTCCCACTTCCATCTGGGTCATTTTGGACGTTTTCACTTAGCCGCTGATCAGGCGTTGACACTTAATCCTGGTCACTCGGACATGCTGGCGATGCTTGGAATGTGCTTTATGGTTCGCGATGGCGCGGAACGGGCACTTCCGATGTTGGACAAGGCGCTTTTGCTCAACCCGCTACATCCAGGATGGTATCGCCTTATCCGCGCATACGTCCTGATGCAGACACAAGGACCACAAGAGGCTTTGGCAGAAATGCGGATCAATCCGCTGCCGGACAAGTTTTTCTACACGTGCCATCTGATTTGGATGCTCGTTGAAGCTGGAGACATGGATGCCGCGCAATATGAAAAGGCTGCTCTCCTCGATCGTTTTCCAGACTTCGAAAGCTTCATCGGACAGCACTATCGGGCATCGGGTGTGAATCCCCAACTGACAGAACGCGTTTTTTCCGCATGGCGGGCGGTTGGCTTGGACGTATCCGCGTAGCGTCCGATCCTTAAGCAAAAGTGTTGCGTTGATAGTCAGCACCGAGAGTTTGCGCATCCTGTTCCTGAATTGACGGGCATCAATTGTTGTCTTTTCTAAAGTGCGAATTGCTAGGTCATCTGCCACCTGATCCATAGGAGACACGCGTGACCAAAGAACCTCAAACCAGCAAGAGCACAAAAGAGACACCCTCGATCCCTGTTTTTGATCCAACGGTAATGTTCCAGACCTTCATGTCCAAGTTTACTGACACCGCAACTGCTGGTGAAAACCCCGCTGCAGTTTGGCTGGCGATGAACCAGCATTGGATGAATTTCCTTGGCGAGCGATTCAAAAAAGACGCGGCTTTGCTCGAACGGCTCAGCAAATGCACCAAACCTAAAGATCTGAGCGCGGCTCAGTCCGAGTTCTACAAAGAAGCCGTCCAGGACTATCGTCTCGAGTTCGCGGAAATGGCGGAACTGGGTGAGCAGGCCATGATCCAACTCGGACACATTGCCCAAGAAAACGCTGAAAAGACGGTGTCGAAAAAGGCTTGAGCCGGTAGCCGCCCTCCGAATTCACATATCAATCGCCTACGCGCGGCGCGGCCCCCTAGCAGCGTTTGGATACCGCTGTGATCGGTCGCTAAACAGCCAGATGAAACGCATCAGAAAGAGCTTTGAGATGGACCTGAAAGACAAAACAATTGTGATCACTGGCGCAGCTCAGGGGCTGGGAGCGGAAGTGGCCAAAGAGATCGGACAGCAAGGTGCCAATCTGGCCTTGGTTGATTTGGACAAGAGCAAACTTGATGAAACTGTGCGCACCTGTTCCAGCGCAGGTGTTCGGGCAAAGGGTTACTCTGTCAATGTGACAGACGAACAAGCCGTCGAGACCTTGTTCGCCTCAATCAATTCGGACTTTGGAAGTGTGGATGGTTTGATCAATAATGCAGGCATCACAAACGATGGCCTGCTGGTCAAAGCCAAGAGCGATAAAGTCTCCAAAAAGATGTCCCTCGCCGATTTCCGGAAAGTTGTTGATGTGGATTTGATTGCGGTATTCCTGTGTGGGCGAGAAGCGGCTGTACAGATGATCGAGGGGGGTCATGGCGGCGCGATCATCAACATTTCAAGCATTTCACGGGCCGGGAATGTCGGGCAAAGCAACTATACCGCTGCGAAAGCAGGTGTTGCCGCGATGACGGTGACATGGGCCAAAGAACTGGCGCGCTACGGTATTCGTGCGGCTGGCATTGCGCCTGGGTTTTGTGAAACGCGCATGGTCTCGGCCATGCCATCGGACATACAGGATCGGATCACCGCCACGATTCCGGCCCGCCGCTTTGGACGCCCTGATGAGATCGCGTACGCCGCACGATTCATTCTGGAGGACGACTATTTCAACGGGCGCATTCTGGAAGTTGATGGTGGCCTTCGGCTCTGACGGACACCCCACACTCTAAACCTGATATTCAAAGGACCAGCGACAATGAAATCTCACGAAGTCGTTCTGTGCAATCCGCTTCGCACTGGAATCGGATTCTATGGCGGCAGCCTGAAAACCGTTCCGGCAACCGATCTTGGAACAACTGCGATCAAAGGCGTACTGGAACGCTCAAAGCTTGATCCAAAATGGTTGAGAGTGTCTTTATGGGCAACGTCATTCAGGCGGGCAACAAGATGAATCCCGCCCGGCAATGCGCGATCGATGCAGATCTTCCGGTTACTGTTCCGGCGATGACCGTCAACCGCGTTTGTGGATCCGGCGCGCAGGCGATTGTCTCTGCCGCACAGGAGATCATGATTGGCGCGTTGAACTGTGCCATTGCGGGTGGCGCGGAGAACATGGATTTGGCCCCCTATCTGGACCCCGCCGGGCGATGGGGCCACCGAATGGGTGATGGGCAGGTGTATGACAGTATGTTGCGCGACGGCCTGAACGATGCGTTCTCTGGAGAGCATTCGGGCTGGCACACCGAAGACCTTGTGACATCCCACAGCATCAGCCGCGAAGAACAGGACCGCTGGGCCGAACGCTCACAACGGCGATTTTCCGACGCGCAATCCGCGGCCCATCGATGCTGAGATCATTCCTGTTGAAGTTTCAAGTCGCAAGGGAACAGTCTCGTTCCTCAGGGACGAACAAAACCGGACCGACACAACACTGGAAATCCTGTCAAAACTGCGCCCGGCATTTCGCAAGGATGGGTCTATCACTGCCGACAACGCGCCCGGTTTGAACACGGGGGCATCAGCGATAATCGCAGCCGAACGTGGGTGGGCAGACGACCACGGGTTGGAGCCAATTGCGCGGATTGTCTCCTATGGCATCTGCGCGGTCGAACCTGGCATGTTCGGTTTGGGTCCGGTTCCCGCGGTTCAACAGGCCCTTGCACGCGCGGGTTGGAAAACAGGGGAAATCGACCGGATCGAGATCAACGAAGCCTTCGCCGCTATTGCGATAGCCGTATTGCGCGACTTGCAGTTGCCTGAAGACATCGTGAACGTCGAAGGGGGTGCTATTGCTCATGGTCACCCGATCGGTGCAACCGGTGCGGTGTTGACCACCCGACTTGTCCATTCCATGCGGCGTGACGGGCTGAAGCGCGGCGTTGTCACCCTTTGTATTGGTGGCGGTCAGGGGATTGCCTTGGCCCTTGAGGTGCTCAACTAAAGGCTTTTTGAAAGGGCAACAAATTCAGTCCGCGTGAAACGATTTCTAGATCTCTGTGGGTTTGTGACTGAGCGCGGCCCGGTCCAACCCGCCTTGTTTTGTGGGAGGGCTCCGATCGGTGTCGATGTCAGGCACCAACTTTTGTAAGGCGTGCAGTATCTGGTCAAGCGTGACACCGCTCACATGTGCCATGCCTTCGTCTTCCGCGACACAGATCTCGCTGGCATCATACTCCCATCGGCGCAGGATTTCGATTTTTTGCGGTGTCGAGAGATCGAGATCTTCCAGTACACCATTTGGTGTTTCAAACACCGATGGCGGATCAAGAAGTGCGCGTGCGATCCTATCTTCGTTCATCATGAAGCGCCTCCAAAATAGTGTCAAATGTGCCCTCGTACCAATAGAGTCCATCATCGACGAATCGCCTCAAGCCTATGCTCACATGGCGCGCTCAATTTGACGAAGATCAATCGCCAGTGTCTGCGCGCTGGCAAGAGATTAACCCACAGGTGGGTGCTCTTTTCATTTTCGACTGGAACAGCAAATGCAGAATCCACGATGAAGCGGGTTAACGCCAAGGCCTTGAAATAGGAGAGAACGATGATTCATGACGCGGTGAAGCTGACATGCCTATCTTGTGGGCAGGTCAATCGGGTTCGCTCTGACAAGTTTGAGGCAGCACCCAAATGTGCGAAATGTCGTGTCTTGCTTTTGGACAGCCACGTTGGTGTTCTGTCTATTCAAACCCACGATAAGGCGACACGGACGGACGATTTACCCTTGATTATGGATTACTGGGCACCTTGGTGCGGACCGTGCAAGATGATGGCACCGGAATTTGCGAAGGCCGCGGAAGGACTCCGCTTCAAATGCCGTTTTGCCAAGATTGATACACAGCAGTTCCCGGCGACCTCCGAACGCCTGCAAATCAGAGGGATCCCGCTCTTGATCCTTTACAAGAAGGGTCAGGAAGTAGCGCGTTTGTCTGGCGCAAGACCTGCTGCAGATATTGAAGCATTCGTGCGGCAGCATGGATAAAGCGGTCAGGTTTCCCGGGAAGTCAGCGCCAATCGCGCTTCTGCGATGGTTTGCTGCAAAGCACCCGCCGCAGAGACAATGTGCCAGCCGGCAGGGGCCTGATATCCTTCGAACTGATGTTGCACGACGCTTTCATCGGCATCGGACGCGTCACCTGCGTGCTCCCGCACCCGGTCAATCAGGACGGGCAGAGGCGCCTCAAGCCAGATCGCCTGCATTCTCACGCCCATCTTGTCCGCAAGGGCCTGCGCGGCTGTTCGGTTTGCAATATCGAGAAACGTTGCGTCCAGCAGCACCGAACGGCCAGCGGCAAGGATGCGATCCGCTCGGGCGAACACCCTGCGGTAAACAGTATCCCGGGCACCGAGTGTGTAGTTTTCTGATGGAAGTTGGTCCTCAAATTTGACATCGGCCATTGCTTTGCGCTCCAGATCAGTGCGCAAATGCACCGCTCCAGGGGGGCGCACCGATTGACGGGGCAAGGGCGCGCGCGACGCCTGTCTTTCCGGTGCCGGACAGCCCTCCGACTAGCACCAGCGACGGAACAGACGGAGACAGGTATCCGACCGCGTCCGTCAGAAACTGTCCGCCGTCAACGCCGGGGGCCTCGCCCTTTGCCGTTGCAGTCTGCACAGAAACCATTGCGCGTATCGCGGCCCTGATCGCCAGAAACAGAGGCAGGGCCGCCAAGCCGTCATCTTCATCCCCTTTGGCTGCCAAAAGATAAGCGTTCAGCGCAATATTGGCCGCGCAATGTAAATCTCGGTGCAGCACGTCCATGATAAGAAACGCCAGATCATACAGCACATCACAAGTGCCAAGCGCCTCGTCAAATTCCAAAGCATCGAACGGCACAGGCTTGCCATCTAGAAGCACGAGATTGCCGAGGTGCAGATCACCATGGCAGCGTCGCACATGCCCGGTGTTCGCACGGCGGCGCAATTGTGCCCCCACATGTGTGAGCATCGCGCGGCTCTCTTGATGAAAGTGATCAATCAAACTGGCCCCCAGTGGCGCGATCATATCCGCAAAAACGCGGTCCAATTCGTCAAGAATGTCCCGGATCAGTTTTGCACCATCCGCTTGGTGCCGCGGTACCTGGGCATGGTATTCAAAGATGCTGGTGCCCAGATTATTGGCAAGCGTGTCGTCGATGCCACCAGCATCTGCAAGAACGGACAGCTCGTCGTTTTTTGGGAAACGCGACATGCGCAGGACCCATTCGACAGGCACGCCATCTCCGTCCAGCGCAAGCTGCCCATCGGCCCCCAGCGTCACAGGAATGACATCGCGATAGATCTGGGGCGCGCTGGGTTTGTTCAAGTCCAATTCACGACGCAACATCGCCGCGCGCCGATCCAACGTCGAAAAGTCCATGTAGTCGTATTGGACTGCGCGTTTAATTTTCAACGCCGTGTTTTCAGACAGAAAAATCAGTGCACCATGGGTCTGTACGACTTCCAGTGATCCGCCGACAGGTTGCCAGCCACCTGACTGTAGAAACGCAATCACTTCGTCTTGCATGATGAACAAATCTCCTGATCTGGCATGAAACTGCAGCGATACTCACGCGCTCACGGCTTGGTGTACCGCCCAACCAGTTCCGCCTATTGACGTTAGTCAATCTGCGTTCTTTCCAACGGCGTTACCCTGAATGGACCCTTCCGAAAGGACATAGCATGAACCCCACACACCCTCAGTCTCCCTCAGATGAGCCGCCGCAGGAAACGCCCATGCCCGTTGACCCAAAGGAAACCCCACCAACCCCGGAGGTTCCACAAACAAATGACCCAGTGGATGCGCCTTCGTCTCCCGAAGTACCGAACCCGGACAACGCCCCTGAAATCCCAGAGGATGATCCTTTTGATGAAGGCAACTTTCCGGTCTAGAAATTCGGTGGCAAAATTGCTCAATAAAACCCAATGGCCCGGAAGGACAAGTCTGCGCTATGATCTCGCCCAAACGCGGCGACGGCAAGGCTGCGCACGGTTCCGACATCGAAACTCTGGCGCAAGAGACCTCCATAGGGCGCAAACTCATTGAAGGGTATGCGCACCTCTTGCCATGTGTTCGAAACCTCGAAGGACGCCTGATAAAACTGCCACGGAAGGATCGTCCGCCTTGTCCGCAGGTGCACAAAATAGGTCTGGTCGTTGCCACGGACACTCAGGATGACGCCGCGTGCAGTGTCTGGCAAAGGCGCATCGAGTTTGGTGCGGGCTTGAATGAACCCGCCACGATTAGCCGTGCTCACCATGCCCGTCAGCCGCAGAATGGGCTGATCCCCGTCCCTTTCAAATGATGCCCGACCTTCTGACACGCCACCCATGACCTGATCACTAAAGTAGTCCCACCGGGAAGGGTCCGACAGTGAAAGCTGGATCATGGAATCCTCGGCATCCGCAAGAGTGGGCAGAATCAAGAGAATGGCCAGCATCAGATTGCGCAACTTTCGTAAGGTCATGGGGCCTCCTTGGGCATATCTGAGTGCAAGCCGTCCTCACATTCCAGCAAATGACGCAATGCCATTGGGCAACGACCTCGGTTAACTGTCTGTCCAACAAGCCACCTTGTGACAACCTCTCTACCAAGGCGCTCCGTCGCGCAGATTGATGTTCGTCAATCCGTTCTCGGGACGGCTTCTTAAACCTTGAAAAGACATCTGGGACAGGCCGCGCATTCTGTGAACGACCGCGTCCTTACGACCAAAACGCATCTGTTCGGCCATGACGCTCAGCGCGTGGCACCTGTGGAAAGAGGAGACTTCAAATTGGCAAATGGCATCTGCGACGTCTGCAAGACCCGCCCCGCGGCATTTCGCGCTCAGGTTCTGGTGAATGGCAAACGCCAAACCATGGAGCTTTGCGATGAAGACTATCGCAAACTGGCCCGGAGCCAGGGTCGCACCAGTTCGCCTCTGGAGTCGCTTTTCGGTGGTAACTCCCTTTTCGACGAGTTCTTTGGGGATCGCAGCACGGGCGGGAGCGTGTTTGACCGGCTTGGCACCGGCACCGGTGATCTTGACCCCATGCAGTCCCGACCAACACCGTCGCGAGGTGCGGGCGTGAACATCGCGGATCGTCTGAGCGAACAGGCCAACAGGTTGTTGCAGGACGCTGCGCAAAAGGCACATGAATTCGGGCGCACAGAGGTGGATACCGAGCATCTGCTCTTTGCGCTCACCAATTCCGACGTCGTGGTCACCTTGCTGGACCAGTTCAAGGTCGATGCCGACGATCTGCGCCGCCAGATCGAAAAGGAAGCCAAGCGTGGCGACCCGGAGGAAGACAAAGACGCCGATATCGGCGTCAGCCCCCGCCTGAAAGATGCGTTGAACCGGGCATTCATCGCCTCCAACGAACTGGGCCATTCCTATGTGGGGCCCGAGCATCTGTTGATTGGTCTCGCCGAGGAAGGCGAGGGCGTGGCCGCAGACATCCTGCGCAAATACGGTCTGACACCGCAGGCTTTGCGCCAACAGGTCACGAAAGTCGTCGGCAAGGGCGCTGAGGAAGGCCGCGTTGATGCGCCCTCCAACACGCCTGATCTGGATGAATTCAGCCGTGACCTCACCAAATTCGCGCGGGAAGGAAAGCTTGACCCGGTGATTGGCCGCGCCCGCGAGATCGAGACTACCATCGAGGTTCTGGCCCGCCGCAAGAAGAACAATCCGGTCTTGATCGGAGAACCGGGCGTCGGCAAGACCGCCATCATCGAAGGACTGGCCCAACGCATCGTGGCGGGACAGGTGCCAGAGGCGCTGCGCGACAAGCGGCTGGTTGAATTGAATATCAACTCGATGGTCGCCGGCTCCAAATATCGTGGCGAATTCGAGGAGCGGGTGCAAAAGATTCTCAAGGAAATCACCGAAAATAAGGACGATCTGGTGTTGTTCATAGATGAAATTCACACCATCGTCGGTGCCGGGCAGGGCGGCGGGGAAGGGGGCCTTGATATTGCCAACACCTTCAAGCCGGCGCTGGCACGCGGCGAGTTGAACCTGATCGGTGCCACGACGCTCAGCGAATATCAGAAATACATCGAAAAAGACGCAGCCCTGGAGCGGCGTTTCCAACCCGTCTATGTGGATGAGCCGACTGTCGCCCAGACCATTATGATCTTGCGCGGCCTGCGTGATACGCTGGAAAGCCACCATAAGGTGACAATCACCGATGAGGCCATCATCGCAGCGGCGGAATTGTCGGATCGCTACATCACCGGGCGTTTCATGCCCGACAAGGCGATCGACCTGATTGACCAGGCCGCCGCCCGCGTCAAGATCAGCGCCACGGCGCGCCCCATCGACGTGCAGGAGTTGGAGGCCGAGGTCGAGCAGATCAAGCGCGAACAGGACTACGCCGCCGCCCGCAAACAGTTTGATCGTGCGGCGCGGCTGAAGACGGAGCTGGAGGGAAAACAGCAGGAGCTTGATGACCTGTCGGCCGTCTGGAAGCGGGATCGCGCGTCGGCCACAGCCGAGGTGCGGGCCGACCATGTGGCGCAGATTGTCAGCAAGCTGACCGGCGTGCCCGTGACGGAATTGACCAGCGAGGAACGTGAAAAGCTGCTCTCGCTTGAGGATCGCCTGCACGAACGGGTCATTGGCCAAGACGAGGCCATCGCCTCGGTCGCCGACGCAGTACGTCTGGCACGCGCCGGTCTGCGCGAAGGCTCAGCCCCCACGGCAACGTTCCTCTTCCTCGGGCCCACGGGTGTCGGCAAGACTGAGTTGGCCAAGGCGCTTGCATCGACTGTTTACGGCGATGAAGACGCCATGATCCGCATCGACATGTCGGAATATGGCGAGCGGCACGCCGTTGCACGGCTGGTCGGTGCGCCTCCGGGCTATGTCGGTTATGATGAAGGCGGCCAGCTGACCGAAAAGGTCCGGCGTAGGCCGCATTCCGTGGTGCTTCTCGATGAAATCGAAAAGGCGCATCCTGATGTCTACAACATCTTGCTGCAGGTGTTTGACGACGGTCGCCTGACGGACGGCAAGGGACGCGTAGTGGACTTCACCAACACGATCATCATAGCGACCTCCAATCTTGGCTCTGACATCATCCAGAAAAACCTCAAGAAGCGGGGAACCAAGGAGTTCGATGAGGCCAAGCAGAAGTCGGAGTTGATGGAGGTGCTCCGCCATCATTTCAGGCCCGAGTTCATCAACCGGATTGATGAGATTATCGTCTTTCATTCGCTGAACCGCGACGAGATTCGTAAGATCGTAGAGTTGCAACTTGCCCGGGTGGGACGCACGGCGTTGACCCAAGGGATCGAGTTGAGCTTTCACGAGAGTGCGGTGGATTATTTCAGTACCATCGGGTTCCAGCCGGAATATGGTGCGCGCGAGTTGCGCCGTCTGATCCGGTCAGAGCTGGAGACACAACTGGCCCGTGCCATGCTCGGCGGCAAGGTCGAGGATGGCGACAAAGTGAAGGCTACTTGGTCGGCAGATGATCAGAAAATTGCCTTTGAGGTCGCCTTGCCGACGGATGGTGACGTTTCGGACGAAAAGCCCCCTGCTGCGGCGCACGAAGAAAACACAGACACCGCGCCTGCCGACTAACCGGCTCCCGGGTCTACCTGCGGTGCTGCGCAGGCTTCAATTAATGCACGAAAACCAGAGAAGGATACTCACATGGATCACCACAAAGACTGCTACGGCACAATGTTTCACGACAGTCTGCATTTTTCGATCAACGATAAAATGCAAGGAAAAGTATTTGGTTTTGAACTGGATAGCGCAGGCATAGGCCGATCTGAACGGATCGTGCAGGCCGACATCCCCGAGTGGGATGACTGCGTCGCGTGTCCCGAATTTGAACATTGCTGCAAATTTTGCATGGCCAAACTTGGTTTGGAGGCGGCAATATCAAACAAGTGATTTCATGAGCTAAGGCTTGATGTGCTGTTCGCCAAAAGCGGCGGCAACATCGAAAACCATCTGTTGTTCGCTTGTTAGAGTGAACTCCACAATACCCCTCCCGTCGATTTTGATCAGCGAATAGGAAATCTCGGAAGAGCTTCGAAGAGTACTGCCTTGCTTCCCTTTAGTGTCTGTCAATAGTTCATAAGGCGATTGGCAAGATAGTCAACTTGATTTTTGAGCGTCAATACGACTGTGATTAGCTGTCACATCCCGCATGATTGTAGATGCGTTCCCTGGATAGATCGGGTCTGTCGTGTTGCCATGCCTTCAAGGCGGCGATGGGTGACCGGCCTTTCAGGACCGTCTGCGGGAGCTGGCCGTTGTACAGGTGAACGTAGCGCCGGATGGTCAATTCTCAGTGACAATTTAGGGGCATACCGGGTCAGTTCTCAGTGACATTCAACAGTGATGGGCCAGCAACAGCTCTGGGGCGTCTGTCATACCTCACCTCCCGCCAGCAAGCTAATGTAGGAAGATGCGGATGTCGTGGCGATATTGGTTCTGGGAAGGAACGGATACACATCCAGATCCAATCTTGGTGGCCGTCGTTCCACCCGGCACAGCAACAGATGTTTGGTGGCGTCGAAGCTGACTGCGCCCATCCGTAGAGCATCTTTGATCGCAGCGTGTACCTCATCCAGCTCAAAACGTTCCAAGAGGCGTAACACCTGTACGTACTCACGCTTGCCTGCTTTACCTTGGCGGGTCTCCAGCAATCGCTGGAGCGTGGCGAAGGCTTCCGGCAGCTCCCAGTTCTGCAAAGGTGCCACCTGATCAAAGGACATGATCTTGCGCTCGATCAGCGGCAGGTAGTGTACCGGATCGAACATCATGTCGCTCGTGTCATAGGAACGGGGATGGTCAGCGATGACCTCTGCCGCGC
Source organism: Pseudomonadota bacterium (assembly GCA_039821425.1). Taxonomy (GTDB): domain Bacteria; phylum Pseudomonadota; class Alphaproteobacteria; order Rhodobacterales; family Rhodobacteraceae; genus Yoonia. The sequence goes on from JBCBOD010000009.1 coordinate 54,620, forward strand.
AGCCAATAACGACGCAGTTAACGAAGCCCTTGATCCAGACCTCGCGGTGACCGAAGGCAACGGGCACAGAGTAGTCATTACCGCGATAACGCACGACGGATGTCGACGTCACCTGGCCGCTTTGCAGATCACAGGCTTCAAAAGGCGCGGTTGGCAGGGCGCGCATCGCGGCCAGATCCGCTTCCAACCGTTCACCGATGCTGATCTTGTGACCACGCAGGATGTCGGCCTGCCGCTTACGACATTGTTCTTCCAGATACGCGTTGAACGCATCCCAGGTGGCAAAGCGTGGCATCGGCACCATGAAGTTGCGACGTCCGTAGCCAACCAGTCCTTCAACCTTGCCTTTGTCATTCCCTTTACCGAGGCGGCCATACCGGTCCCCGATCACGTAATGCGACAGCATCGCACTGAACCGCTGTGTGCGATTGAGCGTGCCATCCGGCATGATCTTCGCCACGAGGCAGCGGTCATTGTCGTACAAGATAGAGCGCGGCACAGCCCCGAAGAAGGCAAAGAAGTACGCCTTCTGCTCGACCCCGCCGATCACAACCAGCGCTTCGCCAAAGTCCGCTTGCCCATGACCTGGGGGATGGCTCAGTGGAACAAACATCTCCCGTGACCCGCGCCTTTACGCACAAACATAATCTTTGACAATCGTGTAGCTGCCATCAAACCCGCATTCGTCGCGCAATCGCTCAAAGATCCGTTTGGCAGTGTGTCGCTGTTTGCGTGGCTGGGCCTTGTCCTCAGACAGCCACTGGTCAATCTGGCTGGTGTAAGGATCAAGCTTGGGCCGCTTGATTGGTGCAGACCGCCGGTACCCTGGCGGTTCCGAGTACGCCAACATCTTCGCAACACTATCGCGACTGATCCCAAAATCCCGAGCAATCTGACGCCCGCTCAACCCGTCCTCATAGTGAGCGTGACGAACCTTCAAATACAAATCCACGGTGAATATCCCCAAGCCCTCCCGAAAACCGAAAAGGCAAAAGTGGCCGACTTTTACGCCGCCCGCGACAACACAACGCCGCCGCTACCGTGGCCGAGTATTGCTCCGCCGTTCACAGGTGACGGGTATCGTTGGAGAAAGGCAAAGAACCAGTCGCTGCGCGAGCTGCGATGGAAGCGTTCCGCCTCGGGCCAGTACAAAGGCAGATAGTGGGTCAAGATGCGATGCCACAACTTGGTCTTCGAGCGGGAGACGATGTCGTGCGTTTTGGACAATTCCTGAAGATCATTTGTGCCGCATAGCAACGGGTCGTGATAGAATTGCTCGTTCCCGATTTGCATCATATGCAGGATGACCTGCGCATCCTTTGGGTCGTTTTTGTCCCAGCTGTTGTTCAAGGCTTCACGGGTGCGCGCCAATGCGACCGAAGACACCAGCTTTACGTCGAAACCAGCAGCACCAAGCCGGTATGCCAAGGCGCGTTGGTAATTGCCCGTGGCCTCAAAAACTGCGCGCACAGGATGGTCATACTCCGAGAGTGTGGCGATCAACCGGTCGAAGTCTTCGAGCTGGTTCAGAACCGTCAAACGGCGACGCCGCTTTTTACCCGGAACAGCAATCAGAACCTCATGGCGGGCTTTTGCGATATCAATCGCAACCAAAACAGGCTCTCATTGTGCAATAGTGGCGTTGGTCATAGTCGGTCTCCCTTGCGGTGTGGTTTGTTGCAAAACCACTGTAGGGACCTGAGACCCAGCTATGATCACCTGCTGCGCTATTTGAGGGCTGCGCAGGCAATCATAGCCTTAGACCGGCATCATTCCAAAGGTGTTACGGTCCGGAATACGTCAGTGAGAAGCTCATGGAATGGGCTGAGAAACGCCAAGTTCGGCTGGAATACATCCAGCCCGGCAAGCCACAGCAGAACGCCACATCGAACGCTACAATCGTACTGTTCGCGGCGAATGGCTGGGGCAATACATATTTGAAACGATTGAGGAGGCACAGGACCAAGCAACACAATGGCTCTGGACTTACAACAACGAGCGACCCCATGGCCATCGGCGGCATGACACCCGCCATGAAATTGAAAACAGCCGCGTGAATTCTACGGCTGGACCCCATTAGATATGGGGGATTACCATCGCGCGCGGGACGTGTCCTGCGGACCCGAAAGGCGTGGCAGGTTGGTTTCGCAACCGATCGCTAACTCCGCACCGGATCGTGCATGAGAGCGGGATGCTTTCAATCTGGCTGCAGCGTGGGATGACGAGACTTGGTCTTCCGACCACATGCATCGATGCCCGCAAAGCACACAAGAGCCTGTCGGCGCGGCTCAACAAGTCCTATGCTGCCGAAGGCTTGGCGCAGCTCGCGCGCACCAACTGGTTTACCCCGGTCCATATCCGTATATAAGAAGCCGATCGGCTCCGCAGCCTGATTGGCGCGCGCGAGCGTCTGATCCGTTTGCGCAAGGGCCCGGAGGGACACATCCGGGGCGTCCTGAAAACCTTCGGCATTCGTATGATTGACATTGGTCAGGGCCATTTTGTAAAAAAGGTTCTGGTTCGGTCTCTGTTTGAGTTTAGGCAGCAGCAGTTTGGTGCTGCAACTGGCGTAGTCGGATTGTCTGCTTTTCGATTCCTCTCTTTTCTTCAGAATCTGTTCGCCTCGGCCGTGATAGACGTCGCCGGGGGTCAGATTGGTTAGGCTCTCGTGGTAGCGGTGGTTGTTGTAGTGATCGACAAATGCGCCGATCTGGTGTTCCAGGTCGCCGGGCAACAAGTAGTTCTCCCAGAGAACTCGGTTCTTCATGGTCTGGTGCCAGCGTTCAACTTTGCCCTGGGTCTGTGGATGGTGCGGCGCACCGCGAACGTGATCCATACCCTTGTCTTCAAGATAATCGGCCAGATCGGCCGCCACATAAGACGAGCCGTTGTCGCTGAGCAGCCTTGGCTTCTGGACAACCGTCGCGCTGTCGCAGCCGGATACTTCCAACGCCAGTTCCAGCGTATCGGTGATATCCTTGGCTTTCATCGTCGTACAAAGCTTCCGGGCGATGATGTATCGGCTGTAATCGTCGAGGATGGTGCTGAGAAAAAAATCAACCTCAACCAATGACCTTCAGATACGTGAAGTCAGTCTGCCAGAGCTCGTTCGGGCGGCTTGTTTTGTCCCGGAACTCATCTGCTGCGCGGATCACCACATGGGCCGGGGCCGTGATCAAATCCTCGGCGCTGAGAATGCGACACACGGAAGATTCCGAGACAAAGTACCTCTTCTTATCGGTATATTTGACCGCCAGCTCCCGGGGCGTCAGGTCCTCGTGCTCCAGGGCAAAGTCGACAACATCCTTGCGGACCTGGTCCGGGATGCGGTTCCAGATCGACCTTGGTCGGGGAGAGCGGTCGGCAAGCGCATCGATGCCACCGTCGCTCCAGCGGGCATACCAGTCGTAATAGGTGCTACTGGGGATACCGAGCATACCGGGTCGGCAAATGCGAGGCTTCAACCGTGCGGATGATCTCAAGCTTCTCAGAGGCAGGGTATCTCATTCGTCGGGCTCCCCATACCCGATCATGCTTTTTTTGAGCAGCCGGTTGGCCCCTTGCTGTCGCAGACAATGATACTGTCCTTCGACGCCCCGAAGCTGACCAACAGGTCAAGGCAGGCAAGCGCTTCGGCCCCTGTCCCATTTGCCACGATCCGCACGTCTTCGATCTTCTTTTCAACAAGGATCAGGGCGTTCAGTATGCCTGCTGCCGTAACGATGGCCGTGCCGTGCTGATCGTCATGGAAGACTGGGATCCCCATGCGTTCCTTGAGGGCCTTCTCAATCACAAAGCATTCGGGGGCCTTTATATCTTCGAGATTGATGCCGCCAAAACTCGGCTCCAAACGCGCGACGGCTCCGATGAACTGAGACGGGTCCGTTTCATCAACCTCAAGGTCAACGCAGTCGAGACCTGAAAACTTCTTGAAAAGCGCTGCCTTGCCTTCCATCACCGGCTTTGACGCCAGCGCGCCGATATTCCCTAGGCCAAGCACCGCCGTACCGTTCGAGATCACCGCAACCGTATGCGAGCGACCTGTGTATAAAGCCGCAGTGCTCGGATCTGCAGATCTATTCACACGGAAAGGCAACACCGGGACTGTTCCTTTGCGCGTCTCTTTGCCCAGACGTCATATCATGGAAGGTTCAGGCGGACAGAGCGCGTGCCTCGGCGAACGACAAAAGTCTGCGGCGATGCTCATCCCAAAGGTGGAGGTGCGCGCAGCGGAGGCTTTGCCGAAGCGTGATGCGTTTGGTCTTTGCCAGAACCTCGTGATCCTCGATCACTTCGGGCAGGCGATAAAACGGAATTCGACTTGCCAAATGATGAACATGGTGGACACCGATA
>JBCBOD010000034.1:0-30183 GCA_039821425.1 Pseudomonadota bacterium
ATCCTCCAACGGCGAACCAGTTAGCCTATTGGAGTGACTCCAAGTCAAGCGCGGTCTTAGAACTGATCGTCGCCCTGCTGCCAGGGTTTCACCAGATTGCCAAAGCGGGTGAATTCGGCGGTGAAGGACAGCTCCACCGTGCCGATCGGGCCGTGGCGCTGCTTGCCCACGATCACCTCGGCCTTGCCATGCAGGTTCGCCATCTTGTCCTGCCAAGCGGCGATGGCTTCCATGTTGTTGTCATCGGGCTTTTCGCGCTCGACATAGTATTCGCCGCGGTAGACGAACATGACGACGTCGGCGTCCTGCTCGATGGAACCGGATTCGCGTAGGTCCGACAGCTGCGGGCGTTTGTCGTCGCGCGATTCAACCTGTCGCGAAAGCTGAGACAGCGCAATCACGGGGATGTTCAACTCCTTGGCGATGGCCTTCAGCCCCATCGAAATCTCACCGATTTCCTGCACGCGGTTATCTGATGTGCCGCGCACCAGCTGCAGATAGTCAACGATAAGCACATCGAGCCCATGCGTCCGTTTCAGGCGTCGCGCCCGTGCGGCCAACTGGCTGATCGGGATCGCAGCGGTATCGTCGATGTATAGCGGGCAGGCCTCAAGCTCTTTCGCGGCTTCGACGAAACGCCGAAACTCCGCCTCGGTCATGTCACCCTGACGGATCTTGTGAGAGGAGATTTCAGACGCTTCTGCAAGGATCCTGCCCGCCAACTGCTCGGCGCTCATTTCAAGGGAGAAGAAGCCGACAACGCCGCCATCCACGGCGCCTTCGGACCCATCCTGCAACTTGCCCCGCTTGTAGGCCTTGGCTACGTTGAAGGCGATGTTCGTCGCCAGCGATGTCTTCCCCATGGAGGGGCGACCGGCGAGGATCAGAAGGTCGGACTTGTGCAACCCGCCCAGTTTCTTGTCGAGATCGGTCAGCCCCGTGGCCAACCCTGCGAGCCCGCCATCACGCTGATAGGCGGAGTTGGCGACATTCACAGCCTCTGTCACTGCTGCCAAGAACGATTGGAACCCCTGTTCCGCGATCCCCTGTTCGGCGAGGTTGTAAAGCGCCTGTTCCGCCTCGATGATCTGGTCGCGCGGTTCGTGGTTCACATCAACCTGCGCGGCCTTGTCAGTGATGTTGCGGCCAAGCTGGATCAGTTCCCGCCGGGTGGCGAGGTCATAGATCATCTGCGCATAGTCGCGGGCGGCAAAGGCGGAAATCGCGGCCCCGGCGAGACGCGCGAGGTAGGGGGGGCCGCCAAGCTCCTTCAGACCCTCGTCATCCTCCATGAACGCTTTCAGCGTCACGGGACTTGCCAGCATGTTGCGCCCGATGCGGGCGGCGGCGGTCTCGAAAATCCGGGCATGCACGGGATCATAGAAATGCTTCGGGCCAATGATTGACGACACACGGTCAAACACGTCGTTGTTCGTCAGAATAGCACCCAAAAGCTGTTGTTCAGCCTCAATCGAATGCGGGAGCAAGTCGGCGTTCGCTTCCTCTGCACCGGACGCGTTAAATGCGGTGATTTCGTTCATTGTCTGCTCTTCCCTGGCTTAGGTGGGGTCTAGCAGCCCGCTTGCCTGCCCGACAGAGGAAGAAAGTCGGGGATATTCGGCGGGACAAACCTGTGTATAACGTTCATGCTACCACAACTGGTGCGCAATGTCGTCGAAATTCCCAGATGCTGTAGCTTTGGGTGATTCCCCAGCCGGTCTTATGCACAGTCCTGTGGATAGGTTTTTGCCTAGCCCGGTGTCCAACCAGCAGGATCGCGTAGATAGGCCTCAACCGTTGCAAGCGTTTCAGCATCATAAGCTTCGCGCGTTTTCGCCTCTGCCAACACGTCCCACCAGGTGCAGAGACTGATCAGCTGTACCCCATGATCTTCGAGCGTCTTTTCTACGCCTTTGAAGATGCCATAGTAAAAGATCACGGCCGTGGCGTTGCAGGTGGCACCCGTCTCGCGGATAGCATCCACGAAAGAGAGCTTTGATCCGCCATCGGTGGTTAGGTCCTCTACCAGCAACACACGCTGGCCTTCGGTCATCACACCTTCGATCCGCGCATTGCGTCCATATCCCTTGGGCTTCTTGCGTACATAGGTCATGGGCAGCGCAAGCCGCTCGGCCACCATCGCGCTGAACGGAATGCCAGCGGTTTCGCCGCCAGCGATGTTGTCATAGGCCTCAAACCCTGCTTCGCGCATGATGGTCATGGCCAGAAAATCCATCAGCGTCGCGCGGATGCGAGGAAAGGAAATCAGCTTGCGGCAATCCACGTATGTGGGCGCCTGCTTGCCGGATGCGTGGGTGAAGGGCTCTTTGGCGTTGAAATCAATCGCACCGATCTCGATCAGCATGCCCGCGGTCAGCCGTGCGATCTCTTCTTTCGCTGGAAAGCTTGTGGGGATCATCTTGTCCTCATCTTCTTTTGTTCAAAAATACCGCCGCCGGAGGCATCAAAGTCTTACTCCACCACGCGCCAATGCAGATCAAAGCCGGGATCAAAGACCGTCACAGGTCCATCTCCCGTTTCAATCTGCGCGGGGTAGGTGACCGGGTCACCCTTCACCAGCGTGATCGTGTCATCATTCGTCGGCAGGCCGTAGTAGCGCGGGCCGTTGAGTGAGGCGAAAGCCTCCAACTTGTTCAAGCGCCCAGCAGCCTCGAATACCTCGGCAAGGCACGACATGGTGTTCGGCGCAGTGAACATGCCGGCGCAGCCACAGGCCTGCAGTTTGTTCGGGTCGGTATGCGGCGCGCTGTCGGTGCCGAGGAAGAACCGTTTGTCGCCAGACACGGCGGCCTGCACCAATGCCACGCGATGGGCCTCGCGCTTGGCCACCGGCAGGCAGTAGAAATGCGGTTTGATCCCGCCGGCCAAGATATGGTTGCGGTTGATGATCAGATGATGGGTCGTGATTGTCGCGGCGAGGTTTTTGCTGCTGTCCCGCACGTAATCAACGGCATTCTGCGTCGTCACATGCTCCATGACGATACGCAGATCGGGGATCTTCTTGCGCAGCGGCTTCATCACCTTGTCGATGAACGCGGCCTCGCGATCGAAGATGTCGATGTCGTGGTCCGTGACTTCACCATGCACGCAAAGGGGCATCCCGATCTCTGCCATCACCTCAAGCACCGAGCGGACTTTCTCGATCTCTCTCACGCCGGAGGCAGAGTTCGTGGTGGCCCCGGCGGGGTAGAGCTTCACGGCTGTGGCAATGCCTGCTTCATGTGCTGCACGCACATCATCGGGATCAGTTTCCTCGGTCAGGTAGAGCGTCATGAGCGGGGTGAAGTCTGCGCCTTCGGGAAGGGCGGCTATGATCCGCTCGCGGTAGGCTGCGGCCTGCGCACCTGTCACCACCGGCGGCACGAGGTTCGGCATGATGATCGCACGGGCGAAATGGCGGGCTGTTTCCGGCGCGACGGCCTGCAACATTGCCCCATCACGCAGATGCAAATGCCAGTCGTCAGGGCGGCGGATGGTCAGTTCGGTCAGGTGTTTGTCCGGCATGAGGATGGGTTACACGGTTGCGCAGACGGACGCCATAGGGGTTGTGACCCTCTTGCACTGGTCCCGGCAAAGCCCGATACCTATCGTTAAGCAGATTGCCGCCAGGGGAGTATTGCCATGCTTGGATTTCTTGTTGCTGTTGCCGCCGGTTTCATCACACCACAGATCGAAGGACCTGTTGCCGGGCAAATCGTGAAAGCGCTCGAAGGGTCCATCACGATTGAGGCGAACGAAAAGCGCCTGATCGCCTTCATGGTGGCCTTGCTCGCCGCTGCGGTGATTGCCGCGTTGCTGGACAGCGGGTCGGTCTTCGGGATCATCGTGGGCGCGATCCTGGGCTATTTCGGCACGCGGATCGTCGCGAAGATCAAACAGGTGATCGACGGTCAGAGCAAAGCCGAATAGCGGACGGCGTTTGCTTCGGATTGTATCGCAATTCGCTGCTTCTGCCGCCGGTCGAACGCAAATCGCGACGCGGCATTTCTTTTGAGAAGCAAGACGCCTTAGAAAAAGGCCTGCAGCCCCGTCTGCGCCCGCCCGAGGATCAGCGCATGCACGTCATGGGTGCCCTCGTAGGTGTTGACCGTTTCCATGTTCACCATGTGGCGCATGACCTGAAAATCCTCTGAAATGCCGTTGCCGCCGTGCATGTCGCGGGCGGCGCGGGCGATATCCAGCGCCTTGCCGCAGTTGTTGCGTTTCATCATGCTGATCATCTCTGGCGCGGCCTTGCCCGCCTCCATCAGGCGGCCAAGCTGCAGCGCGCCTTGCGTCCCGATCGCGATCTCTGTCTGCATATCGGCCAGTTTTTTCTGAAACAGCTGCGTCTGGGCGAGGGGGCGCCCGAACTGCTGGCGGTCCAGCCCGTATTGCCGTGCCGCGTGCCAGCACGCCTCTGCTGCGCCCATCACACCCCATGAAATGCCATAGCGCGCGCGGTTCAGGCAGCCGAACGGCCCTTTGAGGCCCTGCACGCCGGGCAGCAGGGCGTCTTCACCGACCGCCACGTCCTTCATCACGATTTCCCCGGTGACCGAAGCGCGGAGCGACAGCTTGCCACCGATCTTCGGTGCAGAGAGGCCTGGCGTGCCTTTGTCGAGCACGAAGCCACGGATTTTGCCATCATGCGCCTCGGACTTCGCCCAGACCACGAAGACATCAGCGATAGGCGCATTGCTTATCCACATTTTTGAGCCATTCAGCACGTAGCCATCAGCGGTTTTCTTGGCGGTCGTCTTCATGCCCGCCGGGTCACTGCCTGCATCCGGCTCTGTGAGCCCAAAGCAGCCGATCAGCGTCCCCGCAGCCAGCCCCGGCAGGTATTTCTGCCGCTGCGCGTCACTGCCATAGGCGTGGATCGGATACATCACCAGCGAGGATTGCACGGACATCATGGAACGATAGCCGCTGTCCACACGCTCTACCTCCCGCGCGATCAGCCCGTAGGTGACATAGCCTGCACCAAGACCGCCGTATTCCTCTGGGATGGTTGCGCCCAAAAGACCTGCGTCGCCCATCAGCTTGAAGATACCGGGATCAACGGTTTCATCCCGATAGGCGGTGGTGACCCGTGGCTGCAGTTCGGTCTGCGCGAAGGCGCGGGCCGCATCGCGCAGCATCCGCTCATCCTCTGTCAGCTGATCTTCCAGCCGCAAGGGATCGTCCCACTGAAACGGGCCGAGGTCGGGGCCAAATCCGGCAGAGGATATCGGGGTGATCGTGTTCATGTGGGGTGCTCCATCTCTTGGCGATACCATTACGCCTTTCGCCAATTTGGGGCAATCCGGGCCGTCCACCGCAATTTCGGTTTTGCCAATGACAAATCGTCCCTATCTTAAAGAAAGTGGATGCCTGGAGGGGGCGAGCGGATATGGAACACGCGCAGACAGACTTTCCGCGCTTGGCATTGGAATGGTATCGGGCCGGACGCGGCGCCGCCCTGGCCACCGTGGTGAAAACCTGGGGGTCAGCGCCACGGCCGGTTGGCAGCCAACTGGTGATTGATGCTGATGGCGCGATGGAAGGGTCCGTGTCGGGCGGATGTGTCGAGGGCGCGGTCGTGACTGAGGCGCTTGAGGCCATTGGCGATGGCGCCCCCCGCCTGTTGGAGTATGGCGTCAGCGATGATGAGGCCTTTGCCGTGGGCCTTGCCTGCGGGGGTGAGATCAAAGTGCTGGTGGAGCCTGTGGGGCGTGCAATCCCCGTGGATCTGCTGGAAAAACTGGTGGAGGCGCGTGAAGCAGGGCAGCCCATCGCCTATGTCACCGACCTCGAAAATGGCCGCCCACGGCTCTCAGCCGAGATGCAGTATCCTGACCGTTTCCGCAGGGATCGTTCCGGTATCGAGGATGACGAAAGGACGTTCGTCGCCGTCCACAACCCGCCTTTGCGTATGGTGATCGTGGGGGCCGTCCATATCGCGCAGCATCTCGCGCCCATGGCGCGCGCCTGTGGTTACAAGCCGATCGTCATCGACCCACGCCCGGCTTTTGCCGCCGCCGACCGCTTTCCGGGGCAGGAGATCTCAGAAGACTGGCCTGATGAAGCATTGATGGCGCTCGCGATGGATGCGCGCACCGCCCTCGTGACGCTGACCCATGACCCGAAACTTGATGATCCCGCGCTGGTCGTGGGACTGGAATCGCCCGTGTTCTACATCGGATCGCTCGGGTCCAAGCGCACCCATGCCAAGCGGCTGGAGCGGCTGAAAGAAGTGGGCTTTACCGACGAGGAACTGGGCCGCATCCACGCCCCGATCGGGCTGGACATTGGCGGGCGCGATCCGGCAGAGATTGCGGTGAGCATCATGGCTGAAGTCACGCAATGCTTGCGGTCACCGCCCGCTTGATGTGACAACACCCCCGACGACCGATTTCCAGAAAGAGGACTGCCCATGCCGCAGGTCACGATCATCGTAAATGGCGCCACCACCACACAAGAGGTTGAAGGCCGCACGCTGCTTGTCGAATACCTGCGCGACAAGCTGGGGCTGACCGGCACGCATGTGGGTTGTGACACCTCGCAATGTGGCGCCTGCGCGGTGCATGTGGATGGCAAGCTGGTGAAGGCCTGCACAGTGTTCGCGGTGGAGGCTGATGGGGCAGAGGTCGCGACGATCGAAGGGCAGGCGCTGCCGGATGGCAGCCTCAACCCGATCCAGCAGGCATTTCAGGATCATCACGGGCTACAATGCGGGTTCTGCACACCGGGGATGGTGATGGCGGCCACAGCACTTTTGCAGGAGAACCCGAAACCAACCGAAGCCGAGGTGCGCGCCTATCTAGAGGGCAACCTGTGCCGCTGTACGGGCTATCATAACATCGTCAAAGCGATCATGGCGGCCGCGGGCCAGCCAGTCGCGGCAGCATCATAGGGGGCACCAGATGTACGCATTCGATATCTCACGCCCGACGACAATCGCAGAGGCCGCCAGCCTTTTGGAAAACGAAGAGGCGCAAGCGCTGGGCGGTGGGCAAACCCTGATCCCGACGCTGAAACAGCGGCTCGCCATGCCGGAAGTGCTGGTCAGCCTGATGAGCATCCCCGAAATGAAAGGGGTCTGCGTGAACGATGCAGGCGAGGTCTGCATCGGCGGGGCCACGACGCATGCCGAGGTCGCACGGGGAACGGATACGCTTTATCCGGCGCTGTCTGCGCTTGCCGCGCACATCGGGGACCCGGCGGTGCGCAACCGAGGCACCATTGGCGGCTCACTCGCCAACAACGACCCATCAGCGTGCTATCCTGCCTTTGCCCTTGCGTCCGGCGCGCTGATCAAGACTGACCGGCAAGAGGTTGCAGCGGACGACTATTTTCAGGGCCTCTTCACAACAGCGCTGGATGAGGGAGAGATCGTCACTGAGATCAAATTCCCCGTCCCGCAGCGGGCGCACTATGAGAAATTCGTGCAGCCGGCCTCTCGCTTTGCGCTTGTGGGCGTCTTTGTGGCCGAATTTGCAGATGGCGTGCGCGTGGCAGTGACAGGTGCCTCCGAAGAAGGCGTGTTTCGCTGGACCGACGCGGAAAAGGCGCTTTCGCACAGCTTTTCGCCCGACGCTTTGGAGCCGCTGAGCGTCGATGCCGACGGGCTGATTGGCGATCTGCATGGCGACGGCCATTATCGTGCGCATCTGGTGAGGCTAATGACGATGCGCGCCGTGGCGCACTGCCTTGCTGCCTAGACTGTGGGGGGGAAAGCGTTTCTCAAAACGCCTTCACTCCAATCAGTTTTCAGGAAACCCCATCCAACGGCTTACTTGGCCAGCGGACCGATGTGCATGATCATCTGGCGACGTTCCCCGGGGTTTGCCTGCAAACACCGTCCCAAGCGTCAGGTGTTTGCACAGCAAATGCCGAGAGCGTCGTTGCAGTAAGGGTTATTTGGCAAGCGGACCGATGAGCATGATCATCTGGCGACCTTCCATCTTGGGGAAGTTCTCCACCTTGCCATGCTCTTTGGTATCCTCTGCCACGCGTTCCAGCAGCTCACGACCCAACTCCTGGTGGGCCATTTCGCGTCCGCGGAACCGCAGTGTGATCTTCACCTTGTCACCGTTTTCAAGAAACTTGAACACGTTCTTCATCTTGACGTCATAGTCATGATTGTCGGTGTTCGGACGGAACTTGATCTCTTTGATCTCGATCGTCTTCTGCTTCTTGCGGGCTTCGGCTTCTTTCTTCTGGGTCTCGTACTTGTATTTGCCGTAGTCCATGATCTTGCAGACAGGTGGGTTCGCGTTTGGCGAAATTTCCACAAGATCAAGGCCAGCATCCTCTGCCAGTCCCATGGCGCGGTCAGGTGAAACCACGCCGATATTCTCGCCCTCTGCCCCGATCAACCTGATCTCTGGCGCACGAATACGGTCATTGATCCGGGGGCCTGTGTCGCGTTGTGGCGGGGCGTTGTGTGGTCGACGTCCGATGGTCGTTATCCTTTGTGTGATTGCAATAAGTTGCATAACAGTAGTCGTGGCGCAGGGCGGCTTCAACCCGCAAACGGGCGCTTTTCTGCCGATCCGGAGCGGGCAGCCGATCTTCCCCTTATGGGCCGCATCTGACATACGCATGACATGGGCCAGAAGGCCATAGTGATGTGATGAAAGGACAGGACAGATGCGTGCAATCGCAATCCTTGTGGTTTTGGCTGTGGTGGGGTTTTTCGGCTACCAATACGCCGTGGAAGGGCGCAGCCCGGGTGAGGCGGCAGGTCTTTTGACCGGCGCCACGCAAGAGGCTGAAGCCGCCGCTGCTGAAGCAGCCGCTGCAGCTGAAGAAGCCGCCGCACAGGCCGCGGCCGAAGCGGAAGCTGCTGCTGCCGAAGAAGCCGCAGCCGCTGAAGCCGCTGCTGCAGAGGCCGCCGCCGCCGCCGAAGAAGCCGCTGCACAAGCTGCAGCAGAAGCCGAAGCTGCCGCCGCTGAAGCCGCCGCAGCAGCCGAAGAGGCCGCGACTGAAGCTGTCGAAACCGCGACAGAGGCCCTCGAAGAAGCCGCTGATGCCGCTGAGGAAGCGGTCAATGATGCGATCGACAGTGCCACCGAAGAGGTTGAGGGCGCTGTCAACGATGCGGTGAACAACTTGCTTGGTGGCGCTGACGCCACCGAAACAGAGAACGCAGATCAGTAAGTGATCGGCTGCATGATCTGACCGCGCTTTGTCGCGGTCAGATTGTGCCTAATCCAGGAACGCCTTTTCCACCACATAGTGCTGTGGCTTGGAATTGGCGCCTTCGACCAGACCGTAGTCTTCCAGCATATCCTTAAGCTCCAGGTTGAAGGCCAGGTTGCCGCAGATCATCGCGCGGTCCGTTTCCGGGTTCAGCGGCGGCACCCCCAGATCGGCGAAGGCTTCGCCTGACTTCATCAGATCCGTGATGCGGCCCATCTTGGGGCTCTCTTCCCGCGTGGTCGTGGGGTAGTATTTGATCTTCTTCCAGAAACCCTCGCCGATGACCTCATTCAAGAGCTCATCATCCTTGAGCGCTGCAATCAGGTCGCGGCCATAAGTCAGCTCACCCACCTCGCGGCAGGTATGGGTGATGATCACCTCGTCGTAGTCCTCATAAGTCTGCGGTTCCCGCAGGAGAGAGGCAAATGGTGCAAAGCCGGTGCCGGTCGCGAAGAACCAGATCCGCTTGCCGGGCAGCAATGCATCATGGACCAGCGTGCCGACAGGCTTGGGCCGCAGGATGATCTCATCACCCGGCTGGATGTGCTGCAGTTTCGATGTCAGCGGGCCGTCCTGCACCTTGATCGAGTAAAACTCCAACTCTTCGTCCCAGGACGGGGAGGCGATGGAATAGGCGCGCAGCAGTGGTTTTTGCTTGCCGGTGTTGGGGTCTGGGTCACCCATCAGCCCGATCATCACAAACTCGCCCGACCGGAACCGCAAGGATGCGGGACGCGTCACGCGGAAAGAAAACAAGCGGTCGGTGTAGTGCTTTACGTCCGTCACGGTTTGCGCGTCTGGCAAGGTGGGGACAGCTTTGGCGGTGTCGAGTGTCACGGGTTTTTGCTCGGTCATATGTGTTATGGCGCGGGAATACCCCGCGCGCGTCCTCTTTGTCTTTGATATGGATCAGGGGTTTTGTCTAGCCGCGCATGCGGGCCTGGTAGTTGTGGGCCTGCCAATCTGCGCGGGATTGCCATTGCGCTTCGGGCTGGCGGGCGGCGAGGGCATCGTCGATTTCAACCTCGTCGAAACCGGCGCGGCGGGCCATCGCGTATTGGTCCGCCAGCACATGTCCCTTTGCCCGCAAACGGCCCTTGAACCCAGCGCGCCGCAGCATCGCAGCCAGCGTGAACCCGCGCCCATCCGCGAAACTGGGGAAGTCGATGCGGACCATCGGCGCGTTTGCCAGCCCGGCCAGCGCATCCGGTGTCGTGTCAGAGGGCAGATCGACACCATAGTCGCAATCGTTCGCGGCGGCCTCACCCAAGGCGACGAAACCACCCTTGAAATCATCAGCGGCAAAGCCGTTATCAGTGACAATCACGCTCATGCTGCCTGTCCTTCGTTGCTTACTTTGCCATCCGCAAGGTGGATTCCGCATTCGGTTTTTTCACTGTCACGCCAGCGGCCTGCACGCGGGTCTTCATGTTCTCTGACACGTGTCGTGCAGGGCATGCAGCCGATGGACGGGTATCCTTGCGCCACCAGCGGATGACGCGGCAGATCATGGGCATCCATATAGGCGCGCAGGTCTTCGGCGCTCCATTGTGCCAGCGGATTGATCTTGATCCGCGCCCCGTCTTTTTCAAAGAGCGGCAGTTGCGCGCGCTGCCCGTTCTGGAACTGCTTGCGCCCCGTGATCCAGCCGCCGAAATCTTGCAGGGCAGTTTCCAGTGGTCGCGTCTTGCGCAGATCACAGCAGGCATCGGTGTCGGCCAGGTGCAGGATACCGTCGACATCCTCGGCCAAAACATCCGCGCGGTCGGGGGCGACTATACGCACGTCTGTCAGGCCAAGGAATGCCGCCACCTCGCGCTGATAGGTCAGCGTTTCGGGAAACAGCATTTCGGTGTCGAGGAAGATGATCGGGGTGGGCGGGTCGATTTGCGCAATCATATGCAAGAGCACGACGCTTTCGGCCCCGAAGGACGAGACCATCGCGACAGGCCCGATCTGCACGTCATCCAGAGCGTGTTTCAGCACGGTCTGCACGTCGGATTTGCGGTGCAGCAGGTTTCGGCGTTCGGCGAGTTCTTTAAGCGGCATTGGCTTTGTCCTCGGCTGGATACAGAATCTCTTTGAACGGGGCCATGCCCAGACGGCGGTAGGTCTGGAGGAAGGTTTCTTCCTCATCCTGCCGCAGGTCGAGATAACCCGTCACCAGACGCTCAATCGCGGGCACGATTTCGTCGGCGCTAAATCCGGGCCCGGCGCGTTCGCCGATGGTAGTTGTTTCTGTCCCGTCGCCGCCCAGCGTGATCTGGTAGTTTTCGACGCCAGCCCGGTCGAGACCGAGGATGCCGATGTGGCCGACATGGTGATGCCCGCAGGCGTTGATGCAGCCAGAAATTTTGATTTTCAGCTCACCGACCTCATGCTCAATCTTCAGCTCGTCAAACCGCATCGCGATGTCCTGCGCGATAGGGATCGACCGTGCCGTTGCCAGCGCGCAGTAATCCATACCGGGGCAGGCGATGATGTCAGACGCCAGCCCAATGTTTGCCGTGGCCAGATCAGCCTCCCGAAGTGCCTGATAGACGGCGGGCAGGTTCGATTTATGGACATGCGGCAAGATTACGTTCTGTTCGTGGCTGATGCGCAGCTCGCCATGGCCATAGCGTTCGGCCAGGTCCGCCATCACACGCATCTGGTCAGATGTCGCATCGCCCGGCGTGACACCATGTTTTTTGATGCTGATGGAAACGATGGCATAGCCATCTGCCTTGTGCCGGGCGAGGTTCGTGTCGGTCCATGAGCGGAAGGCGGGGTTTGCGAGGCGGGCGGCCTCGTAGCCTTTCGTGGATTTGGTGACGAAAGCGGGTGGGGCGAAGGCGGCCTCGATGTTCTCCAGCAGGGCCTGATCGTGGCCTGTGAAGCCGTCGCGGATCGCTGCGAAACGTTCTTCTACAAGCTCCTGGATCTTCTCCAATCCGTTTTCATGCACGGTGATCTTGATCCGCGCCTTGTACTTGTTGTCGCGGCGGCCAAGCAGGTTGTAGACGCTGACGATGGCCTCGACATAAGGCAGCAGGTCCGCCTTTGGCAGGAAGCCCCGCAGGACCTTGCCCACCATCGGTGTGCGGCCAAGACCACCGCCGGCGATGACCTCAAAACCCGGCTCACCCGCCGCGTTGCGGACCATACGCAGGCCGATATCGTGGGCTTTCGTCACTGCGCGGTCATGCGCGGCACCCGTGACGGCGATCTTGAACTTGCGGGGCAGGAACTGAAATTCCGGGTGGTCGGTTGACCACTGGCGGAGTAGTTCGGCAATGGGGCGCGGGTCTTCGATCTCATCCGCGGCGGCACCGGCAAAGTGGTCCGCTGTCACATTGCGGATCGTGTTGCCGGAGGTCTGGATCGCATGCATGCCAACGTCGGCTAGTGCGTCGAGCATATCCGGCACGTTCTGCAGCTTTGGCCAGTTGTACTGGATGTTCTGGCGGGTCGTGAAATGGCCGTATCCCTTATCCCACCGGTCCGCGATATAGGCGAGTTGGCGCATCTGGGCAGGGTTCAGCGTGCCGTAGGGGACCGCGACGCGCAGCATATAGGCGTGCAGTTGCAGGTAGAGCCCGTTCATCAGGCGCAGCGGCTTGAATTCATCCTCTGTAAGCGATCCGTCAATCCGGCGTTCCACCTGGCCACGGAACTGGGCGGTGCGGGAGCGGACGAAAGCCTCATCAAAGTCGGTGTAGGTATACATCAGGAATGCTCCGCCTGTTTGCCGTGAGGGTAGTTGGAAGGACCGCGCGTGCGAAACGCTTCGCGGAAATGGGTTGGTTCTGGACCGTCTTCGCCCGCCTTTGCATCGGCCAGATAAGCCCCCGCGATTTCATCAACGCGCGCTAGCGCTTCCAGCAGGCGCAGATCGGCACGGGCCTCATCCGTGATGAGTTCCGCCTTGGCCATATCGCGGGTCCAGTTGTTGTCTTCGGTCAGCCAGACGGCATCGCCTTCCAACAGCGCGTTGGCGGTGACCACTTTGGGGGTAAAGGCACGGGGCATTATGCAAACCCCCTGATTTGGGTGGCTTGGGCGGCGGCATCGCGCGGGGCGAGGCCGTAAAAAGTGATGGCCGGGCCGGTAAGGGCGGCATTCGTGATCGTTGGCTCCAGTTCGGCCAGCGTGGTGGCGATGATGCGTTGGTCGGCGCGGCTGACGTTTTCGATGATCGTCACGGGCGTCGATGGGTCAGCGCCGTGCATCAGCAGGCGGCCCTGAATAAACCGCGCCGCGCGCTTGCCCATATAGATCGCGGCGACTTCGCCGGGTTTGGCGAGGGTGTGCCAATCGTGATCGGTGTAGCCCTTGGTGTCATGCCCGGTGACCAGGCGAATGGCCGAGTTGCGGCCGCGCTTTGTCAGGCTCTGGCCGATGTTTGCCACAGCAGCAGAGGCGGCGGTGATACCGGGGATGATGCGGTAGGGAATGTTGGCAGCCTCGATCGCTGCGATTTCTTCATCCAGACGGCCAAAGACGGTGGGGTTGCCTGCTTTGAGGCGCACCACATGGTGGCCGTCCAGCGCGTGTTGCACGATTAGGGCGTCGATTTCTGCTTGCGGCATGGATTTGCCAAACCCTTCCTTGCCCGCGTCGATGATGATCGCCTCGCGCCGTGCGAGTTCGAGGATTTCGGGGGTCACGAGGCGGTCGTGGATCACGACATCTGCCTTATCAAGCGCGTTGCGCGCCATGAGCGTCAGCAGCTCCGGGTCGCCGGGGCCGGCGCCGACCAGGTCGACAGAGCCTTCTTTGGCCTTGGTCATGATGTGCTCGTCGAGCAGTGTTTCGAGGGCAGGGATCACGGCCTCTTCCCCGTCGGCCAGTGCTTTGGGCCCGGTCCCAAAATAGAACGCTGACCAGAAATCACGCCGCTTGCGCCCCATTGGCAGGACATCCACTGCCTTGCGGAATGTCTTGCCGATGCGGGCGAGGGTGCCAAGGGACTGCGGCAGTCGCTCTTCCAGATCAGCCTTGATCGCGCGGGCGAGGACTGGGGCAGCACCTTCCGTCCCGATAGCGACGGTTACAGGGTCACGATCCACGATGGCGGGGGTGATGAATTGGCTGTCGGCCAGGTTGTCGACGATGTTGACCAGCGCGCCTTCCGCATGGGCGATGGCAGCGACGCGGGCGTCTTCGGCGTCGTACTCATTGGCCGCATAGAAGAGGGCCGCGCAAAGCGCATCGCCCGGTTCCATCGCTCGTTCCACAATGCGCAGCTTGCCTTGGTCTGCCCACTTGCGGATGTCGTCAGCGATATCCTCTGCAATGACCGTCAGATGCGCTTCGGTCTTCATCAACAGGCGCAGCTTGGCCATAGCGGCATCACCACCGCCTGAGACGACGATGCGGCGGCCGGCGACGGCCATGAAGATTGGAAAGTGCTGCATTGCGGTACCTGTTGCTTTCTGGCGCTCAATATAGAACAACGTTCCGTATTATGCCTCCCCGCCAGCGCTGATAAGGACGTTTGTTCTGGCTGGGTGTGGAAAAGGACCGTATGTCCTAGAAAACGAAGGATATTGGAATGTCGGTACGGATAGACGCCACAGACCGGAAAATCTTGGCGGCGCTGCAGGCGGATGCGGCGCAGTCACTGGACGAAATTGCCAAGAATGTCGGCTCATCCAAGACGCCCGTCTGGAATCGCATCCGCAAAATGCGTGAGGCCGGGATTATCGGCCAACAGACGGTTGTGCTGGATGCAGAAGCGCTCGGGTTTGAGGCCTGCTTTTTCGTCCTGATCCGCACGTCAGAACATGGCGCCGAATGGCAGGGGCGGTTCCTTAACGCATTGAAATCCCGACCGGAAGTGCAAGAGGCACACCGGCTCGCAGGGGACATCGACTACATTCTGAAAGTCCGGGTTCAGAACGCGCGGGCGTATGATACGTTTTATCAGGCGCTGATTTCAGAGGTGAAGGTGCACAACGTCACTGCCCTTTTGTCGATGGAGGAGATCAAGTCGACGGTCGCGCTGCCGCTTTAGACCTGCACCATCAGTCGCCTCAGCCCATGGAAGTGGTAAACATCGCCATAGCGCGGCGGTTCCACGATCCGCAGGTTTGGACATCGGTCAAAGAGTAGCTGCAGCGCAATTCGCAGTTCCAGCCGGGCAAGCGGGGCGCCGACACAGAAATGGATGCCGCCCCCGAATGCGCTGTTCTGAATGGTCGGGCGCGTTGGGTCGAAGTGGTTCGGGTTGGCGAAGACCTCTGGGTCGCGGTTTGCCGCCCCCAAGAGGCAGGCGATCTGGTCGCCGCGGTGAAAGTCGTGATCAAAAAGCGTGACGTCCTCATAGACCCAGCGCGTGAACATATGCAGCGGAGGATCGAAACGAATGATTTCCTCGACCGTTTCATCGTCAATCTGGCGGTGATCCCCGGTCAGCAGCGTTTTCACACCGTTGCCCAGCGTATGCACCGTCGCCTCATGCCCCGCGTTCAGCAACAGGATGCAGGTTGAGATCAACTCATCCTCTGAAAGCCGCTCGCCGTCCGCCTCGGCTGCGATGAGGGTTGAGATCAGGTCATCCGCCGGCGATTTGCGGCGTTTGGCGATGTAGCCTTTCAGGAATGCGACGAATTCTTCGGTTGCGGTAACGGCTGCGGCCTCAATTTCTGGCGTCCGGCGGGCCTGGTACATGGCGACCATGGCGTTTGACCAAGCTAAGAGATCATCTGCGTAGTCTGTTGGCACGCCCAGGAGCTTTGCAATGACATTGACAGGCACGGGCTGGGCGTAAGCCTCCAGCAGGTCGAAAGGGGCATCGGGGAAGCTGTCGATACAAGCCAGACACTGGCGTTCGATTTCCGGGGCGAGGGCGGCCACCGTGCGGCTTGTGAAAGCGCGCAAGACCAGACCGCGCAAGCGTTTGTGGCGCGGCTGTTCCAACTCCAGCATGGAATGCGCCTCTACCGCATAGAACGGGCGCAAATGCGCGGGAATGTCCGGGGCCAGTTCGGGCGGGCACTCGCGCCCCATTCGCCTGTCGCGCAAGACGGCCTGCACCATGCGATGCGATACGGCGCAGGGCATTGCATAGTTGTCCCACCAGAAAACGTCACCCGCGGTGCGGGCGCCGTCATAGAACGGATAGGGATCCTGAACAAATTGCGGGTCGGTCGGCGACTGGGACAGCTTTTTCATAGTGTGCAGCCTTGGCCCAGTGCCCAACCATTGGCAAGTGATGGGCAAGCCGAAGCACAAGCTGGCATCGCGAATGCGGCGGATTTCCGC
This sequence comes from Pseudomonadota bacterium, assembly GCA_039821425.1. Classification (GTDB taxonomy): domain Bacteria; phylum Pseudomonadota; class Alphaproteobacteria; order Rhodobacterales; family Rhodobacteraceae; genus Yoonia. The sequence continues at coordinate 16,438 of JBCBOD010000034.1, forward strand.
GACGTTCTGACGCGGCTTGGCGTGTTCGCATTGTGGTAACCTGCATACAGTTGGATACACTGCAACATGCACTGCGCGCTCGCCACGCGCATAGGCCAGCGGCGATAAGCCAACCAGGGAGGGACGTTCATGGCCAGGGCGCCACTGGACGAAAACGCGTTTGACCGGACCGAATACGAAAAGGCCGATCATCAGTTTAGACTTGCGAACCAGACACTCCCTCAAGAGGCAGTGGAAGCGCTCGCACGCGAGGTTGTGCGGCGTCTTGCATTTCGGATACCGCGCGTGCTGAACCCGGATCAGCTCCCAACTGACGGCGACATTAATCGGCTATGCGCCGCGCTGCTTTCCTCTGATGAGGAGGCGGCAGATCGTTTCATCCTCGCTGCGCGGCGCGATGGCGCCGCTATTGACGTGATCTACCTTGGCTATGTGGCAGGCGCTGCGCGCCGCCTGGGGGAGATGTGGGACAAGGACGAGGTTTCGTTCCTGGAAGTCACGCTTGCCTCTGGCAAGCTCTATCGCATCATCCGTGGATTGCGTCATGTGATCACGCCCGAGATCGTCAGGGACCGGGATGAATGGCCCGCGATGTTTGCCCTTGCCCCCGGCGAGACACACACGCTGGGGATCGAGATTGCGACCGATATCTTCAGACGCGAAGGCTGGGACGTCGACATGTTGGTCGGGCTGGACCACGACAAGCTGCTGGAAGAAGCAGAACGCCGTTACTACCGAGCCATCGTGGTGGTTGCCCACTCCGACAAGATGTTGGAGCCTCTGACCCGGCTGGCGCTTGCCCTACGCATCGCGCATCCGATGGCGCGGCTGGTGGTGGCTGGCCATATCCTGGAGCATCATGCCGAGGTTGAGGCGCTTGTGGGTGCTGATGCGGTGATCAAGGACATCGGGTCTGCCGTAGCAACCCTGCGCGCGGTGATGGAGATGCCGGGGGAGTAGCGCCCTGTCTCAAGCGTTTTCTAGCGCTGTGATGATCGGCGAGAAATCTGCCATTTTCAGGCTTGCCCCACCCACCAATGCCCCATCGACGTTGGGCACTGCAAAGATCTCTGTCGCGTTGCTGCCTTTGACGGAGCCGCCGTAAAGGATCGTGAAATCGGCCCCATCGGCGAAACGATCCTGCAGGCGTGCGCGGATGTCGGCGTGGACCTCGGCGATTTGTTCGGTCGTGGGCACTTCGCCTGTGCCGATCGCCCAGACAGGCTCGTAGGCGATGACGGTATTGGCTGCGGTGGCCGTAGCGGGCACGGACCCGGCCAGTTGCGTTCCAATGACGGAGAGGGTGCTCCAGTTCTCACGCTCTGCCAGCGTTTCCCCGATGCAGATGATGGCGGTCAGCCCAGCGTCATAGGCAGCGGCAGATTTGGCGGCGACATCATCATCTGCCTCGCCATGATCAGTGCGGCGTTCCGAATGGCCCGTAATCACATGGGTCGCGCCCGCATCCTTGATCATTTGCGCGCTCAGGTCGCCCGTATGCGCACCAGAGATATTGGCATGGCAATCCTGTGCCCCAACGGCAATGGGCGCATCAGCGGCGGCGGCCAACAGTGTGGCTGGCGGGCAGATCAGAACATCGACGGCGGGATCAGGGTGCGCCGCAGCAAGATCCTGCAGCATCTGCAGATCGGCGCGGAGTCCGTTCATCTTCCAGTTCCCGGCGGCCAGTTTGCGGGGCATCGCGATCTCCTGTTCTTTCAAAGCACGGCAAGTCCGCGCAGCGCCAATGTGCAGGCCTCATCCGGATCGTCAAGGGCGGGCTCTGGCAGGGAATAGTAGGGCATGTTGTCGAATTGCTCGGCGCCTGCGGCGTTCAATTCGTCCATCATCTCACCTGACACTTTCAGATAGAGCCGGGCGTCACTGCTCATGAACGCAAAGACGGTGCCATCCTGATAGAGGCAAATGCCGCCAAACATCTTGCGGGTGGTGACGGCCCCCAGATCAGCGAAAAGGTCACGGGCAAAGGCGATATCAGCCTCTGCCAGCGCCATCAGCTGGCTGACAGTTTTTCGTCGAACTTGATCGATTCACCGCAGCCGCAGGCATCCACGACGTTGGGATTGCGAAACTTGAAACCGGACTCGAGTAGCGAGACCTCGTAATCAATCTCTGTCCCGAACAGGAACATCTGCGCCATGGGGGCGATCATCACCCGTGCGCCATCCTGTTCCACGACCTCGTCCAGCGGATCAACCTCGGTCACATAGTCCATGGTGTATTCCATGCCGGCGCAGCCGCCTTTCTTGACGCCAATGCGCAAGCCCTGGTGGCCGTCCTTGGCCATCAGCGTGGCGATCTGTGCGGCCGCCTTGTCGGTGATTGTCACAGCCTGCTTGCCGGGAATGCCGAACATCTGGATGCTCCTTTGCTCTGACCCCAATCTAGGGGGTCTGTGGCAGAATTCCAAGCGGGGGCAGTTGTGACAAAAGCGCGAGCGTTGCGTAGCCACAGACAATGGCCCAGCCGAAAGAAGCCAGCGTGCCGATGATGACGTATTCCGCCATGCGTTGATCACCCTTGGCGGTGTCAAAGCGCAGCACGGATTTCGCGGCGATCAGAAAGCCGACGGCGGTCGGCTGTCCAACCATTAGAAGGATGTAAACGATACCGCGTTCGAGGATACCAATGAGCTTGCCGCCGTCCTTCAGCCCTTGCTGATCATCGGCGCGATCGTCCTTCACCGACCATGGGGCCATCAGGAATTCGATCGCAAAGGCACCCGCGCGCACCGCGAGCACAAGCCCCGACAGAAAGACCATGACGGGCGGCAGCCATGTTTGCCCTGCCCAAGCCCCCTCTGCCCAAAGCGTGGGAAAGGTGGCCATAACAAAGAGAAGCGTCAGCAGATGCGCGGCCTGATCAATCATGTAGGGCCAGAACCCGGTGTAGGGCAGGCGGCACTTGATCGCGTCGATCAACACGTGCGCCCCGGCAAGCGCGATCAGCGGCCAAGCCGTGACGCTGCCCACGCTCGCTTGCAGCGTGATCAGTACAATGGCTCCATGCAGCAAAAGCACATGCAGCTTTCGCTTGTTCCGCACGATCCAATCCGTTTGCAGCACAAAATCGGCCAGGACATGGGCGAAAAGGAGTGCGGCAAAGGTTTCGATCACGGTTCAGCCTGAGGAAAAGTCGTGCGTTTCAAATGCGTATATCGCATTTTCTAGGTAAGCGAAGCCTGCGCCAGCAAGCCGGCTTTGGACGGCTTGACGAGTGATACCGAGTTCATTCGCGATACTCTCATGCGTCCTTGGGTTAGCTACCAACGCACAGGCGACAGCCTCTGCCTGTGTGGGGGTCCAGCCTGAGGTCATAAATTCGATCAGATCCATGATTGCAACCTCCGCTTGCCCGATACCATCCCCTGCAATGGTCAGCCGGCGCTTGGGGCTGATTGCTTCGATAAGTTTGCCGGATGTGAAAAGGGCCGGGCCAGAGGCTTCGGAAAGGTCGTTGGTGCTGGGAATGCGGACTTCACCCACACCTACTGCGATCCGGGTCGCGAGTTCCGGTACGGTTGCGCGGAGTCGTGCGAGTATGAACAGTATCGCGCTTAGGGTATCGCCTGCCGGTACCACCACTTGCCAGCCGTCCCAGCGAAAGCGTGCAAAGCGAAGCTGGCGTTTGCGCGCTTTGCCAAAATCAATCACCGCGTTCTGCAACGCAGTGAACGCTTGGGTGACTGTTGCTTCGTCAGCCTGCCGCGACTTTACGAGATCCCCGGTCAGGGCAGCATAGGTTTTGGTGCTCATAAGCAAAAAGTATATTTTGCTAATATAAGAAGCAAGAAAATAATTTTGCTTGATTGGAAAGCAAAGCGGGCGAGGGTCGAAACCCCCGCCCGGATCGGATCACAGACCCATGCAGTTCGCGTAGTAGGTCGTTGTCGCGGGCCAGTCAGAGAAGACGCCTTCGACGCCGACATCCTGCGCCAGAACGTCCAGCACCTCGAAGTAGACGCCGTCATTGTCGGTCACGTCCGCAACCGACTGGAAGTACCAGCCGCCGCCGTTGCCCAAGGGGCCGGAGCGTTCCAGCGTCCATGTGATGATCTGCAGATCAGCCTCTTTCGCGGCGGTGGCGAGGGTTGATGGCACGATCTCACCATTCTCAACCGTCAGCAGCATCCAGGTGGGTGGCGCGATGATGTTGATGCCCATCGCCTTGAGTTCTTCCATTGTGTTCGGCCAGGTGGACGGGTCCATCGGTGAATAGCCGTCGATGTTGTACTCATCCATCAGATAGACCGCCTGCGCGCCAAACTCTGGTTCGTTTTCAATCCAGTAGAGGACGTCCTCTAGGTTGAAAGACTGCAGCCAGACGTAAGAGGCCGGTACACCAGCGGCCTTGTACTCATCCACCAGTTTTTGTGCGTAGTCTTCCTGGCTGAACCCGTTGAAGGGCATGTCGACGGAGGGAGATTTCAGTTCTGGCGTGAATTTCGCACCCAGATCACGGAAAATCTCGATGCTTTCTGCGTGGGTCATCAGCGTCGTGTTGTCGACATAGAGGTCCGTGCGCCAATCGGCGGTACCGCCAAGATACGCCTCTGCAGTTGTGGCAGAGCGATCTGCGGCGTCCATCTTGGGCTCCAGTGTCATGAACTCGGCCAGCGTGATGTCGCTCGTCCGGCATTCGGCGCTGGCGGGCGTTTCACCATCCGCCGGGGTGAAGGGCGTTGTGCATTGCTCGGCCAGATCGGTGACCACGATGTTTGTCGTGGTGTGCAGATCGTTCTGGGCGTGGCGGCAGACCAGCTCAAGATCCTCGGTAAAGGTCACGTCGCATTCCAGGATGCCTGCGCCCATCTGTGCGGCCGCCACGTTGGATTCGACCGTATGTTCGGGGAACATCAATGGCGCACCGCGGTGACCGATGGAAAAGTCCGAACGCGAAGGTGTTTGTGCGGCGCATGCTTGCAGCTGCGATTTCAGCGGGCTGTCGTCCATCTGTGCGATCAGGAAAGCAGGGCGCGGGCCATACGTCAGGGCGGTTTCGGCAATGGCCGATGTCCCGGCGAGGGTGGCGATCAAGGTGAGGGAAAGGCGCGTCATTGGCAGCTCCATTGTTGTCAACAGGGCAGCAATGGGGGGGCGGTGTAACCGCTCCCTGACGTTTTGGTAAACGATTTATGTCAGCGCGCGCGAGCCGGATTCCCGACAGCGGTTGCACCGGCAGGAACATCCCGCGTCACCACGGCTCCGGCACCGATGATGGCGCTGTCGCCAATTGTGACTCCCGGCAGGATCAGGGCCCCGCCACCAATCCAGACATTTGCCCCAATGGTGATGGGTTTGCCGAACTCCAGCCCCATGGCGCGCACTTTCGGATCACGTGGATGGTCCGCGGTCAGGATCTGGACACCGGGGCCGATTTGAGTGTCTTTGCCAATTTTGATCGGGCAGACATCCAAAAATACGCAGCCGTAGTTCACAAAGACGCCGCTGCTGAGGTGAATATTGGTCCCGTAGTCCATGTAAAATGGGGCACGGATCACAGCGCCGTTGTAGGCGCCAAGCATCCCGCTGAGAAGGCGCTGCCGTGCGGCGTCCTGCCCATAGATCGTTTCATTGTAGGACGACATCAGCTTTTGCGCGCGTTTGCGGGCAGCAACCAGTTCTGAATCGCCGGGCTGATACAGCTCTCCAGCGACCATCTTTTCTTTTTCCGTCAGGGCAGCCATGTGAGCCTTACATAAATCCGAGTTCGAGCCGTGCTTCGTCGGACATCATATCCATCCCCCACTGCGGTTCAAACGTCATTTCCACATCGACCTGTTTGACGCCGGGCAGGGGTTCGATCGCATCAGCGACCCAGCCGGGCATTTCACCCGCCACAGGGCAGCCGGGCGCGGTGAGGGTCATGATCACGCTGACCGCGTTATCGTCCTTGATGTCGATCGTATAGATCAGGCCAAGGTCGTAGATATTGACCGGGATTTCAGGGTCATAAACGGACCGGCATGCCTGCACGATGTCATCGTAGAGCGGATGGTCCGTGCTCGATGGCGCGATCAACGGTGCGCCTTCCATGGGTGGTGTGGTCTCGGTCATCTGTGCCAACCTTCTGATTTCCGACCAAACATATAAGGATAGCCGAATTGGGCGTAAAGGGGCGCGCGCCGCCTTCCGGCTTTCCTGACTTAGCGGCACGTCTGCGGGATGTTACACTTACCGCATTTCAGGACGGAGAATTTTGATGAAACACTTGATATGGTTTGCGCTTGCCTTGGGTGCCCTTGTGCACGCGGCTGCTGCGCAACAACTGAACGACCGCTTTGTTGGCGGGCTGGAACCGCTCGATCCCGGAACGGTCCAGATCTTTGAAAGCCCACCGGGCGGCTTTTTCAATCTGCCGGGGGCAACGACGGATACGGTGGTGGATGGCGGTACACTTGCCATTACCGACACCCGACGCGTCGGCAGCTTTGGCGGCAAGAACCAATGGTACGAAGTGTCGCCGATTGACGATGCCGGCCAGATTGGCGCGCCACTTGGGTGGATCCCGTTTGAGGCTGAGGATTACGAGCAGATCACCCCAAGCCAGCTCTTCTCGCGTATTGTGGAGGCCGAATAGATGGATACTCTTGTTTACCTCTCATACCCTTTGGCTGCGATCATCATTCCGCTGGTCTGTTTTTCGCTTGGTGTCCAGCTGAGTATCGTCATCAAACGCCATCCGGACATCTCACCAAAGATGCTGCGCTGGATGTCGATCCCTGTGGGGTTGCTGATTGTCGGTGCGAATATGTCGAACGCTTCGATCACCATGGATACCACCACAACGTTTGCTTACCTCGAAACGCCGGGCAAACTCCTGACCTCGATGGGCATCACGATCTTTTACGGCGTGCTGACGCCCAGCCTGTTTGAGGCGTATCTGTCGCGCCTAGAAACTCGGGCAGTCGCAGATAATCAAGCCTGAGCGCCCCTTGGCAAATCAGCCCTGATCAGGGAAGAGGGGGGATGACCTCCCGTTTCTCCTTTTCCCTGAACGCCACCGATGGCAAGGCCCGCACCGGCGTCATCAGCACACCGCGTGGCGAGATCCGCACGCCTGCCTTCATGCCGGTGGGCACTGCCGCCACCGTCAAAGCGATGATGCCTGAAAGCGTGGCTGCGACAGGCGCGGATATTCTGCTGGGTAACACATATCACCTGATGCTGCGCCCCACCGCAGAGCGGATTGATCGCCTGGGTGGCCTGCACAAGTTCATGAATTGGGACAAGCCGATCCTGACGGACTCGGGCGGGTTTCAGGTGATGAGCCTGTCGGACCTGCGCAAGCTGACCGAGGAAGGGGTCACCTTCAAAAGCCATATCGATGGGTCGAAACATCACCTGACGCCGGAACGGTCGATGGAAATTCAGCGCCTTCTGGGGTCTGACATCGTGATGTGTTTTGACGAATGCCCTGCGCTGCCTGCTGATCGCAAACGCATCGCGGAGAGCATGGAGCTGTCCATGCGCTGGGCGCAGCGGTCCCGTGACGCCTTCGGCGACAGGCCGGGCCATGCGCTGTTCGGCATTCAGCAGGGTGGGCTGGAAGAGGATTTGCGCGCGCAAAGTGCCGATGCGCTGCGCGCGATCGAATTTGACGGCTATGCGGTGGGTGGCCTTGCCGTGGGTGAGGGGCAAGAGGCGATGCTTAGCACGTTGGATTTCGCCCCGGATCAGCTGCCTGTCGACAAACCCCGCTACCTGATGGGGGTGGGCAAGCCCGATGACATTGTCGGAGCGGTCAAACGCGGGATCGATATGATGGACTGCGTGCTGCCCTCACGCTCCGGCCGCACGGGTCAGGCGTTCACGCGGCGCGGCGTGGTCAACATTAAGAACGCACGGCACGCGGACGATCCACGGCCATTGGACGAGCATTGCACCTGTCCGGCCTGCAGCAACTATTCGCGCGCGTATCTGCACCACGTTTTCCGGGCGCAAGAGATGATCTCTGGCATGCTGCTGACCTGGCATAACCTGCACTACTTTCAGGAGATCATGCAGGGGATGCGGGATGCGATTGCGGCGGGGACCTTCGCGGCATGGGAACAGGATTTCCACGCGAACCGGGCGCCGTGCGATATAGAGCCGTTGTGAGGGTATCGGTAGGCGGGATTGCCTCCGGCGGAAGTTTGATTGGACGAAGAAAGAGGGGGTCGGCTGACCTGTCGTCATTTCTTTGGCATTTGATGTTTTGATGGCTTGCGGGCCCCGGCGGACAGGGGCAGGGTAGTGTGAGTGCTGAGGGGGCAGGTTGAAACACCTGCGACACTGCCCCACATACTCAGCTACCGGAGACGCAACATGTTGCTGCCAAGCAGGACAGGCGCGTCTTGCCAATAAAGGAAAAAGAGCATGCAAGAACCATTGAGTTCATCCTACCCCGTCCTGCCGCTCCGCGACATTGTGGTGTTTCCCCATATGATCGTGCCCCTTTTCGTAGGGCGCGAAAAATCGGTGCGCGCGCTGGAAGAGGTGATGCAGGATGACAAGCAGATCCTGCTGTCGAGCCAGATTGACCCCGGTCAGGATGATCCTGACACGGACGGCATTTACCAGACCGGCGTACTGGCCAATGTGCTGCAACTGCTGAAGCTGCCCGATGGCACTGTGAAAGTGCTGGTTGAAGGCCGTGCGCGCGTCAAGATCACGAGTTTCATTGGCAACGACGACTTTTTCGAAGCGTCCTGCGCCTATCTGGAAGAAACCGAAGGCGACCCTGCCGAGGTTGAGGCGCTCTTGCGCAATGTCTCTGCCGAATTTGAGCGTTATGCCAAGGTGAAGAAAAACATCCCCGAAGAGGCGATGGCCGCCGTGGGCGAGGCGAATGAACCTGCCAAACTGGCTGACCTTGTTGCGGGGCATCTGGGCATCGAAGTGGACCAGAAACAAGAATTGCTGGAGACGCTTTCTGTAGGTGAGCGCCTTGAGAAGGTGTTTGGCATGATGCAGGGCGAGATGTCCGTGCTGCAGGTCGAAAAGAAGATCAAGACCCGCGTTAAATCCCAAATGGAGCGGACACAGCGCGAGTACTATTTGAATGAGCAAATGAAGGCCATTCAGAAGGAATTGGGCGACGGCGAAGAAGGCCAGAATGAGGTCGAGGAGCTTGAGGCGAAAGTTGCCGAAACCAAGCTGTCCAAGGAAGCCCGTGAAAAGGTGGATGCAGAGCTGAAGAAGCTCAAGAACATGTCGCCGATGTCCGCCGAAGCGACCGTGGTGCGCAATTACCTCGACTGGATTCTGGGTGTGCCTTGGGGCACGAAATCCCGCGTGAAAAAAGACCTCGGGCGCGCGCAGAGCATTCTGGATGCCGATCACTTTGGCCTTGAAAAGGTCAAGGAACGGATCGTCGAGTATCTTGCCGTTCAACAGCGTTCAAAGAAGCTGAAAGGCCCGATCATGTGCCTTGTCGGCCCTCCCGGCGTGGGTAAGACCTCACTTGGCAAGTCGGTGGCCAAGGCCACGGGGCGCGAGTTCATCCGCATCTCCCTGGGTGGTGTGCGGGATGAGTCAGAGATCCGCGGCCACCGCCGGACCTATATCGGCTCCATGCCCGGCAAGATCATTCAGGCGCTGAAAAAGGCGAAAACCACGAACCCGCTGATCCTGCTCGATGAGATCGACAAGATGGGTCAGGATTTCCGTGGCGATCCGGCGTCAGCGATGTTGGAGGTGCTCGATCCGGAACAGAACGCGACATTTGTCGACCATTACTTGGAGGTTGAATATGACCTCTCGAACGTGATGTTCCTGACCACGGCGAACTCTTACAACATGCCGGGGCCTTTGCTGGACCGGATGGAGATCATTTCGCTCGCCGGTTACACCGAGGATGAAAAGCGCGAGATTGCGCGCCAGCACCTTCTGCCCAAGGTGATGAAGAACCACGGGTTGAAGGAGAAAGAGTTCAGCGTGGCCGACGACGCGCTGACAGCCATGGTGCGTGTCTATACGCGTGAGGCTGGTGTCCGGAACCTGGAGCGTGAATTGGCGAAAGTCGCCCGCAAGGCGGTCACCAAGATCGTGAAGAAAGAGACGGATGTCATTGAAGTGACAGCAGAAAACCTCTCTGACTTCCTGGGCGTCGAAAAGCACCGCTTTGGCCTCGCTGAAGAAGAGGATCAGATCGGCGTTGTCACGGGCCTTGCCTGGACGTCTGTGGGTGGTGAGCTTTTGAACATTGAAGCGCTGCGCCTGCCCGGGAAGGGCCGGATGAAGACGACCGGGAAACTGGGCGATGTGATGAAGGAAAGCATCGACGCCGCCTCTTCCTACGTCCGTTCGATTGCGCCAGAGATCGGGGTCAAGCCACCGAAGTTTGACAGCATTGACATCCATGTGCACGTCCCCGACGGGGCGACGCCAAAGGATGGGCCGTCGGCCGGTTTGGCCATGGTGACGTCGATCGTCTCGGTCTTCACGGGCATTCCGGTGCGCAAGGATATCGCGATGACGGGCGAGGTGTCCTTGCGCGGCAACGCGATGCCGATCGGTGGTCTGAAGGAAAAGCTGCTGGCGGCCCTGCGTGGTGGAATCACCACGGTGCTGATCCCGCAAGACAACGCAAAGGACCTGCCGGAAATCCCGGACAACGTGAAGGAAGGGCTGAATATCATTCCTGTCAAACACGTGTCCGAGGTGCTGGAACATGCGCTGGTCTCTAAGCCGGACCCCATCGAATGGGATGAAGCGGCGGAAGAGGCTGCGGCAGCTGCGCTGAAAGCTGAAACCGGTGGCGAGGGCGCGCGCGCGCACTGATCACAGTAAACGAGAGCTAAGAAAGGCGTCCTCCGGGGCGCCTTTTTTCGTGGGGGCGCCATGACGAACTTGACCCACATCAACGCAGCGACCCGCCTTGTGTTTTACCATCGTGCCATCTCACAAGGGGAGAGGACCTCATGTTCAAGAACATTACAGTCGCCGTCGATGGATCAGAACATTCTTGGAAAGCGCTCGCTGCCGCATGTGATCTGGCGAAGCACTATTCTGCGGACATCCATCTTGTGCACACGCCGGAGATGCTCACGACGGGGATCGCGGTAGGCGCCGGTGCGATCGAAATTGCCCCCACGAATGTCGCGGTGGCGGAAGCAGGGGCCGCTATTATGGCAGAGGCCGCGACCAAGGCCCGCAACGCTGGCATTGACCCTGTCACACAGGACGTCAAATACGGCACCCCCTCGACAGAGGCGTTGCGCATCGCTGAAGAGACCGGATCTGACCTGATTGTCACGGGTCGTCGCGGGGTGGGCAGCCTGCACGGCCTGTTGCTCGGCAGCACGTCACAGCAGATCGCGCATCACGCGAAATGTGCGGTCCTGACGGTGAAGTAGCCGACAAAACGGCCCTTGACGATCTGCCGGGAAAGGCGGGAAATGCGCCATCAGGAAAGGATGCGCCATGGGCCGCCAACCCAAAACCGAAGCAATCGTACCCGACGCAGATCCGCTGAAGAAGCCGGACCTGCTTGATCAGGTTGTCGCCCGGACGAACCTGAAAAAGCGTGATGTCAAACCCGCGGTCGAAGCCGCGCTCTCCGTCATTGGCGACGCGCTGCGCGACGGGCAGGATGTCAACCTGCCGCCCTTGGGAAAGTTGCGTGTGGTGAAAACGAAAGACCTTGACGATGGTGCGGCCATACTGACCCTGAAGCTGCGCACACCCAAACACGCCAGCGTCGCGGCAACAGGGGTTGCACCCGACGCGCTGCCCGATTAAACGCACGCCACGGCGGGTGATTAGCTCAGTGGTAGAGCGCTTCGTTCACATCGAAGATGTCAGGAGTTCAAATCTCTTATCACCCACCATACCCCTTCTTAGATGCCTATGACCTTTCCTGAGCTTTATGTCCTCCGCCATGGTGAGACGGAATGGAACGCCGAAAACCGGATGCAGGGCGCGCTCAACTCGCCGCTGACCCCGCAGGGTGAGATGGATGCCGCGCGTCAGGGTGAGATTTTGCGGACCCGCGATCTGACAGGCTTCTCATTTTTCAGCAGTCCGCAGGGCCGCGCGTTTCAGACGGCGGGCATCGCCTTGGCACGGCTGGCGACCAACATCCGGACCGATGACAGGGTGTCAGAGATCGGGGTGGGGGACTGGGGCGGTCTTTTGCGCAAGGACCTTCCAATGCCCGAGGGGCCCAACGCGCTGATGCAGCAATACGCCATGGCCCCGAACGGCGAAGGCTTTCCAGCGTTGAAGGCGCGTGTGCGGTCCTTTCTTGACGATCTGGATGGACCGGCGGTGATTGTCACCCACGGCGTGACAGGTGCCGTACTGCGCGCACTGGTGATCGGCGAGGCCGCCTACGCCGGGGCCTCGGTGCATGGCGGGCAGGGTGCCGTGTTTCACCTCGAAAGCGGCGTGCAAACCATCCTCGAATGAGGCTTGCACCGCGGCAAACCCTCGTCTAAATCAAACGCTGTCGGGTGATTAGCTCAGTTGGTAGAGCGCTTCGTTTACACCGAAGATGTCGGGAGTTCGAGTCTCTCATCACCCACCAAAACCTTCCAAAATGATCACTTCTGTGCGTCACTGCACATGACGGCCGCGCGCGTCGCCGTATCATTGTCACCTCCGCACGCTATCTTAGCCGCATACCAATTTTGGAGGCCAAAGATGAGCTGGAACCCTGCACTCGACCCTGATTGCCCCACCGGTGATGACGTGGATGCAATCGAAACCGTGATTGTCCCCCGTGCCCGTGACCTTGGCGGATTTGAGGTGCGCCGCGCCTTGCCTGCGCCAAAGCGACAGATGGTCGGCCCTTTCATTTTCTTCGATCAGATGGGCCCGGCAGAGTTTGTGACGGGCAAGGGGATCGACGTGCGCCCGCACCCGCACATCGGGCTTGCGACTGTGACTTACCTTCACCGTGGCTCGATCCATCACCGCGATAGCCTCGGCACGGATCAATGGATCGAGCCGGGGGCGATGAACCTGATGATCGCGGGTCACGGGATCACCCATTCGGAGCGGATGGATGGTGAGGCGCTGAGGAAACCGCAGAGCCTTTTCGGCATCCAATCCTGGATCGCCTTGCCCAAAGGGGCAGAGGATCGCGCTGCAGACTTCATCCATGCGCCCAAGGGCGACCTGCCGATGATGGAAGGTGAAGGCAAACAGGTGCGCCTGATCATGGGCGAGGCCTATGGCGAACGTGCGCCGGTCGAAACACCGTCCGAGATCTTCTATCTCGACGCTGTTTTAAACCCCGGTGCCGCTATCCCGCTGCCTGACAACCACGAAGACCGCGGCGCCTATGTTCTGGAAGGCGCAGTTGAGATCGCGGGCCAGACGTTTGAAGCGGGCAAGATGATGGTGTTCCGCCCCGGTGACCGGGTCAGCATGAGGGCCGGTGCGCAGGGTGCGCGCGTGATGCTCTTGGGTGGGGCCACAATGGACGGGCCGCGCTACATCTGGTGGAACTTCGTGGCCTCCAGCAAAGAGCGGATCGAGGATGCGAAAGAGGCCTGGCGGGCAGGGGATTGGCAGAACGGCCGGTTCCAGTTGCCACCCAATGATAATGCGGAGTTCATCCCGCTGCCGGATCGGTAAAGGCCGGTGACAGGGGCAAAGATTTTTTGTCCCTGTCCCGCGTTTTGCCGTTGACGCCCCGGTGCAGTGGGATTAATCCACCCCTCACGCGCGGTTGTAGCTCAGTTGGTTAGAGTACCGGCCTGTCACGCCGGGGGTCGCGGGTTCGAGCCCCGTCAAC
>JBCBOD010000162.1:0-6421 GCA_039821425.1 Pseudomonadota bacterium
CCGTTCGTAGATATCGGCGTAGCGGGTGATGTCATCCTCGCCAAGGTAGGCGCCCGTCTGCACCTCGATCAACACCATGGGCAGTTTGCCGGGGTTTTCCAGCCTGTGACGCACGCCGATGGGGATGTAGACGGACTGATTCTCCGTTACCAGTTCTTCACGGTTGCCAATGGTCACCTTCGCAGTGCCTGCAACGACGATCCAATGCTCGGATCGGTGCATATGCGATTGGAGTGACAAGGATCCGCCCGGATGCACGGAGATCCGCTTGACCTGAAATCTGTCACCGATGGCAAGGCTTTCAAACCAACCCCATGGGCGATGATCCTTCGGGAAGACCTCGGCCTGTTTGATCCCGGATGACTTCAGCGTCTCGACCGCCAGCTTCACCTCTTGCGTGCGATCCTTATGGCTGATCAGCACTGCGTCGGACATGGCAACGGCAACGATGTCCTGTAGGCCGATGCCAACAATGCTCTGCCCTTCGACCTCTGCTCGCAGTAGCGTATCGGCGCAGTCAATCGCTGTCGCTGCGCCGATCGTTGCGACGCCATGCTCTGCGGTCTCACGCCAGACGGCGGCCCAGTCGCCCATGTCGGACCAGTGACCGTTGTAAGGGACGACCGAGAGGTTTTCCGCCTTTTCCATGATCGCATAGTCGACGGAGCGGGGCGCGATCTTGGCCCAAGGGCCTTCGGCAAGGCGTAGAAAGTCAAGGTCAGTCTTGGCCTCTCCAACTGCTTCCCGGACGGCGTCAAACATCTCAGGTGCATGTTCTTCGAAGGCTGCGATCAGTGTCGCCGCGCTGGCCAGAAAGATACCCGCGTTCCAAAGGTAGGTCCCGGCCGCCAGCATCGCCGTGGCCTCCGCAGGTGCCGGTTTTTCGATGAAGCGGCTGACCGTCTCATTGTCTGCTGCGACCTCCAGATAGCCGTAGCCAGTTTCAGCCCGATCCGGGACAATGCCGAAGGTGACGATCTGTCCGGCTTGCGCGGCACGAAGACCTTGGGCAACAGCCGCCTGAAATGCGGCCTTGTCCGGGATCAGATGATCGGATGGCGCGACAAGCAGCAACGCATCAGGATCCGCATGCATGGCCGCGGCGAGGATTGCCGGCCCTGTGTCGCGCCCCTCAGGCTCTATCAGGATCGTACCAGGTGTGATCCCCACAGCGGCTAGCTGCTGGCTGATGACAAAACGGAAAGGGTCCGCCGCGACAATCATCGGCGCGGCATAGCCTTCGCCCTTCATCCGCTTGGCGCAGGACTGAAACAGGCTTTCCTCTCCCATCAAGGCCGAGAACTGTTTGGGATAGCTTTTGCGCGACAGTGGCCAGAGCCGGGTGCCAGTGCCACCACAAAGGATCACGGGGGTGATGTCCGGTGCTGTCATGACGCGCGCAGTTCTGTGCCGGCGGCCCGTTGCGCCTGATACCATGCGCAAGTCTCTACAATGCCGCGTTGCAGGCTAATCCGCGCCTCCCAGCCCAGACCGGACATGCGCTGAACGTCCAACAGTTTGCGCGGCGTTCCATCGGGCTTGTCCCTGTCGAGGACGATCCGCCCGTCGAAGCCCGCGACCTCGGCTATCATTTGGGCGAGTGACAGTATGGTGATATCTTCCCCGGTGCCGACATTGATATGGCAGCACCCTTTCGGCAGCGCGGCAAAGAAGGCAGCTTTTGGCAAACCCATCGCGAAGAGCGCGGCCCTTGCCAAGTCATTGACGTGCAGGAACTCGCGCCGTGGCCTGCCAGTGCCCCAGAGTGTTACCTCTTCGGCGCCCTCCGCGGCAGCCTCATGAAACCGCGCAATCAGGGCAGGCAGCACATGGGCATGGTTGGGATGGAAATTGTCGCCGGGCCCATAGAGGTTTGTAGGCATCAGCGCCCGGTAGTCCCGCCCATATTGCCGGTTATAGCTGTTGCAAAGCTCCAGCGCTGCGATCTTGGCCACGGCGTAGGGCGCGTTCGTGGGCTCCAGCGGGCCGGTCATCAGGGCCTCTTCCCGGATCGGCTGCGGGGCGTCGCGGGGGTAGATGCAGGAAGAACCAAGCGAGAGAAGGCGGTTCACCCCAGCCCGATGCGCCGCGTGGATCACATTCGTGGCAATAGCGAGGTTGTCGTAGATGAAATCGGCGGGCTGCGTGGCGTTAGCCCAGATTCCGCCAACGCGGGCCGCGGCAAGGATCACCGCATCGACGCGGGCATCAGCGATGAAGGCCTCGACGTCCCTTTGCCGCGTCAGATCCAGTTCCGCGTGGGTGGCCGTTACCACCTCATGCTGCGCGTCCGCAGCAAGGTGGCGCAGAATGGCGCTCCCCACCATTCCACGATGACCGGCCAAAAAGATGCGCATGGCTAGACCCCGATCGCCACGGGCTGGCCCAGCCCGTGTTTCTTCAAAAGGGCGTCACGTTGGGCGAGGCGCAGGTCTTCTTCCACCATCTCGGCGCACATTTGTTGCGGCGTGATCTCGGGCGCCCAGCCGAGGTTTTCGCGCGCCTTGGTTGGGTCGCCCAGAAGTGTCTCCACCTCTGCCGGGCGGAAGTAGCGGGGATCGACGCGCAGGATCACATCACCCACGCGCACATGCGGCGCGCGGTTCTGATTGACGGCGGCAACAGTCGCAATCTCGTCCACCCCGCGCCCGGTAAAGGCGAGGGTGATTCCAAGCTCTGCTGCGGACCAGACGACGAAATCACGGACCGCATGCTGCGTGCCGGTGGCGATCACGTAATCCTCTGGCGCCTCCTGCTGCAGCATCAGCCACTGCATCCGCACATAATCCCGCGCATGTCCCCAGTCGCGCAGCGCATCGAGGTTGCCAAGGTAAAGGCAGTCCTGCAGTCCCAGTGCGATATGGGCAAGGCCGCGGGTGATTTTGCGGGTGACGAAGGTTTCCCCCCGCCGCGGGCTTTCGTGGTTAAAGAGAATGCCGTTGCAGGCATACATGCCGTAAGCCTCACGTTAGTTCACACAGGTCCAATATGCGTAGAGCTTGGCCACGGCATAGGGACTGCGCGGATAGAAAGGGGTGCGCTCGGTCTGAGGCGTTTCAACAACCTTGCCGTAAAGCTCGGACGTGGAGGCCTGATAGAAGCGTGTCGTTTCGTGCAAGCCCAAAAAACGGATCGCCTCCAACAGGCGCAGCGTGCCGATGGCATCGACATCGGCGGTGTATTCCGGCACCTCGAAGCTGACGCCGACATGGGACTGCGCAGCAAGGTTATAGACCTCATCCGGGCGCACCTCTGCCAAGATGCGCGTAAGGTTAGACGCATCCGTCATGTCACCGTAATGCAAAATGAAACGCGGGTCGGAGTCTTGCGGGGCCTGATAGATGTGATCAACACGGTCTGTGTTTAGCAGCGAGCTGCGCCGTTTGATCCCATGCACCTCATACCCTTTGGAGAGCAGGAACTCGGCCAGGTAAGAGCCATCCTGCCCCGTAATTCCGGTGATCAACGCGCGCTTCATATGCAGCCCAGACGAATCGTAAAGATGTCGTTAACCAGCCTGGGACTGTAAGCCTTAAGAAATCATTAAAGCTGACACGGTGCTGTAACTCTCTGTTGACAGATTTTGGCGAAAACGGGGGTGACGTGAACGCAGCGAGGTGCCCGATGTCTGACTTTTCCCCAAACTTGGCGATGCCCTTCATCATGCCCGCGCAGGCGCAAAAGCATGTGACGCACAACGAAGCGGTCGAGGTGCTTGATACGCTGGTGCAGATGGCGCTGGAGGCCACCGGGGCAGAGACGCCCCCAGCAACCCCGGCAGAGGGCCAGGCCTGGGGCCTTGGCGCGGCGCCAACCGGGGATTGGGCCGGGCAGGCCGGGGCGATTGCCAGCTATCGTGGAGGTGGATGGGAATTCTATGCGCCGGGCGAAGGCTGGATCGGTTGGGTCAAGGATGCCGGTGAACTGCGGGTCCATACCGGCGGTGCATGGGCCACCCTCGCAGTGCAGAGCACCTAGAGACCTTCCTGACTGTCGAATCTGAAAAGGCGCGCGTCCGAACCGGACGCGCGCCTTTTGTCATGCGGTTGTCATGGTCTATGCCCGTTTTTGACGCCGAAAGCGGCAACACCTGGGGCAAACTGACCCGGTTCAGCGTCTGGGCATGAATCTTGCGGCTGAGTGCTTGCGGCACCTCTAACCCTCTGCTACATCGCGCGGGATTTTGCCGCTCTCACGAAAGTGAGGGCAAAAGAAATGGCCTCACCGGATCGCCAAGGGACGGCGAAAATGCGGCAGGGCCCTAGATATCGGAAGGCGCCACGTGTCCGAAACTGCTGGTATTGCAACTGGGATAGCTGAGCGGTACGCGACCGCTGTTTTTGATCTCGCCAAAGAAGGCAAGGCGATCAAGTCACTCGAATCGGATGTTGCCGCGCTGCAAGCGGCCATGGGTGAAAGCGCAGATCTGCGCACGCTCCTGACGTCCCCGCTCTACAGCCGGGAAGAACAGGGGGCAGCGGTCACCGCCATTGCCAAGAAGATGGCACTCTCTGACACCACGACCAACGTGCTGGCACTCCTCGCCTCCAAGCGTCGCCTTTTCGTGATGCCGCAGCTTCTGGCTGTGCTGGAAGAGCGTCTGGCCGGTGAGCGTGACGAGGTGACCGCCGAAGTGACAACCGCCAAGAAGCTGACAAAGGCGCAGGCGGACAAGCTGGCAAAGACACTCAAGGCCCAGGTGGGCAAATCCGTGACTATCAAAGAAACCGTCGATGAAAGCATCATCGGCGGCCTTATCGTTAAAGTGGGCTCCAAGATGATCGACACGTCGATCGCATCAAAGCTCAACGCACTCCAGAACACTATGAAAGAGGTCGGATAAATGGCGATCCAAGCGTCTGAAATCTCTGCGATCCTTAAGGACCAGATCAAGAACTTCGGTCAGGAAGCCGAAGTGGCAGAAGTTGGCCGCGTGCTGAGCGTGGGTGACGGGATCGCCCGTGTGTACGGGCTGGACAACGTGCAGGCCGGTGAAATGGTCGAATTCCCCGGCGGGATCCGCGGGATGGCCCTGAACCTCGAAGCCGACAACGTGGGTGTTGTTATCTTCGGTTCCGACCGTGACATTAAAGAAGGTGACACCGTCAAGCGCACGAACTCCATCGTGGACGTGCCTGTGGGTGATGAACTGCTTGGTCGCGTTGTTGACGGCCTTGGCAATCCGCTGGACGGCAAGGGCCCGATCAAGACGAAAGAGCGCGCAGTTGCTGACAGCAAGGCGCCTGGCATCATCCCACGCAAATCCGTGCACGAACCGATGGCGACCGGCCTGAAGTCTGTTGACGCGATGATCCCAATTGGCCGCGGCCAGCGCGAGCTGATCATTGGTGACCGTCAAACCGGCAAGACCGCCGTGGCGCTCGACACCATCCTGAACCAGAAATCCTACAACGACGCCGCGACGGATGAGAGCCAGAAGCTCTACTGTGTCTATGTCGCCGTTGGTCAAAAGCGTTCCACAGTGGCACAGCTGGTGAAGCGTCTCGAAGAATCCGGCGCGTTTGAATACTCCATCGTTGTGGCAGCCACCGCGTCTGACCCTGCACCGATGCAGTACCTTGCACCATACGCAGCAACCGCGATGGCCGAGCATTTCCGTGACAATGGCCGCCACGCACTGATCATCTATGATGACCTGTCCAAGCAGGCCGTGTCGTATCGTCAAATGTCGCTGCTGCTGCGCCGCCCACCAGGGCGTGAAGCCTATCCAGGTGACGTTTTCTACCTCCACTCCCGCCTGTTGGAGCGTTCGGCCAAGCTGAACGAGGACAATGGTGCAGGCTCGCTGACAGCGCTGCCAATCATTGAAACCCAAGGTGGTGACGTGTCGGCGTTTATTCCGACCAACGTGATCTCCATCACCGACGGTCAGATCTTCCTGGAAACCGAGCTTTTCTATCAGGGCATCCGCCCAGCCGTGAACACCGGTCTGTCGGTGTCGCGCGTGGGCTCTTCGGCCCAGACCAACGCGATGAAATCTGTTGCGGGTCCGGTGAAACTGGAACTGGCGCAGTACCGCGAAATGGCCGCCTTTGCGCAGTTCGGGTCTGACCTTGATGCCGCAACGCAACAGCTTCTGAACCGCGGCGCACGCCTGACAGAGCTGATGAAGCAGCCGCAGTACTCGCCACTGACCAACGCAGAGATTGTCTGTGTGATCTACGCGGGTACCAAAGGCTTCCTCGACAAGATCGCCGTCAGCGATGTTGGCCGCTTTGAAGCTGGTCTCTTGAAGCACCTGCGCACCAACGCCAAAGACGTGCTGGACTTCATCACCAAGGAAGATCCGAAGATCAAAGGTGACGCCGAAGAGAAAGTGAAAGCCGCGATCGAGGCTTTCGCCAAGGACTTCGCCTAAATCTTTGAGACAAAGGAGACTTTGCTTTGCCTAGTCTTAAGG
>JBCBOD010000019.1:0-37924 GCA_039821425.1 Pseudomonadota bacterium
ACTCAACGGGGAGCAGGTCACCTAGATTCCGTTCTGGCGACCAGGCAGTGCGATCTGATCTTCAGCCCGCAATAGCCGTGTTTGGATTCTTGGTTTTCTTGGAGTGACGGGAACGGTTGGCGCATTGTTGGTCTCTCGCTCCGGCGTCGTCGAAGGATTGGTGCCGTGATGTTCGTAGTGAGATCTGAATACCCCTGTTACGCGCTTTACGGGCCCGATATTTATCGCGATCTTGTCCAAGACAAATCGAAGCGACATTTCCGCCTCAGGACTGGATCTGTGGATCGTTTCAGCAAGTCTACTTAAATCGAATTTGGTCTGACCTGAAAATGCGCAAATGAATATTCCATTACCACTATATGTCAGTCTCGATTTACCGTCATGAAAATGCTCAATTATTTTTCGTGCGACAAACTGCAGTATCTCAAGGAAAACATCTGGGGTCACTTTAGGGAAAATGGTCTCTGCATTCGAAATCTCGATGGCAACAATTCGCATGCTAAATCGCTCTGGTTTAGACATCGCCTCAAAGTATGCATCGAATTTACTTCGGCTAAGACAGTTTCGCACACCGCCGATCCTAACTTTATCCGCGAAGGTCAGTTTTTGAAAAGACGGGTCTGTATCCAAGGGAGTCTGTAGCGGATGCGAAGCGCTTTGATTGGTGCTTTTTGCCGTATTTGCTTGAGAAGTTCTGCCCAAGATCTGGTCTGGAACATCCTCACGCAAGAGATTTCGTTCTGCCCCGAGTTGATGAGCCGTCTTGAAAAGATCAGCGCTCTTTCCCGCATCGATTGTCCATAGCTTCGTCTCGGAAAATTGAGGAGACTTGCCAACAGTGTTGCACACAATCAAGCCAGATGAATTCGGCAGCCCCAGATCGACGAGCACGTGAGAGGCGCCGTACTCTTGATCACCCAATACAGCCAAAGCTGCTCCTGCATCCGACACCGACGTAAATTCAATTGTTGGCATGGACGCAAGGATTTCCCTGCATGAGCTTGTGATCTTCTGATCAGCACTTACAAGAAGCAACTTCATAGCACCCGTCCATGGTTTCCCAACACAACGGACATTGCTGCAACATAGGCCAGAAAGCGGCAAGAATTGGGAAATGTTTGTCGAGCTCTCTTTCTTACACCTTGTACCACTTGCGTGAGCCCCGCGTTACGAGCCTTGCGCAGCTGTACAAAACGCTCTTAGACATCTAGCAGCCCCAACAGACTCTGCACTACAGAAGACCTTTCCGAGTGCGAGTTTTTCTGGCTTCTCCGGGGCAATCCAACGGTCCGCCTTTGTAAATCATTGGGCCAGCAAGGGTTTGACAAGTATTGCTTTTTATTTCCGGCTTTGAACCGGTCTGCACGTGTTTCTACTATGCCGCAAGCGGGATTTCGATTGGCGTGCCGATAGCAGCGTGCTCGCCAAGGAAGCTCTTCAAGTCGTCGCCCTGAATGCCGGTCTCTTCGAAGTCGCGCAGCTGTTCGGCCAGCCGCAAAAATGAAGCATAGGGCATCGACTCGAGCTGCGCACGCATTGCCAAGACTGTTGGGTCATTGCGACGAATGCGGGTCGTAGGGCGCTTTGGTTGAATGCTGGTTTGGCACTGCATTGAATTACTCCGTATACCGTTTACACACCTCACTAATAGGCGCGAACTCGTTCGCTTGTTGGACCCAACTGCGGCGCTTTCGAGGTATGTTGACTATGTCTGACGGATGGTCCCGGCCCGCCGTATTTCGCACGCTTTAAATCATGCCCCATTTGAGCTTCTTTCGGCGATGACCGGTGATCTTCGGCGATAAGGCATCTACGACGTTGGGTTCTTCTGGCCGGTCACGTTCGGACTGAGCAAAAATACTTGTGAGCGGCCTTTTAAGGGTCGCGGCTTGCCGCTATCTGCGTGGTTTAACGGCAGCTGCATCTTCGCCGCCGCGATTGGATGACGACGAAACATCCTATCGTCGCCCCGCCGTTAGGGTCAGGACCCATTTACTTCCGATAGTCGCCGTGACCCACGGCTCAAAAGAACAAGCGGTAAACATAATTGATCTCTTTTGGCTGACGGACGCGCAAATGGCGCGCCCAACCCCCTTCTTCCAAAACTCCTACGGTAAGCCACGCCTTGATGACCTACGCGTATTGAGCGGGATTATTTTCATCAAGCGCGATGGGTTGAGGTGGCCAGACGCACCTGCGGCCTATGGCCCACACGCGACTTTCTAAAACGGATGGAAGCGGTGGAGCGACAAGGGTATCTTCGCTCGGGTGATGGCCGGTCTGGCCGCCGAACACTGCGAAGATAAGGCAGTGATGATCGACGCCATCTACCTAGGAGCCCACCGCACAGCGACCAGTTTAGGCGTTAAAAAGGGGGCGTGGACGCCTGATCGGTCGCACGAAAGGCGGCATGAACACCAAGCTGCCTGCCATCTGCGACAGCAAAGGCCCACCGCTCAATCTGTTCGACACGGCCGGGCAAGTCAGCGACTACATCGGAGCGCGTGCACTACGAAGCAGGGTGCCGGACATTGATTGGTTGGTTCCGGATCGCGGCTCTGACGCCGATTAGTTACGAGAAGTGTTGAAAAACAAAGGAATACGCGCCTGCATCCCCTGCCGGAAGCAGCCCAAGAAACCGATAAAGCACGACAAGCGCCTCTACAATCGCCGCAACTGGATCGAGATCATGTTCGGCAGACTGAAGGATTGGCCGCGCGTGGGGAACTCATATGACCGCTATCCGAAAGTTTCCCTCTCGGCATTCGCCCTCGCGGCAACTGGGATCTATTGGATGTGATTCCCGATGCTAGGCGGCGATGGCGTATTCTTCGTCGGGCTTGTAGCTGCAGATCTTTTCCACAATGCGATCGGCGTCTTCGATGCACTTAACGCGGCGCAGGACGAACTGAATGGCTTCGGGGAAAGTATCCTGCTGCTCCGAGCAACGTTCCAACGCCCCTTCAAGGTCGCTGAGGTGTTGTTCGCTAAGCCCGCCGACCACGTCAAAATAGGCTTGCTTTTGGGCCTTGATCTCGCGCAGGCGGATGACTTCGGAGGCACGCTTCGGAGTTGGGATACATGCAATCATCGTTATCACTCTTGACTGGCCGCGAAATGGCGCGGCTTTGAACGCTTTCCGTTTACTTACCGTCCACAGAGTGCCCGGTCTTGAAAAGGGCATTCGTGAGCGGCATCCCATTCTAGGATCTGTGGAACCGACTTACTCGTTACACTCAAGGCCGGCCAGCACACATGGCCATCCCTGAAACACACTCGGTACTCTTACACTACACCGTCGAAACTCGACGAACTGGTTACTGGCACTTGTTACACTCTCGACTGCGCCACCCTCGCGTTCGATGACGCTTGTTTGAGGCATTTGACCGTGGTTAACAATTCGCTAAATCTTCAACATGGTGGTGTTTTCTTTCACACCACGTTGGATGATTTGTCACCCATTGAGCCGCCTAGCGTAGGTCAGAGTATCGGTAACCCGCTGGGTCGACTGCTCATTGTGCATTCTGGTCTCCAGCTTGCTATGGTCTAGAAATCCTAAACGAGGAAACGCAAATGGCTGTGGCTTTCTTGCCTGCCTTTGAAGCGTCTTCTGGGAATTGACGCTTGTCCGTCTAGCTTTGAGCCGGAACGACGGCTCGTATGACGTTTGTGGATGCCGCCAAAGTGCGCCGGTCGTGTGTAAGTACGATGTTGCGCCGGGGAGCTTGACCATCCGGCGCAACGGTTTCGCTAGGCCACGATGCTCATGTCGCGCAAGAGTTGGCGTTTCGTTGGCAGTTGCCGTTCTTTGGAGAGCGCTTTCGGAGATGTCTCCAAGAATTGTTCCATATCTGCACGTCTCATCCAAACAAACGTCTCTTCTGCCTCTAGCTCTTCGTCGGGACCAATCCATGCGCATGGTTCGCACCGTGAATAGCCGTAACGCACCGGAATGCCCTTCATCGCTAATGCGGTTGGGACCAGCCCGAATAGATAGTCAGGCGACCAAATCTTAAGTGTGATTTCGAATACGATGCGCGACATTAGTGCTGTAAAACCCTGGTTTCGCAGGCCATCGTCCCCACCCTTCAACCAGAATTCACCATGGTAGCAAACGCGGCCCGTTATTTGGTCAAGAGACGGCAACCGTGAGAAATGAGTTTGATCCGGGTCTGCGATCATTCCTGGTGAAAGATACTTGTGCCGGTGGTCTCTCAGATGCTCTTGAAGAGACGTCTTCGACAGATCCATCAGTCTTATTGCTTGTGTGTGCACAACCTCTCGGCGGTCATTGAATGCGCAAACCCAGAAGGCGTTTTGGGCATCAATGAAAGAACTTGCAGCGTCGAAAATCGGATAGAGTGCCGTACGGTCGGATTGTGTGTTTCTAAGGCGTCTATATGCAACAAAGTCTCCGCCGATCTCGATCCGCAAACCCGCGGCCTCGAGCTCTTTTACAATATTAGAAACATTTACGATTGTAGTGAAAAGGCTTAGGGCAGTCATTTCGTTTTCTCCTTGTGTGCAGTGTGAGGAGGGAAATTATCAATCGCTTATCAAATCTCTCCAATAGAATTTTTGCAATATAAGTTGGGAAAAGGAAAATTTCATCAATTTCATGAAAATATAAGTATTATACACGAAATTTGAGCTTTTTGATCGCTCGCTTGCGCGGTTCGTCGTCAAGCCGTAGGGCTTGGAATTAAAGGGTACAAGAGGCATTATGCGCTAGGTGATTATTACGTGCACTACAGCGCGTCACCTTCCAGGTCTGAATTTGGATTGGAAGCTCCCACTTTTTCCGAGGGAGTTGGGTGATTTGAATTTCCAGTTTCTCTACTGAGAGGCCGAGGAAGTCCAAAGACGTTAATTGCGCTCAAATCATTTTTGAACGAGTGCATGCGCCGTTCTGATGTAACTTAATCTAGCCCACCCTAGAGAATAGTCTGGGCGAAACATTGCCTGCGGAATCCCTTTCGTCTCCTACGCCTCTACGAAGCTATGGGTCCTATTCTACCTTGAAAAGAAATATACTTCCGGATTGGTGAGTGCCGTTACACCAGAGCTGATGCTACGTGAACACGTCGTAGTTTTCTGCAGGACTTGGGTTCATTTCTTGCGCTAGTGCATCTATTTCGACCTCCCTTGTAATGATCACCAGAACGGCCAATACCGGTGTTTGGTCAGGAAGCAACAGAGTCATAAGCAGTCTTTGGAAGGTAACGGGTACCGGTTCCGGGCTGTCTTCCCTCGGGAGGTGCGCGAACACATGATCCAGTCTGGCCTCGCCGCCTCGATGGACTTTAGAATAAGTCTCCGAAACCATGCGATCAAATTCGGTGCCGGCCTGGTCCTCGCTTGACAGGTTGCCAACGGCACTTTTTGACCATGCCCATCCAAACCACCGTGTGTATGCAGACTGATCACCGATCTCCACGCAGAGCCATCCGCGAGGATCTTTCTTGTAAATGATAATATGGGGTCGAATTTCCTGGAAGGCCAAGGACTCCAACTTTGCCGATGATGCTGCCCAGGCGGCAAGCGCCTCTTGAACGAGGGGGCTCGCTTTGTGTGACATGTGACAAAGCGGGTGTTGTTGGGAAAATGATTCCCGGCCATCTCCATCTATACAGTGTGAGGTCTCAAGCTGCGGCCTAGTAGGTGTCGTAGTGCTAGCGCGCGCGCACCAGCGTTTGGTGAGCGATAGGATTGCCTTTGCATCGTCGACCATTGCTGCGCCAAGCGGGGTCAGTGCATAATTGTTCCGATTTAACGCAAACAGTGGTGCGCCTTTGAGTTCCTCAAGGTGGGAAATATAGCGCCGCACAGTCTGCCGCGTCAGACCTAGTTCGGAAGATACTCGTGTGAGGTTCGGGCTTTTCGAGAGCGCAATGAATGCTCGGAGCATCTCGAGGGTCTTGTTATCGCCAATGTGCTTCTGAGCCAAGTCTATACATCACAGAGATATTTTCAGTGCCTGCATGATATATCATACGCCTTCGGTCGATGGCTATACCAACGGAGACAAATAGACTTGGAATTCACACCGCGCACTCGGGCACTTATGCGTGCGCGGAGGTGTTTGGTCCTCTTGTGCGGGTATTTGGGAGTACACAGAGGTTGATTGATCGACATCACTATGTGGGCGAACTTGGTGCAGGGCCATGGCACCGCGCGCAATTGGCATTTGATCGCGATGGCTTCCGAGCGTGCAATGGCGAAGTTTGACATAGACCCAACCGAATTCGATGTCTCCGTAGGTGCAGTTTTGAGGTCGCAGCGTAAGAAAGCCGGTTTGGAGGCAAAGCTCGTTGCCGAGGCGATTGGAGCCAAAGTGGAACAGATTTCGCGCTACGAAGCTGGCACTAACAAAGTCTCAGTTATGCGCCTTTGCCAGTTGGCGAACGTCTTTGATGTACCCCCATCCGCATTGATGCTGGAAATTGAAGTGAGAGTTTCACAGGGTGCCAAGCTGTCGCGGTCAGACAGCTTCAGGAAAAATCAAAGAACTTAGCCCAAACGGCTTCGCGGGCATTTGCACGGAGCTCTCGTGTGGCCCGAATGGCACTGATGCTTGCGAGAAGACGGCAGCACACCAGCGTAGCTGTTGCTGGGTGCATCAAGCCTGGTTCTCTAAATCCGATTTGCGGAAGCAGCAGCGATCTGAGGCGAGGGAACGATTTTGTATGGTGTCGCGTTAAGTAAGTGGGCTCCGCCTACCAACTTGCACATTGCGTCGCGCAAATAACGGACTATAGGAAACGCTACCACAACAGCTTTGAGGTTTTATCATAGACAGCTTCAAGATGCTCGAGCAGTGTGAAGCCGATGACAGCAGATAGTGCAACGCCGGATACGAGTAATCTACGCGTGCCTGGTACTTTAGCGCTAGAAAGCGGCTCAACATGCGCCCGCACGTTATATCGCACGCATGTGCACTCCTCTACAGAGTTGATGGCAGCGTTGTATCGCCGCTTTTCGAATCCATGCCTGCCGATCAAGATTCTACCCTAGGTTAATGGTTGAAGTAAGCATTCCTATTAATGGTTGATTTGCCAACATCAGCCAGTAATGTCGCCATATGAGTGGTGTTATAGCCGCTGGTCTGCATGGAGTGTTTAGGCGTACGCGTATGCTGTCGGGATGTAGTTTGAAACCTAATTGCCAGAACTGGCCGAGATGATAAGCAGGCCCGGGGGAGCGAGGAGACTGGTCAAGAAGGTGAAATGGCGATCGACAAGGATGTACCTGCGCTTGCTGAGCGTTTTTTTGATGGGGCCAAAGAAGACTATGAGTTTGTGGCGCATGCCATAAGCGACCCAGTCGTCCTGTCGCTAATGGAAATTGCCGCCGCGCTCGGGTCAGAGGAGCGCGACCAACTGCTGTTTTTCGCAGAAGATCTGCAGTTGGAAGCAATGCGGTGCAAGAATGGCAACGGGTAGCCTAAGCTTCCTGATCGGATACTGCAAAGAAGACATGATCCAGGGGTTGGTCAGAGACTGGCGCCGCCAGTGAAGAAAGTCACTTTCGCTGACTGCGCGACGCAAGCTTCGCTACTGTGGCAAGTGCCGCGCTGAAGTCTTCGTTATCCATTTCCACCAAAGACGACGTCAAAATGCGGCCGGTCGAGGAACCAAGAAAGGCAAGCTCTTGGGCGCGTTCATGCGTTTGCGATGCTTCTGGATCGCGAAGTGCGTTTTCAAGCTCACTTAGAAGCGCCACGGCATCAACGCCGACTGCTTGTGCAATTGCAAGCAGTCTGTGTACGGAAACCCGATTGAGCCCGACCTCATACTTCTGAATTTGCTGAGCTGAAGTGCCCACTGAGCGCCCAAGGTCTTCTTGTGAAAGCCCGGCCGATTTGCGGTGAAGCCGGATCAGGTTGCCCAAAGCTTCATCAGTCTTCTGTGGGTCAGGTGCTGTCATCTGTGCCCGCAAAACTCCGGTTGCTGGTCTAGTATACGCCCAAGGTCACCTCTGTGTTGTTGAACAAGCACGCGCTACCTCTGCGGACGGCATATGAGCGCAAGTCCTTACGAAATGCGAGAGAATTCTGGTTGAGCGCCGGGAAGGAGCATCATTTTGCTGAAGGATGTGCAAACCCGGCGGGCCTGTCATTCTGTTCAGTGTCAGCCAAGGCGGTTGCCAATGCTTCAAAGGCCTCCTCAGCCGAAACGTTTTGGTTCCCGTCCTGGATAAGCCTTGCCTCCAATGTGCCCCGGACCGCCACTGCTCGATCAATACTTGCGTCGGATCCTTTCTGGTAGGCGCCGAGCCGGATAAGGTCTGCCATCTTTTCGTACAGAGACAACGCTTCCCTGGCCTGTCTCAGCATCGCGTTCTCCTGATCCGAATGGCACCCCGGCAGCATCCGAGAGACGCTACGCAAAAGGTCAACGGCTGGGAAACGGCCACTTTCGGCTATGGTGCGATCCAACAGAATGTGGCCGTCCAGCATGCCGCGAACGCCGTCCGAGATTGGATCGTCCAAATTGTCGCCCTCAGCGAGTACTGTATACAGCGCTGTGATATCGCCTTGTTGCTGGCTTCCTGGGCCAGATCGCTCGACCAAACGCGGAAGTTCGGCAAAGACCGTTGGGGGAAAGCTACGTTGAGCGGGAGGTTCGCCGGTTGCGAGGCCAATCTCGCGCTGCGCGTGTGCAAACCGGGTGACGCTGTCGAGGATTAGCAGGACGTGTCGCCCTGAGTCGCGAAAGTGCTCCGCCACGGCGGTGGCTGTCCAGGCGGCTTGGCGGCGTGTAAGCGCCGGCTCATCGCCAGTGGCCACCACGATAACCGAGCGCGCCATGCCAATGGGCCCCAGGTCACGCTGCACGAAGTCTTGCAGCTCGCGCCCGCGCTCGCCAATCAGGCCAATGACGACAACGTCTGCCTGTGCCTGCATGGCCAGTTTTGCGATCAGGGTCGATTTGCCAACGCCGGGGCCTGCGAAGATTCCCATCCGCTGACCCCGGCAGAGCGGTGCAAACACATCGATGCTGGACACCCCGGTGCTTAGCCGCGCGCCGGTCCGACGACGCGCGTATGCTGGCGGGGGGGCATTGCGTGCGCAGCGCTGGGCGGTTCCATTTTGCAATGGGCCCTTGCCATCAACCGGCATGCCGAATGCATTCACGACGCGGCCGATCCAGGCGTCATGCGGGCGCAAGGTCGAACCACCCGTTTGTACTTCCACTGGGTCGCCCTCGGTGACGCCGTCCCAGTTTCCAAAGGGGAGCACGCTGCAACCGAGGCTTTGGATGCTGACGACTTCGCCTCGAACAGGCCCGTTTGCGCCATGTACAAGACAGTGCTGCCCGATCCCCAAAAAGCCACCAAGGCCGCGGACTGTCAGCAAAAGGCCCGAGACGCTCGCGACCTCACCTTCCAACCGTGTTCCGGTGGTTGTGGCAAAAACACTATTAAGATTAGCCAAGCCGGGAGTCATGAATAAAATCCTTGTATCTGATTTTAATCATGATATAGGTTCTGTTAAATCTTGCAAAGACGTAAAACATGGATAGCGCATCTTTTTTTGATCTTGCCTCGAAGCGGATGGCCTGGCTGGCCGAGACGCAGCGCGTCGTCGCGGAAAACGTGGCGAATGCCGACACGCCTGGCTTCAAGGCGCGGACGACCGAGGGCTTTGAAAAAATGCTGAGCGACGGTGTGCAGGCACATCTAAAAGTGTCGCATCCCGGTCATATCGGCAGCACGCAGGCGACAAGCGTTCGTGTTGATGTCGACCCGGATGCGTGGGGGGCCAGCCCCAATGGCAACACGGTCGCGCTGGAACAACAATCGATCAAGGCCAACGAGATCAATGAAAACTACCAACTGGCCGCCAGCCTCTATCGAAAGGGCCACGAGCTTGTCCGTCTTGCAGCAACGGGCGTGCGGTAAGGAGGATTTGCAATGGATCCCTTGAAATCAATCTCGGCCATTGCCGCCAGTGGCATGCACGCGCAGGGCGTGCGCCTGAAGGTCACGGCTGAGAACGTCGCCAACGCCGGTTCAACCGGCAACACTCCGGGTGAGGATCCGTTCCGGCGTAAGACCGTGTCGTTCTCAGAGATGGTCGACCGTGCGAGCGGCAATTCGCTGGTTCAGGTCGGCGCAATCGGACGTGACCAGTCAGACTTCCCGCTCAAATACGACCCCGTGCATCCGGCCGCCGATGAGCGGGGCTATGTGCGCACATCAAATGTGAGCTCGATCATCGAGATGAACAATATGCGCGAAGCGTCGCGCAGCTACGAGGCCAACATCAACATGTTCGATGCAGGCCGCCGGATGCGGCGGCAGATGCTGGATATGTTGAAGTAAAGGGGCAGGGGCGATGTCAGGTATCAACTCAATCGTGTCAAACGCGGCGATCCAAGGCGCTTATCAGACCAGCCAGGATCTGAAGTCACGCGGCGCGAACACCCAGGACGCAGGCGCCACGAATTTCAGTGAAATGGTGCGCGATGCCTCGGTCGATGCGCTCGACACTGTGCGCAAGGCCGAGCAGGCCGCCGCGGCGGGGATGCGCGGGGACATGAGTACCCAAGCCGTCGTCGAGGCCACGATGGACATGGAGACCTCCCTGCGCGTCGCCGTGTCGGTCCGCGACAAGGTCGTCCAAGCCTACCAGGAAATCATGCGCATGCCGATCTAGGCAGCGCGGTCTTGAAGGAACCTCAAAGATGAGTGACCAAGAAGTTTATACCGCATTCAGTGCGATGGTCTGGGCGGTTTTGATTGGCTCCGGCCCTGTGTTGGGCGTGGCTCTGGCCGTGGGCCTTGTGATCTCGTTTGTGCAGGCGCTGACACAGATCCAGGAGATGACGCTGACCTTCGTACCAAAGATCGTTGCGATCTTCGTGGGCCTCGTTGCGTCGGCGCCGTTCATATACACTACGCTGGCACGTCTGTCGTCGGATGTCTTCGACCGGATTGGGAGCGGCGCGTTTTGATACGGGCCCTGGCAATTGTAGTGGCAGCCATCTGTACGACAGCAGCGCAGGCAAGCGATTGGTCCAGCTTCTATGCGGCCCCCACGCGGGCACCGGTCGAGGCCCCGCGGTCTTCGGAACCGGTCACGGTTGCTGATCATCCCGGTGCATGCGTGCGCGCGATCCTGGCCGCGCAAGAACGTTATGGTATCCCAAATAACATACTGCTGGCCATTGGCCTGCAGGAGGCCGGGACACGGCGGGATGGTATCTTGACGGTTTGGCCATGGGCGGCCAACGCTGAGGGCACGGGACGGCTTTTGGATAGCCGGTCCCAGGCAATGTCGTGGGTCCGGGCACAAATGGGCAATGGTGTGCGGTCCATCGATGTGGGCTGCATGCAAATCAATTTGCGTTGGCACCCCGATGCATTTGCCTCGCTGGAAGATGGGTTCGATCCAGACCGGAACGCCGACTATGCTGCCCGGTTTCTCAAGGACCTTTACCATCAGACCGGCAGTTGGACGCTCGCCGCCGGATCGTATCACTCGTTCACGCCGGCAAAGCGCGACAGATACCTGACCTCGTTGCGCGGCAAAGTGCACTTGGCCAACCAAGAGATTGCCGCACTGCGCCAGCTTGCCGGGCGTATGCCCGCCAGTGTCGATGAACGCGATGTCGTTGTGGCCCGATCCTCAACGCCCAGCGGTGCTATCTGGTCGTCGTCGCTCAGCGGTGCTGCAGAGGCGCAAGCTGGCGGCCTGTTCGGAACCGGTGCGGTACGCCCTTTGATGCAAGCCACGCAGCCCGCCCGGTGAGGAATGTGAAGATGAGCAATCAGTGGCAGCCAAACGCGCTGTTTTCGCGCTTTGGGAAGGCGAACGGAGATATCGGCTTTGCCGCCGCGGTCACGCTGATCCTTGCCGTTCTTTTTGTTCCACTTCCGCCGATCGTCCTGGATCTTGGCCTGGCCATTTCATTGTCGGTGTCGGCGCTGATCCTGATGGTCGCGCTTTGGATCCCGCGCCCCTTGGAGTTCAACAGTTTTCCAACGCTGCTTCTGGTTGTCACGATGCTGCGGCTGTCGCTCAACGTCGCTTCGACGCGTCTAATCCTGTCCGAAGGTCACACTGGTCCGGGTGCTGCGGGTGGCGTGATCGAAGGTTTTTCGCGGTTCATTGTGTCGGGCAACTTCATCATCGGCGTTGTGATTTTCGCAATCCTTGTCGTCATTAACTTCATCGTGATTTCAAAGGGTTCAACCCGGATCGCCGAAGTATCGGCGCGCTTTTCGCTTGATGCGATGCCCGGCAAACAAATGGCGATCGATGCCGATCTTGGGGCCGGGCTGATCGATGAGGCCGAGGCGCGCGAACGCCGCAAGACTCTGGAAGACGAAAGCAGTTTCTTTGGCGCAATGGACGGTGCGTCCAAGTTTGTCCGTGGCGACGCGGTTGCTGGGATCATCATCACGCTGATCAACATTATCGGCGGCATCCTGATCGGCGTTCTGCAGTATAATCTGGCAATCGGCGAGGCGGTGAACGCCTACACCGTTCTGACAATCGGCGACGGGCTGGTGACACAGATCCCTGCGCTGATCGTGTCGCTGGCTGCTGGTATCATCGTTACCAAGGGCGGGACAGAAGGCGCCGCCAACGAGGCCGTGTTGGGCCAGCTCAGCAACTACCCCAAGGCACTTTACATGGCGGGCGTCCTGCTTTTCGGGATTGGCTTGTTGCCCGGTTTCCCCTTGGGCATCTTCACGTTTCTGGCTCTTCTGCTGGCAGGTCTCGGCTATATCACGCAGACCACCGTTGGCGCCAACGCCGGCGCTGAAGCGGAAACCCCGGCGAGCGAGGAAGACGCGGCCGATGCCGAGGGGCGCAATGTCGAGGAAGCCCTGCGGCTGGATGAGATCCGGCTTGAGGTTGGCTCGGCCCTGGTGCCGCTGATCCGCCAGGCGGGCGCGGCGATGCCCGGCAAGATCAAGAGCTTGCGCACGCTCTTTGCGCGCGATTTCGGGTTTGTGTTGCCCTCGGTCCGGATCAAGGACGAACCGATGCTGGGGCCGAACGAATACGCGATCCTGATCCACGGAGTCGAAGCCGCGCGGGGGCAGATCCGGCCCACCGGCATGCTGGTTATCGCGCCGCCCGATGTACCGATCAAGGTGTCGGGCGAAAAGACGAAAGACCCGACCTTTGGTCTCGATGCGCTCTGGATCGATCGCAGCGAGGCAAGTGCAGCCGAGGAAGAGGGGCTGACTGTGGTTGACCCCGAAAGCGTAATCACCACGCATCTGACCGAGGTGATCAAAGAGCATATGGCCGACCTGCTGACGTTCGGCGCCACGCAAAGCCTGATCGAGTCGCTGGATCGGGAATACCAGAAGCTGGTTGCAGACATCCCCGGCACAACGCCGATGATCCTGGTGCAGCAGGTGTTGCAACAACTCCTGCGCGAACGCGTGTCGATCCGGAACCTTACCATGATCGTCGAGGCCATCGCCGAGGCCACCCGCAAGAAGAGTGATCTGGTGCATGTTACCAATCATGTGCGCGAACGCCTGTCGAACCAGATCTGTCGGTCGCTGGCTGACGACCAGGGCTTCGTGTCGGTCATCGCGTTGAATGCCGAGTGGGAAAAGGAACTGGCCAGCGCGATCGGCCCCAACGGGGACGAAACGAATATCGATATGTCCCCCAGCCGGATGCAAGAGTTCGTGTTGCAGGCCCGCAAACAGATTCAGGAGTTTGCGCAAAAGGACGAATGGCCCGCGATCATGGTCAGCCCCAATGCGCGCAGTTTTGTCCGGTCGCTTTTGGAACGCGTCAGCCCGATGACGCAGGTGATTTCCCACAATGAAATCCACCGTAAGGCCGCGCTGAAAACCGTTGGTCGTATCGGGGCCTAGCATGGACCTACAGCAATTCCTTGAAACCCAACTGTTTGCAATGATCATTGTCTTCGCTCGCATCGGGTCGGCGCTGCTGTACATGCCAGGGTTTGGCGAACAGACGGTTCCCGTGCGGTACAGATTGGCGTTGGCGCTTGCGCTGTCGGCCGGGCTGATGCCGGCAACGCCTGTGTCCGCTGTGACCGCGGGCGTGACCAGCCTGCCGATCATGATGCTGATCACTGAGATCACAATCGGGCTGTGGATCGGGCTGACCGCCAGGATCCTGCTGTCGGCGCTTCAATTCGCCGGTTTCCAGATCGGATTGGTGGCGGGTTTGTCGAACGCCTTCGCGCCGTCGCAAGGATCGTTCGAAGGATCGACCATGATCGCAAGTGGGATGCTGATTGCAGGGATCGCGCTGATCTTTGCAACCGATTTGCATCACTTGATCATTGCCGCGCTTATCATGACCTACGATATTTTTCCGGTGGGGCAGGTGCCCCTGGGGGATCTGGCCGAACAGGTCGTGATGGCCGCATCAAAGAGCTTCTACATTGGCGTTGCGATCACCGCGCCGTTCTATGTGATGGGTCTGATCCTGAACCTTGGCCTTGGTCTTGCCAATCGGATGATGCCGACCTTGCCGGTTTTCTTTGTGGCAGTGCCGGTCTTTCTGTTCTGCGGATTTCTCGTCCTGGCGATCAGCGCGGCCCCCGCGCTGTCAGGATTCCTTCAGGCCTTCGCCCAATGGCTAAGCACCTTGACGTTCTGAGGGGGCGAAGTGTCAAACCAGGAAGATCGCAGCTCCAAGTCAGAAGAGCCGACAGACAAGAAGCTGCAGGACGCGCGGAAGAAAGGTGACGTCCCGTCCTCGCGCGAACCGTCGAATCTCATGGGTGTTTTGTCGTTGTGCCTGATCACGGTTTTCCTGGCGCCGACGGTGTTCACCTCGCTTGCCGAAGTGCTGAGCGGCCCGATAAACGCAGCCTCCTCGCTGGAGGTGGGCGCAGGGCGCACCGGGATGCGCGATCTGGGTCTCGTCATGAACGGTCTGGTGGCCTCCACGGCCAAAGTGCTGATGCCGATCGCGGTGCTCATGGTGATGGCGGCGCTGTTTGGCGTGCTCGTCCAGGGCGAGACCGTCGTTTCGGTGGAGCGGATCAAACCTAAAGCCTCAAAGCTGTCTTTGATTGAAGGGTTCAAGCGCCTCTTTTCAGCCGATGCCATGGTGGAGTTCGTCAAGAATCTCGTGAAGGTCGCCATTATCGTGGGATTTACCTTTTGGTTCGGGCGCGACGCGATCGTGAACATCTGGAAGTCATCAGACTTCGTGCCGGAATCCTTCATGGCATACGGGCGCCAGGCTGCCATCTATGTGCTGGTCGCTACAACCGCGTTGCTTGCGTTTACGGCGACGGCGGATGTCATCTGGAAGCGGTCGCAATGGTTGAAGAAACAACGCATGAGCGTGCGCGAAGTGCGTGATGAGTTCAAAGACAGCGAAGGCGATCCGATTATCAAGGCCAAGCGCGCGAGCATCCAGCGCCAGCGGGCACGGCAGCGTCTGACCACTGCCGTACCCACAGCTTCGGTCGTTGTGACGAACCCAACGCATTACGCGGTGGCCTTGCGCTATGAAATGGGGCGTGATGCGGGGCCGGTCTGTGTGGCCAAGGGCGCCGACAACATCGCTGCACAAATCCGGAGACTTGCGCGTGAGGCGGAAATCCCGATAGTGGAAAACCGCGCGTTGGCCCGGACCTTGCACGCCAAGGTTGAAGTCGATGAAATGGTGCCCGTGGAGCATTGGCGCGCGGTTGCCGAAATCATCAGCTACGTGATCGGGCTCAAGCGCGATCTGAACATCCTCCCACCCGCCGGGGCGCGGCTGCGGGTTGAGGACTGAGCGACCCGGATGAGGCGTGAACCCAGCCGGTCGGGCCGCTCTTAACTCTTTCGGATGCAATGAAAAGGCCGGGCCAGAAGAACTAGCCTGGCCCGGCGCCTTGGTCGCTGCGAGGACGTGTTGGCAGCGGCCCTGTGTGGGTCCACTGCCGGGGGGCTATTGCAAGCGTAGCCCTGTAAAGTCCTGATCCCCCGGGAGTTTTGAGCGTTCCACAAGGATCTTCGAGATGGCCCGGGCGCGCGCCGTGTCGATACCGGCCAGGATCGGGGCTGCGTCGCGTTCGGGCATCGAGCCGAGGACCAGCACCGAGATTTCGATATCCATCTCGTTGATGATTTCTGCGGCGTCCTTGGGCTTCATGTTGCGGTACAGGTTCACAAGACGATCCAAGTCGGCGCTTTGCTGTTCCTCTACCTTGGCCAGAAGCGCCTCAAGCGCGGTCTTGAGATCGCGCAGCTGTTGCGCGTCCGCGGCCAGCTTTTCCTGTCCAATTTGCAGGCGTGCCTCTTGTTGGAGAAGCGCGTCGGACTGTTGGACCAACAGTTCTCGTTCGCGCTTAATCTCGGCGAACACCGCTTCCGGCGCTTCGCATACCTGCGGCGCGGTCTCAGCCATGGGCTCAGCCGGTTCTTCGCTTGCAGCTGCGGATGCGGGGCTAATAACGCTCAGGGCGCTGGCCATAGTGGCATGCTGATCGGGGCCGGGGATTGAGACGCCCAGCTGTCCTATTTTGCCGGCAGCAGCGACTGCCAATGCGCCGAGAACCACGTGGGAGACACGAAGCCGTTTCACGCCCGACCCTCGCGCGCATTGTCAAAGAAGCTTTGAATCAATTCCGCCTTTGCGGGAACGCGCATCATACCGCTTGTGCGGGATTTGCTCGTAGGCACAGCGGCCCGTTGCGTGCGCACGATACGCTCTTTGACGGGGGCATCGGTGCCGGTCTTCAGATTGGCCGCCGCCGCCCGCAGTTTTTCGACCGACCCTTCGCCACGATCTACTGCGCGCGAAAACTCATCGATCACGGGTGCCAGTTCGCTCAACGTCTCTTTGAGTGTGCGCAACCGCCGTTCGACGATGAACGCGTAAGAGATCGTTGCAACGAGAAGGCCAAGAATGATTGCATCAATTAAGAATGTCATGGTCGTCCTACCTTTCCATATCCACATCTGTCGTCAGCCGCAGAGCTATCGCGCCCGTGTCGCGATGCCCTGCCACGGCGCGAAACGCCGTCCTGTCTTCACAAAACACGGTCAGCTCGCGCGAGGTGTCGATGCCAACCGCGATGGTTTTGCCTGGCTGCCAGCTCATCGCTTCGGCCAGGGTGATCTGGGCTTCCGCTAAGACAGCAGTCAGCGTGACATCGGCCTTGCGCAGCAGGTGCGACAGCTCGGTGCGCCATTCGTTTTCTTGGTCACCGTCCGGTTCTGGCACCACAGCGATGAGGTCGCGATCTTCGGCCAGATTGTCCTCTGGCAGCACGAGCGTCAACGCGCCCGCACATCGCAAGAGCGTCATGTTCGCCTTGAGGGTAAAGCACCGCTCTGCGGTCGCCCACCGCGGGAGGTCTTCGCCAACCTCCTCGATCTCGACATTGCGCACTGAAATCGGGCGAATGGCGGCGAGGTGGCTGGTCAGGCTATTCAGGATGCTGTGCGCAATTTGGCGTATGAGGCGGGTCTCCAACCGCGACAACTGCCGGTCGTCGTTTTCATCTGGTCCCGCCTGCTGCCCGAGCAAAGCGTTGAGCATGGTCAGTATCAGCCGACGGTCGAATCCTATGCTGATCTCACCGGGCCACGGTGGCAGCTCGGCAGTTAGGCGCATGGTTGTGTCACCACACGCGGCGTGTATTTCCGCGCCTGGCCGGTAGTCAAACCCATCGAGTTCGGATGTGACCTCGGCGCGCAGGTATTTGGACAGGACCTCGCCCAGTTCTGACGCGAAATCGCTCCCCAGGAGTTCCAGATAGGACAGGCGTGCAGGCCCACCGCCTGAGGCGCTGATGATCAGGTCTTCGACGGTGGCAGAGGTGGTATCGGTTTGGACGTCTGTCATTGAATAACCAGGTCCGCGATAAGGAGGTCTTTCGCGGCCTCGCTTTCCGACAAAAGTCGGACGCGGTGCAGCAGTTCGGATTTGAGAAACGCCAGCCCGGCGGATCCATTCAGATCGCGCTCCGTTACCTGGCGTAGGAATTCCACAAAGGAGTCACGGATGTAGATCTGGCGCTCTGCAATACGCTCGGCGCCCTCGGCGGTCGGGTCATAGACAAGCGCGATGTTGAGTTTCAGAAAGCGTGAAGAGGCCTGCCCGTTGATGGTGATCGACGAGATGTTGACGATGATTTCCTTGAACGGCGCCACTGCATATTTCTCTTTGATGGCTGCTGCTTCGCCGTCACCCATTGCGTTTTCTTCCGCATGTTCGCTTTCAGCTTCGCCAGGCTTTTCGGCCATGTCTTCGTCGGGGCCCGCGCCAAGCATGAAATAGCCACCAACCCCGATCGCAGCGACCGCGATCACGGCGACAGCGACAAGAACAAACTTGCGACGCGGCTTTCTTGCCGGCGCATCATCCTCACCCGTCTTTGCGTCGTCCGTATCCTGATCTTTGGGTGGCGTTTTGGCCATGAAAGATCTCCTTCCTCGCCCTCTATCACCCATAACAAGGATAAAATCAAGAATTAAATTAAATTTGTTCTTGCATACGATGATTTAACAAAATATAAAATCGCTAACGCAAGATTAAGAGGTGGATGTGAGCAGCATCGTTGAAAACATGAAGGCCCTGGGTGGGGTGAAGCTTTCCATTCTGGCGCTGACCTTTGCGGGCACCCTGGGTGCTGTTCTTTTTGGGCTGGGGGCCGTCATGGCACCGACCTATGCCGCGCTTTACAGTGAACTGACGCCCGCCAGCGCCAGCCGCATCGTCACCTCTTTGGAGCAGGCCGGCTTCCGCGTGCGGGTGTCCCCCGACGGATCGCTGGTCAGCGTCCCGCAGGAAGACATTCCGCGTGCGCGCATGGTCCTGGCCGATTCAGGGTTGCCCACAGACGGCATGCCGGGGTGGGAGCTGTTTGATGGCGCAAGCGGTATGGGCATGAACACCTTTCTGCAGAAGGTCACGCGCCTGCGCGCGCTTGAAGGCGAACTCGCGCGGTCTATCCAGACGATAAACGGAATTGATGCTGCGCGTGTGCACCTCGTGCTGCCCGAGCGCGAGGCGTTTGCGCGCCATCGCCCGGAACCTTCTGCGTCCGTGATCATCTCTGCCGCGCGTGGCAATGCCATCGGTCGGCGCCAGGGCGCGGCGATCCGTGCGCTCGTCGCCTCGGCCGTGCCGGATCTGGCCCCGCAACGCGTGACGGTGTTGTCGTCAAGCGGTGAGACAATCCTTGGTGAGGACACAGCCGGGGCAGGGGATGCCACTTTGCATTCCCGCCAGTCCGAAATCGAGGATCGGATCTCTCGCAAGATCACCGATATTCTGAATGCCCGCGTGGGCGTCGGAAATGCACGGGTCGAAGTGAATGTCGATCTCAGTACAGTGCGCCAGGTCACCCGGTCCGAGCGGTTTGATCCCGAAGGTCAGGTCGTTCGCTCAACTGAGACGCGTGAGCAAACCTCGCGCGATCAGCAGCCGGGCGGCCCCGAGGTGGGCACCGCTGGAAATTTGCCACCATTCAATGCAGACGGTGTCGCCGGTGGCGGCGCCGTCGCTGAGTCCCAAGTCACGGGCGAGACGATCAACTATGAAATCGCCAGCACACTGACCGAAACGGTGGCTGAACCGGGCGCGATCCAGCGGATCTCGGTCGCGGCGCTGGTGGATGGTGTCTATGAGATCGGCGACGACGAGACCGCGACCTACTCCGAGCGCGAGGAGGCAGAGCTTGAACGTCTGGCCCAGCTGATCCGCGCTGCCATCGGCTTTGATGCCAGCCGCGGTGACATGGTGTCGGTCGACAGCTTACAATTCGTCAACATCTCGCACGAGATCGAGGGGCCTGTGGGCGGGTCGCTCGGGCAGATGGTGCAAGCCTACCTCCCTTCGGTCCTGCGCGGTGTGTTCGCCTTGGTGCTTGTGGTTGCTGTCCTTGCCTTCGGCGTGCGCCCGGTGGTGCGGATGCTTCTGGAAGCTCCGCAGGCGAACGCTCAGATTAGCGCGGAAGGTACAGATGCCGTAGCGATCGCCGATGGCGGGGCGCAGGTGCAGCAACTGCCCCAGGGCGGGGCCGCGGCCGGGCAGTCCGGCATGGTCCTTGGACCTGGCGGGATGGCCGACCAAGACACGGTTCAGGTCGCAGCGATCCAGGGCGGCGTGTCGCGTCAAGCGATTGAAGGCGTGGGCGGTCTTGTTTCCGAACGGCCCGAGCTTGCAACGCAAGCTGTCCAAAGCTGGCTGAACAAGCCCGCAGCGAGGCACGCGTGATGACCGGGATCTTTGAAAGAAACTTTGACCAAGAGCTGATGCAGGGCGCCCCGTTGGCTGCTGCATCGCTCGCGGCGGACAGCCTTGCGCTCGAGAAGATGAAAAAGCATCTGCAAGACGAGGCCTATACCAACGGCTTCCGCGCAGGTGAGGCTGAGGCGCGCCAAGAGGCCGAGGCCAACCTGTCCAACCGTCAGCAGGCCGCCCTCGAAACACTCGTCAACTCCCTCGCGGAACTGCGCGATGAGACGGATGCCCATCGCCAAGCCGTCGAGCATCAGCTGCTCGAGTTCGCGCTGAACACCTGCGAGCTGGTTTTGCCCGAAGTCCTGAGCGCCACGTCGAAACGGCGCGTGGTTGACCAGATCAAGCGCTGCATCACGCTTGCGGGGGGTGTGTCCACCCTGACCGTCACCGTGTCCGAAACCGTCATGCGCGACCATGGTGCTGAGCTGGCGAATTTGGGCGGGTCAGGCGAGGGGACACGCATCACCGTTCAGGCGGACCCGTCGATGGAGGACGGCGATGCCCGCGTTGCCTGGCAACACGGATCAATGACCTACAGCCTGCCGCGGATTACCCAAAGCATTCTGGGCGCCGTGCGCCAGGCGCTTGCCGAAGCCCAACCTGAGACAACACAAGACAGGAACGTCACCCATGACTGAGACCCCCGAAACGACAGAGACCGCGCCGCCTCCGGCAACGGCCCCTGAGGCACCGCAGCCCACTGATGAGCTGCAGGATCTTGAAGTCTTGGAAGCGACGGGTGCGGCTCCCACCGCAAGTGGATCCGAGGACGGGAAGCTCGATCCCCTGATGGGCATTGGCATGCAGGTTCAGGTCGTTCTGGGCCGGTGCCATATGCCGATTGCTGATCTTCTGGCGCTGGGGCGCGGCTCCATCGTCGAGCTTGATCGCGAGATCGGTGGAAGCGTCGATGTGCTTGTGAACCAAAAGCTTATCGCCCGCGGCGATCTCACCAAGCTGCCCGATGGCCGTGTGGGTGTCACCCTTACCGAAGTTCTAAAGGAAGCCGCCGCTTAAGGCGGACAGATTGTGGGGCAAGACAGTGCGACGTTTTTTTGATTTCAATTGCTGCGGTCCTGCATGGATTTGGGCCGCCGGGATGCTGGCCATGTCGGCCGCGCCAAGCTCGGCCCAGGATACCGGGACCTTCTTGGGCGACCTCGCGGCCACGGTTGGCGGTGCGCCCGCCGAATCTGACGAAAGTGCGGAACTCAGCGGCCGGATCATCCAGCTTCTTGCGTTGACGACGGTGCTCAGTGTGGCGCCCGGCCTGTTGGTCGTTGCCACAAGTTTCACGCGCTTCGTGATCGTCTTTGCGATCCTGCGTTCGGCGCTGGGCCTCAACCAGACACCGCCCAACATCGTGCTAACCAGCATGGCGATGTTCATGACGTTTTTTGTGATGCAGCCTGTGTTCCAGGATTCCTGGGAACAGGGCGTTGAGCCGCTGATGGAGAACTCAATCACTGAGGCGCAGGCCATGCCCCGCGTCGCAGAGCCGTTCAAAGAGTTCATGTTCGTCAACACGCGCCCCAAGGACACCCAGCTCTTCATGGACATTGCCGCCGAAGCCGACGGCGTCGAAGCTGAGCCGGTCCCCGACACTGTCGAAGAAGTCGGGTGGCGGGCGCTTGTGCCGGCTTTCATGATCTCGGAATTGCGCCGGGCGTTCACCATCGGCTTTCTGATCTTTCTGCCGTTTCTGGCCATCGACTTGATCGTCGCGTCGATCCTGATGAGCGCTGGTATGATGATGCTGCCGCCAGTTCTGATCTCACTGCCGTTCAAGATCGTCTTCTTCGTATTGATCGACGGTTGGTACATGCTGGCCGGAAGCATGATCCAGTCTTACTCAACCGCCACCGGTTTATGAGCCTTGTGCCCAAGGGATACGGAATACACGCATGTCGACAACGTCAGTCCATACCGAGGCTCTTAAAAAGCGACCCTCAGCCATGACCCTTTCAGGACCCGAAAAGGCCGCGATCCTCATCCTTTGTATGGGTGAAGAGCGTGGATCCGCGTTGATGCAACGTCTGGATGAGGCGGATATTCACACGATCACCCGTGCAATCTCAGGCATAGGGGCGATCCATGCCGAAGTGGCTGAACAGGTCATGGCCGATTTCATCGAAACTGCCGCCATGATCCGCCCCAGCACGATGGAAACCGCCAAATCGCTTCTCGCCAGCTTCCTGCCCCAGGAAAAGGTCGAAGCGATCATGAAGGACATCGGCACAAACTCGGGCAAAGGGGAAAGCGCCCTGTGGCAAGAGATTGCGAATGTCGATGAAAAGACAATCGCAGAATACCTTGAAGGCGAGCAGGACCAGACGATTGCCGTCATTGCGGCAAACCTGCCATCGCCCGTTGCGGCGCGCGTGCTGCCGCTTTTGGGGCAGGATCGCATGATGGCCGTGCTGGAGCGGATGCTTGATCTAAGCGAGGTGCCCGAGCACGTGCTGGATGAGATTGAGGCCTCGCTACGCAGCGATATCCTGGCCGCGAATGTAGACCCTTCCGAGCTTCCGGGGGTCCAGCGCATGGCCAAGCTGTTCGACAGTTTTGACGAGACGCTGTTTGAATCCGTGTCCGCGCATTTGGGCGAACGCGCACCCGAAGAGTTTGAAGCGATCCGGTCGCAGATGTTCACTTTTAACGACCTAATTCGGATCGAAGGTCAAGATCTGGCGCGGGTAATGCGTGGGGTCTCGGGCAGCGCGGTTCCCCTTGCGCTCAAAGGAGCCAAGGAAGAGGTACGCGATCACTTCCTGAGTGCGCTACCGGGGCGTTCGCGGGACATGCTGGTGGAGGAAATGGCCGCCATGGGGCCAGTTCGGGCGCGGGATGTGCGTGACGCGCAGGCAGCACTTGTCGACTGTGCCAAACAGTTGCTGGCGCAAGACGTCATTCAGCTGACGATGGACGCGGAAGACGACACGGAAGAATACATCGATTGATGGCAGAACTGCCGTGTTGG
Organism: Pseudomonadota bacterium; assembly: GCA_039821425.1. Lineage (GTDB taxonomy): Bacteria > Pseudomonadota > Alphaproteobacteria > Rhodobacterales > Rhodobacteraceae > Yoonia. The sequence goes on from JBCBOD010000019.1 coordinate 23,187, forward strand.
CGTCGGCCTAGATCGATTGCGAGGCGAGGAATGTGCGCGCCTCGGTGATCGATGCCGTCACCGTCTCCGCCGCTTTCTCGTCATCCCCGGCTTTAATCAAGTCGATCAGGGCACGGTCATGTGCGATGATCTGGGCATTTGACGCTTGCACAACCTCGGGCGGGTGATTTGCCAGAATGCTTGTGCGCGCCATGCAGTGAAACGCCTCACCGGCGATCATCGTGTCAGCGACAAACGGGTTCTGGGATGCCAGTGCGATTGAGCTGACAAACTCAAAGTGTTTGTTCAAGAGATCGCCTGCCGGCTCGTCCGGCGTAGCGTTGAGAAGCACCGCAGCGGGTTGTGTGATTTCTCCCCGCAGATTGCGTGTGGCGCGCTGAACCAGGAACGGAAACAGCCAATTCGCCATGTCAAAGTAATTGCGCAGCCCGGCCATTGACGCCGACGCCGCGAAAAAACCGCGATTGGGCTCGTTCACCACAAGTTTCTGTCGTTCAAGCAGGATCAAAGCCTCGCGCACAGGGGTGCGTGACACGCTGTAGCTTGCCGCAAGCGCTTCTTCGCTAATGTGTTGGGAGGGGGAGATCTCGTTTCGGATCAGCATCGCAAGGATATCTGTCTGTATCGACGTACGATGACTTACCTTTTGCAACGCTGCGGGCAATTCTTCGATCTCCCGATGTTTTCTCTGGCTTTTGTGCCGGAGATAGTTGTTTTTTCTTTCGATCCTTTGGCCTTGTTAACGAATACGCGCTATCTGAAGTTGATAGTCAACATGCATATTGTAACCAGAGGTTGGTATCCGGTTCTGCTGCGCTGTTCCTGTGCCAAGTCGGCAACAGGCGCAGTCATTGGCTCGCAACGGTAATTGCGGCGCGTCGCAGTCTTATTCGGATCTGCCTGGGTGGATCAGCGTGCACGTCGACGGTGTGTCGCCCGACGTTGGAATGCGAGCAGTCTCCACACGCGCGCGCTGGGCCGCCATCTGCAGGAAAAAGTCCAGAACACGGTGCCCAGACCCCACTGCGATACTGCCATCGCGGGCCAGGACCAGCTCGGGCACGGCCGCGAGCGTGCGCCCGGCGCTCAAGGGGCCGTCGAGTTCGATCATGACATCAGACCCCGATCGAACGACCCTCCGCACCATGGCTGTGTGGGGCCCGGGCCGCCTGTTCGCGCCATCAGCGCGGCGTGGATCGCCATAAACACCGGTCGCAGGATCCCTTGCGCCTGCAAAGGCCATCTTGAACGTCGCTTTCCGAAGCGCGACCTGAAGGCGCTCCTTCACCGTAGGACTGACAACTGCCTCGGCCCGAGCGCGGCGCTGAGGCATGTGTGGGAGGCCGGCCCAACTTGTAGCCAAACGGTCGTAGGCAGTGTTTATGTCGACCAGGCGCTCATTCGCCCCGGGTATCTTGCGGTGAAGCTCACCATGCAAGCGCCGGGCAAGCGACCGGTACGCCGTTTTGATGTCATGCAGAGTGCTGGTTTCACAGCAGCCGAGGATCGCAAGATCCCGCGCGATAGTCCCGTCCATCGAAGCCCCCAAGGCCGAATTGCGGCCGTAATGGGGCAAAGGTTGGCAGAATGTGTGGCGCGCTTCGCGAGAATTCTGCGGAGAGGAGAGAATTCAGGGGTTTTTGTTGCGAGACCATGGTCAATCTGCGCCTAAAAGGACCACCAGATTGCTGATCTGGAAACGAAGGCTAGCCGCGGTCGCGCGTGCGGCGGTCGTGCTGGGTGATCATACTTTCGAGAGCTTGCGCCTGCTGCGTCTGGATGATCGCAGCAGCCTCGTTCGCCGCGATCACGTCCGCAGTCAGTCGAAGTGCCGTGACGCGTTGATACACTGCCTGAAGCTCCGCTTCACTTAGCCTTGCAGCGTCTTCCACACGGGCATGAGACACCCGCTGGTGCGCCGCCCTTTGCTGCGCTGCACGCAGGAACATCTCCAAGTACGCTGCAGCAGCCGCATCGGCGTTTTCAATCTCATGGTCGATGCGTTTCTCCAGAGCGTCCATCTCTTGCCGAAGGGCATTCGCGTCCGTTTGTCGTTGCTGGTATTGCTGTGAGACCTGAGCAAGCTCGAGGTCATGCATCCTCTTTAGCAACCGCAATGTCGAGATACGGCGGGGGGCTGTATCACTCATTCACGCCACCACCCGGAGTGTTGTCGGCCCCGGATGCATCGACGGCCGCAAGAGCGGCGCGGATCCGTTCGATTAGCGCCGGGTCAAACGGCGGCAGTTTTGGCGGGCGCGTCAATTCCAAAGACATAGCATCGGACTCGCCTTCCGGTCTTGGCACCGGGTCAGCGGCGATGGCCGGACCGGCCAATGCAACCACACACGCCAAAGCAATGGGTGTGTGCCGCGTCATGCAGCTGCCAGCTCTTTCTGGGCAGTCTCGACCTCATAGAAGTCGGGTTGCATGGATGTCGGGATGTTGCCGCGGCCGATCTCGATGCAGATGGCAGGGGGATGTTCGGCAACCATGGCGATAAAGATGTCGCGGATCACAATGTAAAAGGCGCCGTCCTCGTCTTCGATCTGCTTGAGACGCCCCGCGATGGGCGCAACCATGCAATAGGCCAGGAAGACACCAAGGAACGTGCCGACAAGGGCGCCACCGATCATCTTGCCCAGCACTTCGGGTGGCTGATCGATTGAGGACATCGTCTTGATCACACCAAGAACAGCCGCAACGATACCGATCGCGGGCAAACCGTCGGCCATGGTTTGAATGGCCTTGGCGGGTTCGAGGGCTTCGTGGTGGTGCTTCTTGATCTTGGCGTTGATGACGTCTTCGGTTTGATACTTGTCGTCGAACTGCATCGACAGCATTCGAAAGCTGTCTGTGATCAAATCAAGGGCAAAGTGATCCTTTTGGATCTTGGGGTAGCGCGAGAAGATTGAGCTGTCATGCGGGCTTTCGATATGCTCGTCGAGCGCTGTCATGCCCTTGGATTTGTAGAGCCGCGTCAGCTCAAACATCAGCAAAAGCAAATCGTTGAAGTCCTTGGCCTTCCATCGTGTGCCTTTGAGAACTTTCAACAGCCCGACGCCGGAGCCCTTCACGACCTTCATTGAATTGGCGATCACAAACGCGCCGAAGGCCCCGCCGCCGATCATCATGCCTTCATACGGCAACGCATAGAGGACGATGTCCATCTTGCCGCCCGAAAGCATGAAACCCCCGAAGACGAGACCGAAGACCATTGCAAGGCCAAAAATAAGCGTCATGCTGTCACCCTTTATATGAGCTTGATCACTGTCTGACATCTTGTGTATAAGAATAGTTGACATTAATCAAGAATAAATACATGATCTTATCAAGAATAGTATGAAGAGCGCCTGATATGGACCATCCAACAACACTCATCTACCTGGCGGACGTGGAAACGCTGAGCCAACTGCACCGCAACTGGCCGAGCGATTTGCGCGTCGCATTGTGCTTGGAAGAGGGTGGTGAAAGTGACGTCATCGTTATTCGTCAGGACGAGGTTGATGAAGCGCCGGAACGCGTGGCCGCTTTGTTGGGTCGGGACGATGCCGATTTCGTAATCGTTCCTGTGCTTGGCGGTTATCCAACGCGGCGTCTGAGTTTTTCGCAAGAACAGCAACTTTGCGTAATGCTTGCAGATATGGTCGAGCTTCCCGATCAGGCGCGATCGAACTTCGATTATTTGGCAGAGAGTAACGGGCTCTCTGATGAGATTGGTTGCGAGAGCGAGATCCTGAAAAAGCCTGTAGTGGCGTCAAGCATCGCGCAGGCCCATCCAGCGGTTCACCCGGCGTTGGCCGAAATAGCAGATGAGGTGATCGGTCACTGGGGCAGGGTGGAACGATCCGGCACGGTTTGGTGTTTTACGGTCGATGGCATGCCAGAGTGCGATGATCACCCGCCCAGCATCTTTGCCCATCCAATTGCACTGTCCGACGATCGGCGGCGTCTGCAGGCGGTGCTGGCACTGGCCACTGACTGGCGGGGTGGATTGCCGCAAGCCTTTCAGATGCCCGTCGATGGATTGCCAGACGGTTGCCCCGACCTGCAGGACGGCACAACGCATCGCGTATTCTTTCGTTCGGAAGGGACCGCGCTGACGATCACTTTGCCTGTCTTGAAACCGTCCGCTTCCTCATCGCCCCTCGCCGACACTGCAAAACCGCGTCGGCGCCGCCTTCTTGGGCCAGCCTTGGCTGCGGCAACGGCGCTGGTGATGGTTCAAGTGGGCACATCTCCGGACGTCATCGATGCAATGCGCGCGGCCGGCACATTTCAATCGGGCTTCCAGGACAGGTGAGGTGGCGAACGGAACTATAAGGACTTGAGGACGGTTAACCAAGACGTAACCATGCATGCAAATATAAAACGCATATGAGTATCCTAGATTTGTTTGTGACCAATGTTTATAATGGTCTGTGTTCTTGACGCAGTGCTAGATAGGTCGAAGAATTCGACGATCATTTTGGTCCCACCTGTGCGCTAAAGGTTGTTTTGCGCGTAAGGGGCCAAGGATCCTCGTGAACTGCGAGGTGAGAAAAGAGGTCAGAAGATGACACAGCAAGATAAGAAAAGTGAGATGATCGCCCAGATCGTATCGGCCTTCGCGTCGCGCACCGACGTTACGGCAGCCGATATAGCGGAATTAACCCTGAAATTGACGCAAGAGCTTGCAGCGGCGCCCGACGATGACAGCGCTGTGATGCCTAGCGCCTATAACGCTGCGACCGCGCAGGCCGCACCCAAACCTTCCGTTAACAATACCGAACGCGCCGTCCCGGCAATTGCCATCGAAGACGCGGTGACACCGTCAAAGGTGTATTGCCTGTGCTGCGGAAAGGGCTTCAAGATGCTCAAGCGGCATCTTGGTGCCGTCCATGGTTTGACTGAGGACGAGTATCGCGAAAAGTTCAATTTACCGAAAGACTTCCCGCTGGTCGCGCCAGAGTATTCCGCGATGAAAGCAGAGACGGCCGCGAGGCTTGGTCTTGGCAAGTACGAGCGTGCGAAAGCCGATCCTGTCGACTGATCACCACACGCAAACTGTCCCACGAACGGCACCGCGAAGCCCTGGCACCCGTCGCTGTGCCGGACTTCGGCGGCATGCGCTGCGTTGTCCGGTGCGCTAGCCGGCAACTCTAACCAAATGAGACCTGAGCCATGTCCAAGCAGACCATTCTGATCAAGAAGATTGAGGATGGCGGTCACGATGACCACCATGGCGGTGGCTGGAAGGTTGCCTATGCCGACTTCATGACAGCAATGATGGCGTTCTTCCTTCTTCTGTGGATTCTCGCTGCGTCAGATGAAGAGGCGCTTCGTGGGCTGGCCGATTATTTCACCCCTAGCTTGTCGGAGGCGGGCGGCAAGGGGCAAGGTCTGCTCGCAGGGCAGGTTTTGGCCGAGGATGGCATTCTGTCGGGAACAGACGGCCCAAGCAGTGAAGAGCAACTGCCAAGCTTCGGTCAGGAGAATCCTCTCGCCGTGTTCGATAGTCGCATCCGTTACGACATGGAATTCGAAGCAAGTCAGACAGGCGCCCCGTTCGAGGAAGGCGAAGCGGGTGAACAGGCATCAATCGCTTCTGGGACTGAACAGACAAACGAGGCGCCGTCGGAGTTGGCAGAGCGTTCCGATCTTCAAGAGTTGGATTTTGAGGGTGCGGCCGAAGTCTCCCTTTCGGAGCTGATTGAAGCCGAAACAGAACGCCGGGAATCCTTGGAGGAGATCGGAGATCAGATTGTGTCGCGCCTTGCGGCAGAGCCAGGGATGGCGGATCTTCAAAACAACCTCACGTTCGAAATCACGCCAGCGGGGCTGGAGATCCAGTTGGTGGACGGCGATGGAAAGTCGATGTTTGCCATCGGAAGCGCGGCGATTGAGGACAGGACAAGGGCGCTGCTGGCAACGGTGGCGGCGTCTATTGCCGACAAACCTTGGCCCCTCGCGATATCTGGACACACGGATTCTCTGCCCTATGCCGAGGGCGTGAACTACTCGAACTGGGAGCTTTCGGCAGACAGGGCGAATGCCACGCGGCGTGCGCTGGCTGAGAAGGGTGTTGATCCGCGCCGGATCACCAGGGTTTCTGGCTTTGCAGAAACGGACCCGATCGTTGGCTTGGAGCCCGATGCACCGCAGAACCGGCGGATCGCTATTCTCTTGCAGTATCCATCGAACCTGCCTGCGTCAGCCCTCGAACTTGGGGCAGAATTAGGGCTGCAATAAGAAACAATGCAGCAATGGCAGCGGTGCATACCGCGGATGTGCGAAACAGTGCGGCGCCACAGCGGAAATTAGGCCGTGACACGCTTAAGAAGTCCCCAAACAATTCCATAGATCTCGGCAATCATCGCAACCATCCACAACATGTTGTGGGTAGCTGGCGGTCTTTGGTGTCTGGCGAGATTGTATAATGATGTAATGCAGTCCAAATGCATCATCCATACAGTTTGTAGACATCAAGTATACACTTCAATATTCTGAAAAATATAGGATTTCCCGCTTCTGCCGGTACGAATGGCGTCACTTAGGCAACAAAACCCTGGAGCAGAAGCCCAATGACGACCAAGACAGATACTCTTTTGCATGCAATTTGGACCTGTGCCGTAAGCCCCGTTCACCCTGACGCAAAACACCCGCTCATCGCTCTTGTAGAGACTTTTCTAAAAGTAAAAGCCGTCGTGATTGAAGTCCCCACAGGTCCGCTTTGTGGCCGCGTGTTTCAGGAAACGACCGAGCTGATGCCCGATCTGCCGATTGCGGATGTCCTGGAGCACGAGCTTGATATCTGCGTTCCCGCTGGTGCGATCATCATCTGCTTATCGGCCGATGCCCAGGACACAAGGGGCAACTTACGCGCAGCGTCACGGGCATTGGGCACGTTTTGTGCCGAGGTTGTCGTCGACACCGTGCAGCTGGCCGCCACCCCGTTTGCCGATGAACGCAAAGAGATGCGTGAACGTGCACAGGCAATAATGTCTCTGGCCCGTCAACTCGCGACTGCGCCCGGCGCCGTGGACGTCCCAAGTTTCAAGTCCGCACTGGCACGGGATTTCGGAGAGCTTCTCGGAGGGCCGGCCAATGCGCGCTCCGCCGATGCCACGCTTGCAGCGCTGTACGTTCCTGAGGCTGACACCACTAATACGCTAGCCGCCGCCCGCAGGGTTTAATCAAGCATTAACCACTTTATTCTTGAAAATCTCTGCACATCAAGCAGAATAAACAAGAATAAATAGAAAGTACAAGAATATGTCCATGTTCTTCGACGCGCTAAGCGGACCAACCCTGGAAGTCAGTGAAGAGCGTGCTGCAATCCACGCCTGGCAAACACGCGGGGACCGTGCTGCATTGGGTCTACTATTGCGCTCACACGCGCGCCAGGCACGGGCGTATGCCCGCAAGTGGGCCAAGAACCCCACGGATCTGGATGACTTGATGGCAGAGGGCATGCTGGGGCTCATCGAAGCAGCCTCACGTTTCGATCTGGACCGAGATGTCCGATTCAATACCTACGCCTACTGGTTCATTCGTAACCGGATCGCCTCGGCGCAGGTAACGGTATCAAGTGTCGTTGATTTGCCCACGAGGGTATTCATCGATGCGCGCTCTGGCAGGCTAGACCCGAACACGAATCCCGATGCGATTGCGGCCATTGAACCGACCCTCGGCGTTGATGATGCCGCGGCGGTGGGCACCCCCGTGATATGCCCCGACAAAACGCCCGAAGAATTCGTTGCTGAGCAATCCGCACAGGATCAGGTGCGCCGGCTTCTTGATGATGCGCTTTCAAAGCTGGAGCCCATGGAAGAGGCTGTCATCCGTCGCCGCCTTGACAGCGATGATCATAAAAGCACGACGCCAAATATTCTCCTGAAGGTTTCTGGCCCCCGTCTTCGTGCGATCGAGCGTCGTGCCATCACCCGACTGCGCCAGATCCTTCAGCGCAGCGGCTTCAGCCTTGCGATGCTCGACCACTGAGGCACACCCATGCAGATGATCCCCATGGCCATCCAAACGCCAGATGCTGCAGCGGGCCAGGCGCCGAAAGCGGATGCCTCGGCGCAGAACAGCGCAGGTAACGGAGCCGGGTTCCCGGAGTTGTTGAGTCAGACGGCTTCTCAATCACCAGCAAAACCCGCTTTGCAAGCGCCTCAATCCAATGGGGCGCCCCTAAAACCAAACGGATTCTTCTCGGACGGCGCATTTGGCACGGCCGAGTTTGCCGCGTTGTGGGGGGATCTATCCCAGTTGGCGCTCGATGCTCAGAACGCCTTTCAATCGGCGAACAGCCTGAGTGGGCAGGTTGGGGTGATGGAACGTTTCGTTGCCGATTTTCAAGCGCGCCTAAACCAATATCAACCGATGGCAGGTGGTCTGATTGATGATCTCGCGGGTCAGCTCGGCATTGATCTTTCGCAGCTTCACATCCCACAAAGTGAGGTCGGCGGTGCCGTGTTTGCGGAACCCATGCAGGTCTTTGACAAGGCGATGGAGATGCTGCAGGCGTTTATACCATTGCTCGACCAGCCTGAAGTTACGGTGCCAACTGCACAACCTGCCAGCCAGAGCGGAAGCGGCGCGAGTGCATCTGCGGCCCTCGCTGCTGTGGCAACGCCGTCTGACGCACAGAAACAGGTTACCCCACCCGCCGTGCAGGGTGCTCAACTCGCTGCTACCAACACTGCGGGACCGGACATGCCGATCGCGCAGCCCGCGCCGACCATTGCGGGGGAAAGTGGCGCGCAACGTCCCGCAAATCCTGAATCACTCGCATTGGGACAGACCGAAGACGGGCGGCCGGCTATTGTGACCGACGCGCCCAAGGCAGCGTTGGCCAACGTCGTGATGGCTGCTGAAGGCGGCAAGCCTTCTGGCCCGGCAGTGGCTGTTTTGCAAAACGCGGTCCCGAATGCACCGCAAGCGCCCGTGGCGGACGCGGGCCCGTCGCTGGTCACTGATCTTCCCACCGCCAACACGGCACGGACATCTGCGGATCTCGCACCGGCCTTTTCGTTTGCTCGCAATGTGGCGGCACAAGTTCGTGGAACCACGTTTGAGGAGGGCAAAACCCGCGTTGAGCTTACGCCGCGCGGGCTGGGCGACATCGAAGTTGAGGTCGCCCGCGATGACTCTGGAAAGTTGCGCGTCGTGCTGCGCGCTGAGAATGCCGCCGTGCTAACCGCCTTTCGGAACGACCGCGAGATGATCCTTGGAATGTTGCGGGACGGCGGTGTGGGCGTCGACGACGGCGAAGTGGCTTTTGAAAGCTTTGGCGGTCATGGGTCCTACCACGACCGCAGCCAACCCCACGAAATCGAAGCAGTCGCCGCTGCGCCAATGGTGACAGAAGATGATTTGACGGGTGCGGCCATTGCGCGGCGCGCTGACGTCAAACCATCAGGCGCTTTGGACATCACGACCTGATCCTTGGCGCGCAGAGAGAGGACAACTCATGACCGATGCTATTTCGCAGACCGGCGCGACACCCATAGTCGAACCCCGGGAACAGGACGCCTCGTCCCTCAGTCGCCTTGCGGGTGACTTCAACAGTTTTCTTCAATTGCTAACGGCGCAGGTGTCAAACCAGGATCCGCTGGCCCCGATGGACAGCTCGACCTTCGTGACCCAACTTGCCCAGTTGAGCCAGGTGGAACAGACGGTTTCGGTGAACACGAACCTTGAAGTCATTTCATCGCAGATTGCGGCGGCCAATAACCTGACCGATGTCGATCTGATCGGTCGTGACGTGACCATCGTTGGCGACAGTTTCGGCAACACCTCAACCAGCGGGACGCTTGGCTACGAGCTTGCCGTTGAAGCCGCTTCCGTCTCTGCGCGGATCACAACGGAGGAGGGCGCCCTTGTACGGACTTTCAACAACCTTCCGACACTGCCCGGAACGCGGCAGGAAATCACTTGGGATGGCCTCGATGAAACCGGTACGCCGGTTGCAGACGAGACCTTGGTTTTCGAGCTTGAGGCCTATGACGCTGATGGCGCACCTGTGCCCTTCATCGGCTATGTCAACGCGAAGGTCGAAAGCGTTCTCCTGGAAGGGGATGCGTCGGAGCTTTTGCTGAGCAATGGCGAGAAAGTGCCTTCAAGCAGCGTCCTTGCTGTTAACTAGGTTGGGTTTCCCGAGATGGTTTAGCGGCGCGGGACGTTGCGCCGCCCCAACAGTGCTATCTCAATGCCTTCAAGCGAAGGCACTTCCGTCAGAATAACCTTCTCAAGCCGGTCGCGCAGCACATCGAGATCGACATCGGCAGTCACGTAGTTCGGGCGCACATCGCGGACGCCGGTCAGAACCATGTCGCGCAGCCACACGATTTTCCGTGCCTCACGAAACCGTTCGGCCTCGGCCTCCTCCCCGAACTCAAACATGATTCTAGCCACAAGGTATTGCGTGTGCCGGGGTGTTTCGACAGCAAAGCTGATGGCACCGATGCTCACGGACGTCGCGGTCTCGGTTGGCAGCTTGGTCACGCTCGCGGCCGCTGCAAAGGCCGCGCCGGTATTGGGCGCGGGTGCCGCTGCAAACAACAAAGCCGAGATAAGAGCGAGATACCGCATAACCGTCCCATGAGATCCGAACCAGTCTGGTTCGGATCGCAGGTAAATCAGCCGTAAATGTCTCGCTAGTAGGGCAGAATGATGTCGAGTGCCCCTTCGCCCAGGCTTGTCCGCGTCTGGCGCGAGATCTGGCCGCGGCCGGCATAGGTGATGCGCGCCTCGGCGATCTTGTCATAGGCGATGACGTTGTTGCGCTGAATGTCCTGGGGCCGGATGATTCCGGCGACCCGCAGCTCGCGCAGCTCGGAATTCACCATCACCTCCTGGCGCCCGGCAATCACCATGTTGCCATTAGGCAAGGTCTGCACGACCAGCGCCGCGACTTTTAGGTTGATCGTCTCGGCCCGGTCGATCTTGCCCGATCCGCCCGCCGCGCGAGAGGCGTCAAGATCGACGATGTCGCCCGTTGGCAAATCTTCTGGCCCAACATCCGGCAACACCTTGTCGATCTGGCTGCCGTAGCCAAAGAAGGCCGGGAACCCCATGTTAGCACTGCCTTGTCGGCTGCGCGCACTGGCGTTCGACAGCTGTGCCTCGTCATCGATATTGATGGCAATCGTCAGGATGTCACCGATCTGGTTCGCACGCTGATCAGCGAAAAAGTTGGTTGAGCCCTGCTGCCAAAGCGATGCCGCTTCGGCGCGTTGGAACATGGGGGCCGCTTGCGGCGGTGGCATGGGGACCGAGACGCGCGACGCCTCGGGCATGGTGGTGGCATTCAGCTCAATCTGTGACATGCGGGGGTTATAGTCCCCGAATGTCCCACCGCAGCCGCTTGCCAGCGCGACCAGTGCAAAGCCAAGGGGAAAACGTGAAAGTGTATGACTCATTTGGAAACCTCGACGATGCCGTCCGCGGTTGCGATGCCGACGACGGATTGGTTTGAAGACAAATTGACGACCTTGACGTCATCGCCCAGGGCCGCGTCGGAAAGGGCCCGTCCGGTGGCCGTCAGGTTGAGGCCGCCATCTTGGAAAACAATCCGAATATGCTCGCCGCGTTCCACAAGCCGTGGTGCCATGACCGATTGCGCCATAATGGGATGCCCCGCATTCAAGAGCCGCCGCACCTCTTGCCCAACCAGAGCGTCCTTGTCTGTCACGGCGAAGGTGTTGATCCGGCGGGCCGGGAGTTCGACGGTGTTGAGATCGCTGGCGCGCAGGATTTCGCCGGGTTGCATCTGGCGCGCGGGAACCGGCACCTGCACCATGACCATCGCAAAGCCCGACACCCGGGTCAGGCTGCCATCTTCGCGGAACGCGTCGGCGACAAACTGGCCCGAGCCTGAATCGGCCCAGAACGCATTCAGCGCCACCGCATCTGGCAATTTGGGGCTGTAGGTAATTCTCACCGTCGCGCCATCGGGTATTGCGCCCCTCCACTCGACTTGGAACTGCTCTTCGACGAGCGTTTCGATGTCGGTGGCAAAGGCCGCTTGGCCCGCGACCAGCGCAAGGGCAAAACACAAGTTGCGCATCATCATCAGCGCACCCGGTTGGCGGTCGACATCATTTGGTCAGCCGTCTCAATGGTCTTGGAATTCATCTCATAGGCGCGCTGGGCCGAGATCAGATCGGTGATCTGCTGGATGATGTTCACGTTGGAGTTTTCCAGATACCCCTGCCGCACGATCCCAAAACCGGGATCGCCGGGGTTGGCCGTTGTGGCGTCACCTGATGCGGCCGTGCCCTCTAGCAGGTTGTTGCCCATCGGTCGTAAGCCGCCATCATTGATGAAGGTCGCGAGCGACAGCTGACCAAGCTCAACCGGGTTGGGGTCGGACTCGACATAGGCCATCACCACGCCCTGCTCGTTGATTTCGATCGCCTTGGTGTTCTCTGGCACGACAATGCCGGGGTCGACTTCGTAGCCCTGCATCGTCACAAGTTGGCCCTCGGCGGAAAGCTGAAAAGCGCCATCACGCGTGTAGGCGCGGCCGCCATCGGGTGTGTTGACGACAAAATAGCCCTGGCCGTCGACGGCGACATCCAGTTTGTTCTCGGTCGACAAGAAACCGCCCTGCGTGTTCAGGCGCACAGTGCCCGACGTTTGAACGCCAAGGCCGATATCTACACCAGTAGGAGCGATCGTTCCCTGATCCGAAGTCAACGCCCCTTCGCGTGAGACATTTTCATAGATCAGGTCCTGGAACGCTGCGCGTGCGGATTTGAACCCGGTCGTATTGGCGTTCGCGATGTTATTGGAGATGACATCCACGTTGTTCTGCTGGGCCAACATGCCGGTCGCAGCGATACTCAGAGCTTTCATTTTGGTGTCCTTTCCTGGCTATCCCATACGGCCAATCCGGCGCAGCGCTTCGCGCACCAGCTTGTCCTCGTTCTCGATCAGCTTGGTCGCCCGTTCGTAGGATTTCTGAACTTCCATCAGTCGCGTCACTTCCGCGACAGGATGCACGTTTGAGGCTTCGATCGACCCCTGAACCAGCTCGGTCGATTGTGCGGGCTGGGTGTCATCCGGTGCGCCGGGTGGCGGGGCAAACATGCCAGCGCCAAGCCGCTCAAAGGATTGGATGGCGGGCACGTCGAACATGCCGATCTGCCCCAATTCGCCCGCCTCGGACGAAATCGTGCCTTCGGGCGAGATTTTCAGGTCGGTGATGCCTGGGGGCAGGGTGATCGTCCCGCCGCCACTGTCGAGCACCTCGGCCCCGGATTGGGTTTGAAGAATGCCGTCTGCGCTGAGCGACAGCTGACCATCCCGGCCATAGGCGATCTGCCCCTCGGGGGTGCGGTAAGACAGCCAACCATCGCCGTTGAGAGCGATGTCCAAAGGATTACCCGTTCGAACGAGGCCACCCTGCCGCGTGTCGACGTACGACCCCGCGTCAATCACGAACTCTGTGTCGGGGCCCCCTGCGTTCGGCAAGAGGTAGGCCTCGAACGCCACACGCTCACCTTTGAAGCCCGCGGTGTTGGCGTTGGCGATGTTGTTCGCCGTTACCTCAAGGTCACGCCGAGCGGCCGCTGCCAGTGACAAGGATATATAGGAATTTGCTTCCAAGACGTCCGTCCACAAGTTGTTTCAAGATTAAATGTTGCACAACCGAAGAATAAATGCAAGTATGAATTTGAAATGACCAAGTACAGTAGAAAATATTCGGCGCTTATCCTTTATTCTTGTCTTGGGGTGGGGACCGCACTTGCCGCCGATCCGCCGGAGCCGGTGGGCGGCGAAGGGGTGGCTGCCGACGCAGCAACTGCGCATCAGCCACTTGCCAGCACGCCCCAGTGCTATGGGGGTCACCGCGCCGCACTTCGCCGTCTCGCCGAGACGCAGGAAGCAGATCGTACACCTACGCACCCAAGCCGGGCGGTTGAGCATCTGGAACTGGCGGAAGACTACTTCGAAAAGGGGCTGATACTCGAAGCGTGGTCGTTCGCTGAAGACATTTCGGACGAAGCTTTGCCACCGGACCTCGCTACCAAACGGCTTCAGCTTCTGGCGATGGCAACTGTTCTGGATCCGCGCCCGGGCGCGAAGCCGCAAGTGGCCGATAGCGCGTTTGAGGCCATGCCAAAGCGCGCGGTGTTTCAGGCGCTGGCCCACGCGCGGGCTGGCCGTGCAGCACAAGCCGCTGCATCGCTGGCCGATCACATTGATGATCTTACGTCGCTTCCCGTTGCGATACGGGCCCGAGCTTTGCCGTATCTTCTGCTTTCTGCGATCGAAGCCAACGATTGGATAACGAGCCGTGCTTTGGTCGTGGCGTTCCAAGATCACCCGGCACTCGCGGGCTCGGCCGCGTTTTCCTACCTGTTGGGCCATACGGCGCTGCAAAATGGCGAACGGCTGCGTGCGTTTGACCACTTTACCGCTGCATCTGGCAGCGCCGACAAGTGGGGCCACCGCGCACGGTTGCAGATGGTCGACCTTGCGGTGGCGCATGGGGGCGTTACCGCGAAAGAGCATGAGCACATGCTGATGCGGATCTACGGCGCGTGGCGTCTTGGCCCGGAAGCGAGCGGGACGCTGCTGCGCATCGAAGATCTGCAGATGCAGCAGGGCAACCGCTTGGGGGCGCTTCAGACGCTGTCAACGTTGATGACAAACCACGCGGGATCGGAGGAAGCGCTTGAGGCGCGGGGGCGGGCCCGCTTGATCCTAGCAGAGTTCTACCGCCGTTTGATCAAGGACGGTGC
>JBCBOD010000045.1:0-26879 GCA_039821425.1 Pseudomonadota bacterium
GGGCCGTGTCGCGGCCGCCCATGCCGCGCTGCCGCTGCCAGAGGGCGCGGGTAAGGCGGTGGGCGTCAGGTGATCTGCGTGATCAGCCCGTTGAAGTAGCCGGTGATGTCGCGCTGGCTGACACTGGCAGCCCTTACAAGCTGATCGAAATGCGCTGTGATCGCGTCCACCCGTTCCGTGTCGCGGAACACAAGGTAGTTCTGACCAATGTAAATCACCGCCAACAGCGGACCGAAAACCGTGATAGGCGCGGAGTAAAGCTTGCGCTGATCAAAGAGGTGCAGGCGCAGGGCGGGGTAGAGCTGTGCGTGCAAGTCACGCATCTGCATCAGTTGGTCCCGGCGCAACTGCGCAGAGATGCCGGAATAGTAACCCTCCGCCGCCGCAAATGCCGCAACCTCTGACAAAGGCACTGCAATTTCATAGTCCGACCGTGCCTGCCGCATCCAGTTGAGGCGGTCATTGCTGGCGCCAATCGCCTGTTCCGTGGTCTTGCCCAGCGATGGTGCATATTCCCACCGCAGAACGTCGTTGGTCTTCATCATGTCAGGCAGGCCAGCCGGCACATGGCGGATCTTGTAGCCCGCGGCCTCTTGGTGCCATGCAAAGATCTGTTCATCGACGAGCGCACGGGGGGCCTCTGTCATGCTGATGGCGCTTGCGACCAGGTCCTCGGCCTGTTCGGGGCGATTGGACAGGCCGATCAGCCAGTCGGCACTGACGCCAAGCACCGCTGCTGCCGCGGCAACCAGCTGGGCATTTGGCAGACGTGCGCCTTCATCCTTGATCAACTGTGACAAGGTTGAACGATCCACCCCCGCCGCCCGCGCCAAGGCGCTCTGGCTGATCTGTGCGCTGTCCATGGCCGCAAGCAGCCGTTCCCGGAACAGGCGAGCGCGCTCCCGTTTGTCCATAATTGTCAACATATGGTGAGAAGATCATAATCCGTGGCTTTTGTGAACTAGTGTCAGAATGTCCGGCGTCCCGACTTATCAGTAGCTTGTCAGCATGGGACAGACAGAACAACGGCGCAGCACGCGCGCCGAATGGCCAACCTTGGCCCTGATCGCGTGCGTATATCTGGTTTGGGGTGCTGCGCTCTTTTTCTTTCCACTCTGGCTTGCGGTGGGATTTGGGGCAGTTGCGATTGCCTTGCATGCGTCATTGCAGCACGAGGTGATCCATGGCCACCCATTTCAGAGCCAAGTATTGAACGACGCGCTGATCTGGCCGCCGTTGATGCTGACGGCGCCCTATGCGCGGTTCAAGGCGACGCATCTGGCGCACCACCATGACGAGGTCATCACTGACCCCTATGATGATCCCGAAAGCAACTACCTCACGCCAGAGACATGGGACCGGCTGCCGCGTTTCCTGCAAATCGTGCTGGCATGGAACAACACCGTCGCCGGGCGGCTGACAGTTGGGCCGCTGATCGGGACCATCGCCTTTGTGCTGTCGGAGTGGCGGACGCTGGACCGCGCGGTACTGCGCGGATGGCTGTGGCATTTGCCTGCGCTGGCTGCGGTTCTTTGGGTGGTCATCCTATCGCCGATGCCGTTCTGGGCCTACCTGATCGCGGCCTATCTTGCGATGTCGATCCTGAAGCTGCGCACCTTCCTTGAGCATCAGGCGCATGAACGCGCCAGCGGGCGCAGTGTGATTGTGGAGGAAGGCGGAATCTTTGCCTTTCTGTTTCTCAACAACAACCTGCACGTCGTGCATCACATGCATCCGCGGGTGGCCTGGTACAATCTTCCTGCGCTCTACCGATCACGCAAGGATCACTATCAACGCCGCAACGGAGGATATGTCTACCGGTCTTATGGGCAGGTAATCTGGCAGTATCTCTTCACGGCAAAGGATGCGGTCGCGCACCCGCTCTGGCGCCGCTAGGAATTTGCCGCCATACGGGCCTTATGGAGGCCTGGATACCCATCACCATCGGCGCTGCGACGGCGCAAACCTTCCGCTTTATGCTGCAAAAGCGGCTGAAGGGGATGGCGCTGTCGACGGGTGGGGCGACCTTTGCACGGTTCGTCTATTCTGCGCCTTTGGTGGCGGTCATCGCCGTATTCTATGTCAATGTAACCGGTCAGGGCGCCCCACAAATCCCGCCCGCCTTCTGGGGTTATGCTTTCGCGGGCGGCACCAGCCAGATCCTCGCGACCATGTGTGTTGTCGCGCTGTTCAGCCACCGCAACTTTGCGGTGGGCATCACCTTCAAAAAGACAGAGGTGCTGCTGAGCGCCCTCTTTGGTTTCATCATTCTGGGTGATGCGTTCACGGCCCTCAGTATCGGGGCCATGCTTGTGGGGCTTGCCGGGGTCATCTTGCTGTCGGACCCGCCGGATGGTGTGGGGCCTTGGCATCAACGTGTGTTTAACCGTGCCACGGCTCTTGGGCTGGGGGCAGGGGTGCTCTTCGGGATTTCCGGCAACGGCTACCGCGGGGCGTCGCTGTCGCTGGGGGATGGCGATGTCTTCTACCGGGCGATTGTCACACTGGCGCTGGTCACGGCGTTTCAGACCCTCGCCATGGCGCTCTGGCTTGTCTGGCGCGAGAAGGGAGAGGTAATGCGCGTCTTGCGGGCGTGGCGCGTCGCCGGGCTGGTGGGGGTGACCAGCATGATCGGGTCGATCTGCTGGTTCACTGCCTTTACCCTGCAAAACGCGGCTTACGTGAACGCCGTGGGGCAAATCGAACTGCTATTTTCACTGATCATCGGCGCTGTTGTCTTTGGGGAGAGGGTCAGCGCACGCGAATGGCAGGGGATGGCCCTTCTGGCCGTAAGCATCATCACGTTGATCCTTGTGATCTAGAGCGGGCTTTTCCCCGAAAGACGCGTCACCAGATGCGCCTCATCGTCATTCCGAAAGAACGGGACATTGATTACAGGACCACCGCGCCGCAAGTGTGCCGTCAACTCAGCGAGCACCACTTGCGTGATAAACGGCAGGTCAAAGCGGCGTGCCTCGGCCAGTGGCACCCATTGCAGGTGCGAAAGTTCATCCTCGGCCAGTGAAAAATCGTCAGGGTCGGATGCAAGTGCACTGGCCTCTACCAGAAAGAAGCGCGCATCAAAGCGCCGGGGGCGCCCTGCCGGTGTCACTGCGCGAAAGAAGAATTGCATCGCTGCGGCATTGGGCCGGTGGCCGGTAGCGGCAAACCCGCGCCAGCCTTGCGGCGGGTCGGGGAAAGCATCCGCAGCGCCGAGGATCTGTCCGCTTTCCTCCCAAAGCTCGCGAATGCCCGCAGCCGCAAGCGCTGTGGGCGTGATGGCGCTTTCCTCTTGCAGTTTGGCGTGGCTGGCATCTGGCAAAGGTGTAACGGGGACCAGATCATCATTTGGGTCAACCGCCCCACCCGGAAAGACAAACTTGCCAGGCATGAACGCCGCCCCAGCGCCGCGTTGTCCCATCAGGACAGAGGGGGCATTGGCCCCATCACGCACCACGATCACCGTGGCCGCATCGCGAATAGGTGTCACTGTCATGCGGGCAGTCTAGCGCGCCTCTGGCGCAGCCCCAAACCCATGCATGCGGCGCGACCACTGGATTGCCACAACCATGCCTTTCATGCGCGGAAGAAGGTAGAGCGACAGGGCAATGGCTGCTGCACTGATCACGGTTGCCATCACCCAGGGTTCGGGGCGGAACTGCACCCACATGATATGGATCACGAAGCCGATTATATGACCGACGAGCAGGATCGTCAGATAGGCAGGGCCATCGTCTGCCCGGTGGTGATGCAGCACCTCACCACAGTTCTGGCAGGAATCCACGACTTTCAGGTAGCGACCGAAAAGGCGCCCCTCGCCACACTGCGGGCATTTGCAGCGAAGCCCGCGGCCAATGGCGGGCCAGGTCGGGCGATCATCAATCAAGGTGTCATCAGACATCGGCGTATCCTCTTCCCGTCCTACATGGGGGATCGCGCGTGCCTTGAAAAGCCTGTGTTGGCGCGGCGTAGGGCCACACGAAACTTTTTTCGGCCAAAAGCGACGGAACTTTGCGGATCGCCCGTTCAATGGGTGTCCGCAGCGAAAAGTGCTGCACATGAGCAAAGGAAAAAGAGAATGAAAAAGAGTGTTTTGACAATTGCGATGTTGGCAGGTCTTGCGGTGGCGGCAGGTGCTGCTCAGGCGCAAGGGCAACGCAACGCCCCCGACTTTGCGACACTGGATCTGAACGGTGACGGTCAGCTGACGCTGGAAGAGCTGCAGGCGCAGGGCGAGGCCCGTTTCGCCACCGCTGACACCGACGGTGACGGTGCATTGTCTGCAGAAGAGCTGATCGCGGCGGCAAATGGCCGGGCGGCCGACCGGGCCGAGCGGATGATCGAACGTCTGGATGCCAACGGTGACGGCGTTCTGCAGCAGGACGAACTGCGCCCCGGTCGCGGCGGTGATCGTGCCGAACGGATGTTTGATCGCGCCGATGCCGACGATGATGGTGCGATCTCGGAAGAGGAGTTTGAGACGGCCCGCGAGACGATGCGCGACCGCATGAAGGATCGCGGTGAGGGTCGCGGTAACAGCCAGCGTGACGATGGCTGATCTCCACTTTGGCGGGGGGATGTCATCCTCCCGCCAATTGCCTTGGCCCGGCGATGTCGCTAGCACTTTCACCCATGTCAGACCCATTTGCCGGTGCGCCGGATGCAACAGTTTTGGTTGCCTACGCCCATGGCGATGGGCAGGCCGCGAGGGTCTTGACCGCGCGATTGTTGCCACGTGTGCTGGCGCAAGCGACGCGGATGCTGTCCAACAGGGCCGAAGCAGAGGATGTCGCGCAGGAAGCGATGCTGCGCCTGTGGAAGATCGCGCCCGACTGGCGACAGGGCGAAGCCGAGGTGAGCACATGGCTCTACCGTGTGGTCGCGAACCTCTGCACCGACAGGCTGCGGCGAAACCGCGGTGGGGTCGGGCTTGATCAGGTTGCCGAACCTGCGGATGCCGCACCCAGCGTTGCGGCCCGGATGCAGGACGACGCGCGGATGACGGCGCTGTCGGATGCGTTGGCCCAACTGCCTGAACGGCAGGCCCAGGCGGTGGCGCTGCGCCACCTCGAAGGGTTATCAAACCCGGCTATCGCAGAAATCATGGACATCAGCGTGCGGTCCGTGGAGAGTCTGACAGCACGCGGAAAACGCGCCTTGGCAGAGATACTGGCCGGGCGCAGGGCAGAACTGGGGTATGACGATGAATGACCCACATGACGACATGCTGGATGATCTGTTTGCCACCGCGCGCAAAGGGACAGCGCAGCCGGGCCATGACCTGATCGCGCGTGTGCTGGCCGATGCGGATGCGCTGCAAAGCGCACCTGCACCGCAACCCGCGCAGAAACCGGGTCTTTGGACGCAACTGATGGAGGCCATCGGCGGCTGGCCCGCGGTCAGCGGTCTCGCAACGGCAACGATTGCCGGTGTCTGGATCGGTGTGGCCCCGCCGGCGGCGGTCGAGGATCTGACCGCGACGCTGATCGGGGATGAGGTGGGTGTCGCGCTCTTTTCTGGCGACCTGCTGCTCGGCGACGAGGGCCTGATTGATGGATGATGCAATGCCTGAAAAGAAGCCCAAGCCAAGCCGTCTGTGGCGGGTGGTGCTGGTTATCTCGCTCGCGCTGAACCTGGCGGTCGTCGGGATTGTGGTTGGTGCCGTCTCTTCCGGGCGCGTCGGCGACGGCCCACCGCGCAGTTTTGACATCGGGCAAGGGCCGATTGTGCGCGCCATGCTGCCCCGCGAACGCCTGCAGGTGGCGCGCAGCTTGCGGCAGGATCGGGTGATCCGGGACCTCGATTTTCGCGGGCGCATCACAAGCATGATTGCTGTGTTGTCCGAAGACACGCTGGATGAGGCGGCCTTGCGCGCACTGATGGCCGAGCAGGCTGAAAGGATGGTCATTGCACAAGAGGCCGGGCAGGATGCTTTTGTGTCCGTGATCGTGTCGATGACACCGGAACGCCGCGCGGCTTTTGCAGCACAGTTGCAGGAAGAACTGTCGCGCCCGCGTCGTGATGGTCCACGCGATGGATCGGGTGATGGCCCACGCCCCTCAGGCGGCTGACTGTCCCATCGCCACCCTGTCACGCCCGCCGGATTTGGCGCGATAGAGCGCCTCATCCGCAGAGCGGCAGATCTGTTCGGTCGTTACAGCGGTCTGATCCTGTGCCATGCTGAGTGCGACGCCGATGGATACGGTGATTTTCACGGATTGGCTGCCCTGCCCGATTGCAAAGGGGGCCGTATTCACAAGACAGCGCAAACGATCCGCCGCGCGCCGCGCCTGTTTGACCGACGTGCGCGGCATGGCGACAAGGAATTCCTCGCCCCCCATCCGGGCGACCAGGTCGACGGCACGCAGGTTTTCCTTCAGACGCTGGGCGAGTTCGACCAGCACCGCATCACCCGCTGCATGACCGTGGGTGTCATTGATCGCCTTGAAGTGATCAATGTCGATCATCATGACGGCCAGCGCGCGCCCTGACACACGCGATTGATTAGCGAGGCGTAATAGATGCGGATCCACATAGCGCCGATTGAAGAGGCCGGTCAGCGGATCGGTCACGGCGGCATGCAGCCCGCTGCGGACAGCGTCGCGCAGGCGATCCTGTTCCAGCTTCCGCGCGATAAGACTGCGAGCGCGCAAAATGATCTCGCGCGGGTCGGCGCTGTCTGGCACGATGTCGTCCGCACCCAGATCAAGAAGCATTGCAGCAACATCTGGCGCGGCAGAGGGCACAAGCACCAGTTGCGCGGCAAGCCGTGTTTCCAACCGTGCATGCAGGTCTGACACCAGGCCAAAGATGGCGCCTGTCGTCATCTGCGTATCGCGTGCGTCGATGACAAAGAGATCTGGCGCTGGCGAATCCTCCAAACCAATCAAAGCCTGCTTCGGATCGACAATCCGCATCGATCTGCGCAAACCTTCCGAGAGGAGTGTCTTTAGATCGCATTGACCCGCGCTCTGATGCGACAGCAATGTGATCCTTGCTGCGGCGGCAAATTCGCGCCCGCGCTCTTCGAACCCCAATGCCCGGCTGGTA
This sequence comes from Pseudomonadota bacterium, assembly GCA_039821425.1. Lineage (GTDB taxonomy): Bacteria > Pseudomonadota > Alphaproteobacteria > Rhodobacterales > Rhodobacteraceae > Yoonia. Next base: position 7,051 of record JBCBOD010000045.1, read on the forward strand.
CTGTCACGCAGGCGCAGTTCCTGCATCGCGCTGCGGACCCGCAAAAGGCTGCGGATCCGTGCCAGCAACAGTGCCTCATTCAGTGGCTGAGGCATGACATCATCCGCCCCGGCGTCCAATGCGGCAAAACGGGCTTGCGTCGTGTCCGCAACGCCAACCGCGATAACCGGCAGGCCACTGGTTTTCGGATCTTCGCGTAACGCCCGGCAAAAGGCATTGGCCGCGCCAGTAGGCTCGGCCAGGTTCAGCAAGACCAGATCAGGCGGGGATTGCGCGATAAACGTTGTCGCAGCCTCTGCATCTGCGCAGTCGTCCACATGAAACTGTGCTGCCAGCATCTTGACCTTCAAGACGACGCGATGTGTCGGAACACTATCGACAATCAGAATGCGACCCGGCATGCATTTTCCCCAAGGGCGGTTTGCCCCTTCCACGCGAGCAGTCTCGTCAAGAATGGTTAAGAAAACGTTTTGATTTTGGTAAGGCTTCCTAATGAACAGTGAACGCGCCGAAGTTATCGCGCTCCAGGCCCTGGCCTGGCTTGCGGGCAATGAAGAACTTTGCCCTGTCTTTCTGGGCTCCACCGGTGGCAGTGCCGATGACTTGCGCGCCCGGGCAACAGACCCTGCGTTTCAGGCCGCCGTGCTCGAGTTCATCACGATGGACGACAAATGGGTGATGGAATTCTGCGACACAGCCGGTCTGGGGTACGAGGACCCGCTGCGCGCCCGCTACGCGCTTCCCGGGGCAGAGGCAGTGCATTGGACATGAGCAGCCCCAAGATCAAAGGTCTTGTCTTTGACAAGGACGGCACACTCTTTGACTTCAACGCGACATGGGGCGCATGGACGCGTGGCATGCTTGCCGCGGAAACAAATGGTGATCGGGCGCTCTTTGATCAGTTGGCTGCGGCGCTGGGCTACGACACGGCCAACAACGGTTTCCTGCCCGGCAGCATCGTGATCGCCTCAACTGCCCGCGAAGTTGCGGACACGATCATGCCCATCACAGGAGAGACTGATCGTGGCGCGCTTCTGTCGCGCATGAACACGGCCGCGGCGGAAGTGTCGCAAGTCGAGGCTGTGCCTTTGGTTGGCTATTTTGATGGTCTTTTGGCGCTCGATCTCAAACTTGGCATTGTCACGAATGATGCGGAGGCGCCAGCGCGCCGTCATCTGGAACGGGCTGCCGTCATTGACCATTTTCATTTCATCGCGGGCTACGACAGTGGGCATGGGGCGAAACCGGCGCCGGGGCAGCTCTTGGCGTTTTCCGCGGCCACCGGCCTTGATCCAGGGGTCTGCATGATGGTGGGGGACAGCACCCATGATCTGCACGCAGGGCGTGCCGCGGGCATGCGCACCATCGGTGTACTGACAGGCCCGGCACCGAAAGATGAACTTGCCCCCTACGCGGATGTGGTCTTGCCGGATATCGGGCATATTCCGGATTGGCTCCGCTCTGCCGGGTTGATCTGATCCTGTTTCCGACAGCGAATGTCGGTTTCCCCGCATAAAGGCCCTGACAGCTTTGCAATGCTGGATGCGCACAACAGGGGATTGCACCAAATGCCAGACACAGCTCGCCCAAGACGCCGTGGCGGTGGCCGCGCAGGGGCCGCAAACCGGCGCGGCAGTGCCGTGATCGAACAGATGCCTTGGCGTGTCCCGCTCAACACCGACCGCCCGACAGAGCCTTTGGGCGAAGAGGGCGTGGAGGCGATCCATGATGGCGCGATGCAGATCCTCGAAGAGGTCGGGATTGAGTTTCTCAACGAAGAAGCGTTGGAGATCTTTAAAGAAGCGGGGTGCACCGTCAACGGCACCAATGTGCGCATGGGCCGCGACTGGGTGATGGAAATGCTGGGCCATGCCCCGTCTCAATTCACCCTCACCCCGCGCAATCCCGACAAGCAGATCACCATCGGCGGCAAACATATCCTCTTTGGCAATGTCTCGTCCCCGCCGAACTACTACGACATGGAAATCGGGAAGAAGGTTTCCGGTACCCGCGCGCAATGCGCGAACTTGCTGCGGCTGACGCAATATTATAACTGCATCCATTTCGCCGGCGGATATCCGGTGGAGCCTGTGGATGTACACGCCTCTGTCCGCCACCTTGACGTGGTCTATGACAAGCTCACGCTGACCGACAAGGTCGCGCATGCCTACTCGCTTGGCAAAGAGCGGGTCGAGGATGTGATGGAGATGGTTAAGATCGCGGGCAGCCTGTCTGAGGAGGAGTTTCAGGCGACGCCGCGGATGTACACCAACATCAACTCCACCTCGCCGCTCAAGCATGACGTGCCGATGATTGACGGCTGCCTGCGCTGCGTGCGGCGCGGGCAGGCGGTTGTGGTGACACCATTCACACTTGCAGGGGCCATGGCGCCGGTCACGATGACGGGGGCGGTGACCCTGTCGATTGCAGAAGCGATCAGCGCGATTGCGCTTTTCCAATACGTCCGGCCGGGCGCGCCCTGCGTGATCGGGACATTCACGAGCAACGTCGACATGAAGTCCGGCGCGCCTGCCTTTGGTACACCGGAATACATGCGCGCCACACAGATCACGGGTCAGATGGCGCGGTTCTACGGGCTACCAATGCGGGCCTCAGGCGTTTGTGCGGCCAACGTGCCGGACGGGCAGGCGATGTGGGAGACGTCGAACTCGCTCTGGTCTGCCGTGCAATCCGGCACCAACATCGTCTACCACGCGGCTGGCTGGCTCGAAGGCGGCCTTGTCGCCAGCCCCGAGAAATTTGTCATGGACTGCGAGGTCATTCAGATGATCCAGCGCTACATGGAGCCAGAGATCGTGGCGACAGGCCCCGATGAGATCGCGATAGATGCGATCAAAGAGGTTGGTCCGAACGGGCATTTCTTCGGCATCGAACACACACAGGAAAGGTATGAAAGCGCCTTCTACCAGCCCTTCCTGTCCGACTGGCGCAACTTTGAGGCGTGGGAGGCCGCAGGCGGCATCTGGACGGCGGAACGGGCGCATAGGCTCTATAAGCAGATCATCGATGCCTTCGAACCACCCGCCATGGATGTCGGTGTGCGCGAGGCGCTGACGGACTTCGTTGACCGCCGCAAGGCAGAAGGTGGCGCGCCAACGGACTTCTAAACCATACAACGGCATACTGTTTCGCATGCTGCAACGACGGCCTGCGGATGCAAAAATTGTCTGAAATGGGCATGTCTTTGCCGCTCAGGTGCCCTCTGCTGGCCATATCGTTGCCCAGTTCACTGTCCAATCCTAGGCTTCTAAGAACGAACAGCCTTGGACAACACCATGTCACCACTCACACGACTTATTGCTGCAATTGCGCTGTGCCTGTTCGGAACCAGTGCATCTGCGGCCACCGGCTGCGTCGCACCTGCGAACGTCAACCAACTCGCCACCGAAATCGCGGCCGGCCTCAACCAAAGCCGTCGCGCCAATGGCCAAGGTCCCCTGCGGTTCAACCGCCGGTTGGGACAGGCGGCGATGGTCCACGCCTGCGATATGCTGATCAACGATTTCTTTGATCACCGCGGCTCTGACGGCAGCAGCAGCCAGGTCCGCGTGCAGGCAGCCGGATATGATGACTGCATCGTGGCCGAGAACATCGCTTGGGGCTACCCGCGGTCTGAACAAATCATCACCGGCTGGATGAACTCTCCCGGTCACCGCCGCAATATGCTGCACCCGCGCCTTGAGGAATTCGGCGTCGGCATCACTCAAGGCCCCAGAGGCCCTTACTGGGTGCTGGTTGTCGGCAAAGAGTGCTGAGACGTCACAGATTGTTTTCGGATGGCCGGGGATTGCCCCGGCCTTTTCATTTTTGTCTAGATGTCCATCCAGATGGTCACGGGGCCGTCGTTGATCAGGCTGACGGCCATGTCCGCCCCGAAGCGACCCGTTGCCGTCGGGATGCCAAGCGCACCCATGTCGCGGACGAACTGTTCATAGAGTGCTTCGCCGACATCTGGCTTGGCCGCCGCAGAAAACCCGGGCCGGTTGCCGCGTGATGTGTCAGCGGCAAGGGTGAACTGGCTGACGATCAGGGCAGAGCCACCCACATCCACCAGTGATTTGTTCATCTTGCCCGCCTCATCCGCAAAAATTCGCAGCTTTGCAATTTTTGCAGCGAGGGTTTGGGATTTCGCGGGGTCATCCCCCTCCATCGCACAAACAAGGATCAGCATACCCTTTTTGATGTCACCGATGATCTCTCCATCCACGCGAACGGCGGCCTCGGTCACCCGTTGGATCAGCGCCCTCACAGCTCAGACGCCCAGGGTGGATTGGCGCCAGCACGGCCGACCGTGATCGCGGCGACCTTGGCCCCAAAGGCGGCGGCAGCGCGCAGATCGTCGAGCGATGCCGAGGGCAGGGCGGTTTTCGTCAAATGACCGCTCTTTTGCAGTGCAGCGAGGAACCCGGCACTGAACGTGTCGCCCGCGCCCACGGTATCGACAACATCTGCCTTCTCTGCGGGCACCTCGACGCTGCCACCGGAAGTGACAATGCTGACCCCATCGCCGCCCTTGGTCAGCAACACCACCTTTGCACCTGTTTCTTGCAGAAACGCCGTCGCATCCGTATTGCCAGTAATCCACTCCAGATCCTCGTCAGAGGTCTTGATGATGTCGGCAGCGCCCAACATCGTGGCAAGGCGTCCGCGATAAGCAACCTCATCCGTGATGAAACCGGGCCGGATGTTGGGGTCAATCATGGTGAGCCTCTGCGGCGCCTCGCGCAGCATCAGCGCGGCATAGGCGGCGGCGCAGGGTTCCACCACAAGGCTGATCCCGCCGAAGAAGAGTGCATCAGCGGTCGTGTCGGGCAGATCCTCTGCCGTGATCATCCGCCCGGCGGTGTTTTCATCATAGAATGCGTAGGACGCGTGCCCGTTGGTCAATGTCACGAAGGCCAGCGTCGTCGGGCGGTCGCTGATGGCAGCAGGCGTGCTGTCAACGCCAGAGGCTGCCAGCTCTTTCCGTAGGATATCACCAAAGAGGTCTGACGACAGGCCAGAGAAAAACTGCACCGGCGCCCCAAGTCGCCCGAGCGCAATGGCGGTGTTGAAGACCGACCCGCCAGCATGTGGCGCGAAGCCAGAGCCGCCCTCAGCCAGATCGCGCGGCAACATATCAATCAGGGCCTCGCCCGCACATAGGATCATCGCTATCCCTCCCCGGAATTACTGGCTGTTAGCGATAACGAATCCAACGCCGAACGCAAGGATTGCGCCCACCAATACGGCAAACGCGATCTTCCACGCGGAGTAGGGCCGTTCACCCTGCACCCGCCCCGTGCGGCCGTTGACGACAAAGCGATAGGTCTGCCCGCGGTACTTGTAGGCGGCCAGCCAGACCGGCAGCAGGATGTGCTTGAAGGTGATATCGCTGACATCGGTGTCCACGGTGGTCACCCGCTGCGCATCGCCGCCGATGTCGTATTTCACATCGCGGTGGATCATACGGTCCATATAGGCGCGGGCCTCGGTAAACCCGTCGGCCAGTTCCACCTGATACCCCTCGGCCCGGAACCCGGCGAGGTATTCTGGGTTGTAGGGTTGCAGCGCGGAGAGGTCCCAAGGTTCCAGCGCATCAGTATATTTCTTGGGCAGCGATTTGGAGGCCAGCACCAGCACATCATCGAAGAAACGTGCGACCCGGCCTGATGCGGGACTCCAGCGGGTTTTGCGCACACGGACCTGTTTGCGCTTTCCATCGCGCATCACTGTCTTTGTTTCGTAGTAATGTTTGCCCCGCTGCCCGGTGTACCGGCTCTTGGTGTCCGCATCGAAGGTCCAATAGGGGACGTAGATACCGTTCATCTTGCGCCCTTTGCGGGCGTAGTCTGCCAGCCCGTTCGGCGCGAACCAGAGACCACCAAGCCAGTCTGTCATCGCCTTACGCGCCTGCCCCTCGTCCAGATCAAAGGGCAGAAGGCCACGCGGCTTAATGTGCCGGTGCGGGCCGGTGTCTGTGACGACAGGTGTCGCGCAGAAAGGGCATTCGGCGGCGTGAAGATCAGGGTCGAACTCTGTCTGCGCGCCGCAGTTGGGGCAGGTGACGACGCGGGTCTCTTCGATGTCTTCAGCATCAAGGCGCTGATCAAGCGCGCGACGGAAATCCAGCTCTTTGATCGATCCTGCCCAAGGTCCGCCACCGTCGACGGCCTGGGTATTCCCGCAATGGTCACAGGTCAGCTGATCAGCGGAAGGATCATACCGCAGGTCGGCGCCGCAGTTGTCGCATGGGAAACGATGCTCGGCTTTTGGGGCGGTTTCGGTGCTCATGTCGCGGACCAATGCGTCAGACGGGTCATAGGTATCTCTGCAAGGCCTTGGGGGCCATGATGCGTAAGGCGTTATCACGCAGCCACAGATGTCGCCAGATGTGAAAGCCCGCGTGCAAGATCACGATCGCGCCCAAAAGGTAGAATTCATAGATATGGATCGTGCCGATGATGTCATTCGCCTCTGGCAGTCCCAGCGGCGGTGCGATGGGCAGGAACCCCCCGGCCTTGAGCAGCCGCGATGACGTCAGCCCGATCAGGAAACCTGTGATCGCAACACCGAAGAGCCCCCAGATGATCACCACGTGGATGATCCGGTGAAACCGCTGCGCGCGGGTGCCCAGCTTTGGCCCCGGTCGCCCCGCGAGCCCGCGCCGCATGTAGTCGGCGTACCAGATCAGTGAGATCGTCACGAAGATCAGCGCCAGCATTGAATGCGCCTGAAAGGCCAGCGGGCCAAAGGGAACCACGTCATCCGGGGTGACGAAGATGAACCACACCAAGAGCGGGATCATCAACGCATGGCTGAATTTCAGCCATGTGCGCCGGTGCGGCAGGTAGCGTGTGATCGCGTTGCCCCTCATAGAAATCAGGTAGGGCCGTCGTGCGGCCAGTCACCCTCAGGCTGGAGGTGGGGGTGGTGGTGGCATGACGGTGAAGAGCTGTGCGAGCTCCGTCACATCGCCTGCCTTCATCCAGCCGTCCTGGCCCTGGGTCCAGACCATCGTGTCGCGCGTCAGGCTGCCCTCGGTCACCATCCGGCCCAGCTTGGCCTTGGAGAACGGGCCCGTCACGTTCCCGGCTTCGGCGATGTGCCAGACGTGTTCCACGGGTGGTGGTGGCGGGGCAGGTGGGGCGGCAGGCTGCGGTGCGCCACCCCAAGGCCCTTGGTTCATCATTGTATGGCCCATCTGCATACCCATCCCGGCACCCATGCCCATCCCCATCGCGGACCCGGCAGAGGAGCCTTCCATCGTCATCGCCTCTGCCGCTTTCCACTTCATGTGATCGTCCAGATTGCCCGCAACGCCACGCGACGTGCGTTCATCCAGTGCCTTTTCCACCGCTGGCGGCAGGCTGATGTTCTCGATGTAAAGCTCTGGCAGTGTCAGACCGTATTGCTTGAGCGTTGGATCGATGGCAGTGGCGACCAGTTTGCCCACCTCGGCAGTGTTGGCGGCCATGTCGAGCACCGGGATGCCGGATTTTGCAATGGCGCGGCTGAACTCCTGCACGATGATGTTACGGATCTGATAGCTGATCTCATCCATCGTGAATTCGCCATCGGTGCCCACGATCTCCACCAGGAAACGCGCGGGGTCGGTCACGCGGACCGAATAGGTGCCGAAGGCCCGCAGGCGCACCGGGCCGAATTCGGGATCGCGGCAGATGATCGGGTTCTTGGTGCCCCATTTAAGGTTCGCAAACCGGCGGGTGTTGACGAAATAGATCTCGGACTTGAACGGGCTTTTGAAACCATGATCCCAGTGTTGCAGGGTGGTCATGATCGGCATGTTGTTGGTTTCCAACATGTAAAGGCCGGGAGAGAAGACATCGGCCAACTGCCCTTCATGCACGAAAACCGCCGCTTGCCCCTCGCGCACGGTCAGCTTGGCGCCGTATTTGATCTCATGCCCTTCACGTTCAAAGCGCCAGACCATCGTGTCGCGGGTGTCATCGGTCCAATGGATGACGTCGATGAATTCACCGCTTAGAAAATCGAAAATGCCCATCTGGTCGTGGCCTCCGTGTTTATATGGTGTGGGGTGTAGCCCATTTGATCAACTTTGTCCTGCCGCCAGGTATTCGCGCGCGATCTGGCGGGCGATGGGGGCGGCGGTGGCAGGTGCCATGCCGGTTTGCAGGCGCGGGTCGTAAAGCATCCGAAGCAGCAACTCGTCATGGCGGGTGAGTAGGGCGAATTCCTCGTCATCGTTAAATATCGAGGGCCGTGCGCCTGGGCTGTCATTGGCAAGGCCCATGCCCTGTGCCAGTTCCTCGTGAATGCAAGCGCTGCGCATTAGTGTGGGGTGTTCTGCCCGGATGATGGCGACGGCCTTGGCATAGCTTGATTGTCCCAGCGCAAAGGTGCCGATGACCGCGCAAAGCTGTTCGCGGGGCAGGTTGACGATGGCGCGCAACGTGTTTTCGGGAATATTGGAGATCAATTCCTGCAGGCGCGGGCCATATGCACGCCGGTCATCCTCGCCCAGAAACAGCACGTGAAAGTTCGGGTTCCTGTCGGTGATCCTGATGGGCACGCCCGTCGCGCGGGTCAGTCGCGCGGCATAGGCGCTGACACGCGCCAGATCATCGTCACGCTGGGCAAGAGGAACTGTGTCTCCAAATTCGATCGCCATGCGAATAGGCTGATCCCAGCGCCGCAGCTTGGAAATTGTCGCCTGTGGACGCTGAAAATCGCTGTCGTCGCGATATTCGTTGAAGAGGGCAATACGCACAAAATTGCGCGCCAGTTGCGTATCGGTGAAGGGCGTATCCGGCCCACCACCATCGCCGCGCAATAACCCCTGTGCCAGCAGATCGTTCTGCAGACGGCCATAATAAATCGCCAGATCGCGGCTTGCCTGGCTCGGCGGGATGACGACGGATGGTTCCGGTTCGGTCGGCAAAACAGGCGCAGGTGGCTCTGGCGGGGGCGCAGGCACCATCAGTTCCTCACACCCGATCAGCCCGGTCAGGGCGATCAGTGCAAGGATCCGACGTGGCATGCCCGCAACCCGCATTCGCCTTAGGTGTTGGCCGCAGTGCCGATGGTGTCGCCGGTGCCGGTGCCGCGTGCCTTGGCAGCGGCGAGCGTGTCTTTCAACTCGCTTTCCATCTTCTGCAGCTCGGCCTCGGCCTCGGCCCGCTTACGCTTGCCTTCATCGGCAATCTCAAGGCTTTCATTGATGGTGGCAATCAGGTTGGCATTGGCGGATTTCACAGCCTCGATGTCAAAGACACCACGCTCCATCTCTTCGCGGATCGTCTTGTTGGCCTGGCGCAGGTTTTCTGCGTTGGCTTTCAGAAGCTCATTGGTCAGGTCATTGGCATCGCGCACGGCCTCTGCCGCCTCTGCCGAGCGCTGGATCGTCACGGCCTGTGCCAGCTGAGTTTCCCAAAGCGGCACAGTGTTTACGAGGGTGGAGTTGATCTTGGTGACGAGCGACTTGTCGTTTTCCTGCACCAGACGGATAGAGGGGAGCGATTGCATCGTCACCTGACGGGTGAGTTTCAGGTCATGCACCCGGCGTTCCAGATCGTCACGAGCGGCGCGCAGGTCACGCAACTCCTGCGCTTTCATCACGGCTTGATCCTCTGGCGCTGCCTGCACCTCTGCCTCTTTCGCGGGGATTGTGTTGGCATCCAGATCGGCGATCTTCGCCTCACCAGCCGCGATGTAAAGGCCCAGTTCATCGTAAAATTCGAGCGTCTTGTCATAGAGCTGATCAAGGCTTTCGATGTCTTTCAAGAGCACATGTTCGTGCTTCAAGAGATCATCGGTGATCATGTCGATCTGGCCCTGCACCTCTTCAAACTTGGCCGCAAACTTGGCCATCGGCGCCGCACGGCCCAAGAGCTTTTCCCACCAGCTGCGTTCGCGACGGACGTCGAGTTCAGAGATCGAAAATCCGCGGATCGTGGTGACGATGTTGCGCAAGGAGTCACCTGCCGGGCCGACGTCCTTGTTCCGCACACCCGCCAGCATGGATTGGCTGATCTGCTGCAGTTCGGCCTGCGCTGACGATCCGAAAGAAACGATGGAGTTGGTGTCGCCGATATCAATCTCTGCCACGCGTTTTTCAATCTCAGCCGTGGTGGGTGGGTCCGCGGCTTCCAGCGTGACCAGTTCCCCTTTCGGCTCTGGCAGCACCACGGCTGTCACCTTTTCTACATCGGCAAGCGTGGCTTCCGCTCTTTTCCGGATATTTTCTGACACTTAGTCGTCCCCCTTTGTTTTCAGGCTCACGCCTTCTAGCTGCAGTCGGTCGCGCAGCACGTTGATTTCAATGTCCATGTCGCTGCGGTCATCCAGCAGCATCTTTTCGGTGCGCGCGGCAAAGTTCTGCTCCAGATCATCCAGCAGCGCTTCATAGCTGGCGCGCGCATCAGCATCCTTGTTGCGACCATAAAGGTCCACGAACTTCACCGTCGCGTCCTTGGCACCCATCAGGTAGACGCCCAGAAACTTGCGTGCACCGGTCAGGTCGCGCGGGTCTTCCTCAACCGTGCGGATCATGCGGCGGGCGATGGTCTGAAACCCTTGCACGCGCTCTGTCAGACGACGATCCGAGAGGCCCGTGATCTGGGAGAGCATGATGTCCAGATGCGCCTCTGCCTCATCGACGACCTTTGCAACGCGATCCTGCTGGAAGGTATCGACACCTTCCATCCGCTTGTCGGTCAGCGGGTCGATGCCGAAGGCGGCCGTGTGCAGGCCCGCAGCGGCAAGCGCATAGATCCCGGCACCAATCAGCCCCGCACCACCGGTATAGGCCGCGATCCCCGCCCCAAGCCCGGTCAAGACCGTCGCAAAGACCTTGCGTGGGACGGCGGGGCGGCGGGCGACCTTGCGGGCGTGATAGGCGGCTTCGGCCTTCAACCCTTCCTGCAGCAGCCACGCAGCCAACGTCAGCACACCCGCACCCACAAGGCCGGTGGCGAGCATCACAGGGCTTTCGTTCAGTGACGTAAACGCCAGCACCACAGCGGGCAGATAGAGCAGCGACACACGCCAGCCGGGCTTGACTGCCATCGGCGCATGTTGCGCCTGCGCACGCGGCCCATCGGCGCGCTGCCCTTGCGGGCTATATTTTCCACCAAAGCGTTTTGCCATCAGATCGACCCGAGCCAGCCAGACGCGAGGCCGATCAGTAACAAAAACAAGAGGACAAAGGTGATTTGGCGGAAACGGGCGGGCATAGGTGCGGCTCCGGGCTGGGCAGATGTCGGGTTTGGGGCGGCGGGCGACAGGACGGATTGCAGTGCGCGCGCCAGCGTCGCCGCAGCGAACACAAGAATCGCGATACATGCCGCAAACATGATCAAACGTATCATCTGTGCCCTCGTTTTTGCCTTTCCTTACAAAATAGGCGGTCTGGCGCTGGTTTACGAGTGTTTCTGCAATGCGGCACGCTGCGCATCCAGCTTTCTGCGGTATCCGGATTGGATAATTTCCACGGCCACCAGCACAACAACCGAGAAGTAGAAGGTCGATTTCGACATAGGCAGGATGTCCTGACCAAAAACTTTGATCTGCAGGCTGTCGTCATGCATCGCATGGGCGGCCGCTGGCCCCGCCTCACCCAAGAGCACCACACCCACGATCAAAAGGATGAAAAGCCCCAGAACCTCATACATCCGGTTCTTTTCCAGAAACCGCGTCACACCGTCGGCCAGCAGTAGCATGGCAAGGCCCGACAAGATGATGGCGAAAGCCAGGATTGGGAAGACATCCGTGATCGCAATGGCAGACAGGACCGAGTCGAAAGAAAAGATCAGGTTCATCAACACGATCAGCATCACGACCTGTGTGGCCGACTTGCCGGATTTGCCCTCGACATCGTGGTCCAGGTCGTCAATCGACAGCATATGGCCGATTTCCTTGACGGCCGTGTACATGATGAAAGCGCCGCCGAAGACAAAGATCACGGTGGCAAAGTTCACCCCACCCTCGATCACGCCTTCCCAATCGAAGATGTAGAACGGCTCTGCCAATGCATCGATCAGCTGGATCATGGTGAAAAGCAGCACGACGCGCAGCGCGACAGCGATGATGATCCCCCATGTGCGCACGGCCTTTTGCTGGGCCACTGGCGCGCGCTGGCTTTCGATCGAGATATAAAGCAGGTTGTCGAAACCCAGAACCGCCTGCAGAAAGCAAAGCATGATCAGGTTGGTCGCGTTTTCCAGCGTCAGCAGTTCAGCCAATTGATGTCCCCCGGGGTCTTTTTTTACTACCATGCACACCCGGGATGACAGGACAAGGTTCAAACTCTCCGGTTTTTCCCCCTTGCGGTTTTTGGCCCGGGTTTGCGCTGCCGCTGCGGCTTTGGTTTCGCTGAAACGCCCAGTTGATCCCGCACCACCCGCTGTTTGACCTCTTCCACCTCGCCTTGCTTCAGACCACCCAGTTGAAACGGGCCGTAGCTGACGCGGATCAGCCGGTTCACCGTGACCCCGATCGCTTGCATTGCGCGGCGAATCTCTCGGTTCTTGCCTTCGCGCAGGGCAACCGTCAGCCAGGCGTTGGCCCCCTGTTGCCGGTCGAAGGTGATGGTCATCGGCTGGTACGACACGCCCTCGACTGTGATGCCTTTGCGCAACTCGTCCAGCTTCGTCTCGCTCACCGCGCCATTGATCCGCACACGATAGCGCCGCAGCCATCCGGTGCTGGGCAATTCCAGCTTGCGTTTGACCGCGCCATCGTTAGTGAGCAGCAGCAGCCCTTCGGAGTTCAGGTCAAGCCGCCCAACCGACATCACCCGTGGCAGATCTTCTGGCAGCGCGTCAAAGACAGTTTCGCGGTCCTTCTCATCTCGCTCGGTTGTCACAAGACCCGCAGGCTTGTGATAGAGCCAGATGCGCGGAGGATCAGGTTCCCCGACCGGCGCGCCATTGACGGTGACTTTATCCTTCGCGGTGACGTTGAGTGCGGGGCTGTCGATCACTTTGCCGTTCACGGCCACGCGGCCTTCGGCAATCATACGCTCGGCCTCACGACGGCTTGCAACGCCCGCGCGGGAAAGAACCTTGGCGATGCGGTCGCCGGGGGGTGGGGTCTGGGTCATGGAGTGCGTCTAGTCTGATGCCGCGGCACCTGCAATCGGCTTGCTCCCCGCCACGCTGGTGGCACAGCCGAAGAAATGCTTGCGCAAGGTCACCTCCAGCCCGGCGGCCTCCAGCGCGTCTGCCATCACGCTGCAATCTTTGAAGTTGCGGGTGTAGGTCCCGATCATGCTGAAATCCTGCGCACCTTTCAGGAACAGACGCTCGACAAGTGGCAGGATGCGATCAAGGTAGAGACGATAGAGCGGGCGCAGCACCCAGCCCTGTGGGTCAGAGGCTTCGATCAGTGCGAAGTGCCCACCCGGCTTCAGAATGCGGGCGATCTGGCGCGCAAGGATTGCCTGCTGTGCGGGGTTGAAGGTCTTCAGGCCAAAGGTCGAGACAAGCATGTCCGCATGGTCCGACGGAAGATCTGTGGTCAGTGCATCGGCCTCTATATGCGTGATCTGATCGCTGCGGTCAGCGTGCAGACGCTCCAATGCATCCAGATGCATCCTGTGCGAGATATCAACGGCGGTGATCGTCTGCGTCTGCGGGAAACGTTTGAGCAGATGCGGCCAAATCTCTCCGGTCCCCGCCATCAGGTCGACGATAACGGGTTTGGCCCCACTGGTCCTGGGTAGCAGCCCAACACAGGCGCGCCGCCAGAGCCAGATGAACCCGAATGAACTGACCGCACTCCAGCGCCGGTAGTTGGCGGAACAGCGATCAAAGAGGTTGGCAACAAATGCCGGGTCGTAGATATCGTCCGCCATCCTGAGCAGCCCTTCCGTGTTTTTGCTTGTGTGGCACAAGGGGCCAAGCCATGAAAGTGGCATGAAATTTCACAGTCATATGGACACTGCACTGGCAGAGGCGCGCGCGGCGGCAGAGCGGGGTGAGGTGCCGGTGGGCGCGGTCGTGTCCGGCCCCGATGGCATTGTTGCGCAGGCCGGAAACAGGACGCGGGAGTTGAATGACCCGACCGCGCATGCCGAAATCCTCGCTGTCCGCGCGGCCTGCGCAGCGTTGGGGCAGGAACGACTGGCGGGGTGCGACCTCTACGTGACGCTGGAACCCTGCCCGATGTGTGCGGCGGCGATCAGCAACGCGCGGATTGCGCGGCTCTACTATGGGGCGGCGGACCCGAAATCGGGCGGCGTGGCGCAAGGTCCGCGTGTGTTTTCTCATTCGCAATGCCACCATGTGCCAGAGGTCTATGATGGCTTGGATGCACGGGTGGCAGAGGCGCTGCTAAGAGAGTTCTTTGCTGAGAGGCGCTAGGTTTCTATGTGCTGCAAATGCGTTGACCTGACCGATCACACGCCACAGTCGTTGATATGTGCGTCAAAGAATGCCCGCACATCCGCTGTGGCTTCCTGCCATCTGCCAATGTCTGGTTTGGGTAAGGAGATTCTCACACGCCAATCCGATGGGTAGATATCGCCGAGGTTGCAAGCGAGCACGGTTTCGTTGTTTGAGCATCGAACTCGAATCCCTACTGATAAATCCGTCCTAGTTTCTGGCTCAAAGTGGCGGGACCGATCGCTCAATACACACATGTTCGAGGCTTCGCGGCTAAGCTCAACCAATCCGAAATCGTAGTCAGCGCGGGTGCAGTTTTGGGAAGATGGGCGCGGACTTTCCGACAGACTTTGCCATGACCCTTCTGACATTTTTGAGAACGTGGCAACAATCCCGGTCGCGGACGGATTATCTCGGGGAGATAGCGTTTGGAGGTCTGATGGGATCAAAAAGGATGGAAATGGGCCGGGGATGGTCACGTCTCTTGCGCCGTCGGGCAGGGCTTCCGGATCATAGGAAAGACACCAGCCATCAAAGCGATATCGTTTGTCTTGTGCCATGACGAAGGACACGAAGAACACCAGACACACAGTTATCCCAATGGTTTTGAGCTTGATCACTTTCGATAACCTCGGATTAGCGCTGACTTCTCGGTTAGACGCCGGATTGCTTTGTCCGGCTCTGGACTAAATCTCCACCACCTCCATCACCGCAGGCATCTTCACATCCACATCAGGCAGTGCATCGGCCAGTGGCTGCGCGGACTGTGCGAGGATCGGGAAGGTGCCGTAGTGGCAGGGGATCACCGTTTTGAAGTTGAAATAGCGTTTCGCCGCATAGGCCGCCCCCTCCATCCCCATGGTGTAGTGCCCGCCGCAGCACAGGATGCCGATGTCGGGGTCATAGAAATCGCCCATCCAGTCCATGTCGGCCATGATGTCGGTATCGCCAGAAACATAGATCATATGGCCCTCGCCCTTGATCATGTAGCCTGCCTCGGTGCCCGCATAGGCGCTGCCCACGGATGAGGAGTGGGTGGCCTGCACCATCGAGACCTGCGCACCACCAAGGTCGACTGTGCCACCCTTGTTGAATTCGATCGTTTCATGTGCATCAAAGATCGCGCAAAGCTCCGGAATGCCCACGACAGGGGCGCCCGTTTCCTTGGCAATCGCATCCACCTCTGACGTGTGGTCAAAATGGCCATGGGTGAGCAGGATATGCGTGGCGCCCGCCAGAGCGGCCGCGCGCTGGTCGTTCGGAAAGCTTGGGTTTCCCTCTAGCCACGGGTCGACCAGCAGAACCGCGCCCTCAATTTCGATCCGGAAACTCGCGTGCCCCAACCAGATGATTTTCATGTCGTCCTCCCGTGCTATCTGGGCAGGATAGGCTGATTTGGCGGAGGCGCAACGTGGACTGGTCAGAGCAGATTGACGGTTATTGCGAGCGGACGGATTTTTCCTATTGGGCCGAGCCGATCAATGCGGTCACCAATGCGGCGTTCATTGTCGCGGCGATCATCCTTTGGCGCCGGTCGGCGGGCTTGCCTGTCGCACAACTGCTTTGCGTCATCCTTTTCGCTATCGGTGTGGGCAGCTACCTGTTCCACACACATGCGACGATCTGGGCGATGACCGCAGATGTGGTGCCGATTGGCATCTTCATCCTTGTCTATCTTTTCGCGGTGAACTGGCACATCGTGCCGATGCGCTGGTGGGTCGCGCTGATCGCAACCTGTGGGTTTTTCCCTTACGCAGCCGCGGTTGTCTGGGTCACTGACCAACTGCCGTTCTTCAATATCTCCAACTTCTACTGGACGGTGCCATTGCTTCTTTGCATTTACGCGGTGCCCTTGCAGGACAGGCCCGGCATCCTCTCGGGGTTCCTGATCGGGGCGGCGATCCTCGCGGTTTCTATCACGGTGCGTTCCGTCGATGAAATCCTGTGCAGCAGCATCCCCCACGGCACCCATTTCCTCTGGCATATCCTCAATGCGATCATGCTGGGCTGGATGATCCATGTTTACATCCGCCACATGCTTGCGACCCGCCCCTTGCAGCGGTAAAGCGGGGCGATCATTTGCAAGGGACCACATGATGTCGATCGACACCGAAACAGCCCGCCGGGTGGCCAAGCTCGCCCGTATCAAGGTCGAGGATGAGGCGCTGCCCGCGCTCGCCCAGGAATTCAGCGCGATCCTTGGGTTCATCGAGCAACTCAACGAGGTTGACGTGGACGGCGTAGAGCCGATGACCTCTGTCACCCCGCAGCGGTTGAAGCGGCGCGAGGATGTGGTGACTGACGGTGATCAGCAGGACAAGGTGCTGAAAAACGCGCCAGATGCGCGCGAAGGGTTCTTTGCCGTGCCGAAGGTGGTAGAATGATGTCTGATCTGACCAAACTGACGATCGCCCAGGCCCGCGACGCCATGCGCAAGGGTGAAACGACGAGCGCCGAGATCACCGATGCCTGCCTGACGGCCATCGAAAGCGCAGGCGCGCTGGGCGCATTTGTGCATCACACGCCGGAGATCGCGAAAGATCAGGCTAAGGCGGCAGACGCACGGATCGCGGCAGGTGATGCACCGGCCATGTGTGGCGTACCGCTCGGGATCAAGGATCTTTTCTGCACCAAAGGCGTGCCTTCTCAGGCGGCCAGCCGCATTCTCGATGGCTTCAAGCCAGAGTACGAGTCCACGGTCACCGGTCAGCTTTTCGATGCTGGCGCGGTGATGCTGGGCAAGTTGAACATGGATGAGTTCGCCATGGGCTCTTCCAACGAAACCTCGACCTACGGCAACGCGGTCAATCCTTGGCGGCGCGGCAATGATGATGCGGCGCTAACGCCCGGCGGGTCCTCCGGTGGGTCGGCCTCTGCCGTCGCAGCGGATCTGTGTCTCGCAGCCACGGGGACAGACACCGGCGGGTCTATCCGCCAACCTGCGGCCTTCGTCGGCATCACAGGGATGAAGCCCACCTATGGCCGCGTGTCGCGTTGGGGGATCGTCGCCTTTGCCTCCTCCCTCGATCAGGCGGGGCCAATGACGAAAGATGTGCGCGATGCGGCGATCATGCTGCAGGCGATGTGCGGGCACGACCCGAAGGACAGCACCAGCGCCGATCTGCCTGTGCCGGATTTCGAGGCGGCGCTGACCGGCGACATCAAGGGCAAGACCATCGGGATCCCCAAGGAATACCGCATGGACGGGATGCCTACAGAGATCGAAAAGCTTTGGGCTGATGGCACCACCATGTTGAAAGACGCTGGGGCCAAGATCGTCGATATCACCCTGCCACATACAAAGTACGCACTGCCAGCCTACTATGTCATCGCGCCAGCCGAGGCGTCATCCAACCTTGCCCGCTACGACGGTGTACGGTTTGGCCACCGGGCCAAGCTTTCCCAAGGGGACGGCATCACCGAGATGTACGAGAAGACCCGCGCCGAAGGCTTTGGCGCAGAGGTGCAGCGGCGCGTGATGATCGGGACCTATGTTCTCTCTGCTGGGTTCTATGACGCCTACTATAACCGCGCTCGCAAGGTGCGCGCGTTGATCAAAAAAGACTTTGATGATGTCTTTGCGGGTGGCGTTGATGCGATCCTGACTCCGGCAACGCCTTCTGCCGCCTTCGGTCTTGGCGAGAACATGGACCCGATCCAGATGTACCTCAACGACGTGTTCACGGTGACGGTGAACCTCGCCGGTCTTCCGGGGATCGCGGTGCCGACCGGGCTGAACAGCCAGGGCCTGCCGCTGGGGCTGCAGCTGATCGGGCGGCCCTGGGAAGAGGCGGAACTGCTCAATGTGGCCTACAGCCTTGAGCAGTCGGCAGGTTTTGTGGCCAAACCGACACCTTGGTGGTAGTCTGATCGCAAAGCGTTGAGGAGCAGAACACGCATGAAATCGACGGGTGCAGTAATCATCATGGTGCTGGGCATGGCCGCATGTTCACCCACCGTGGTGCCGACAGAGCGTGGCGTCGGCTTTGACGAGTTTTCACAATTCGAGCTGGAACGCGCCCGGCGTGAGGCGCAGTTGAGCGGCCAGCAAGCCTCGATCATTCCGCCGCCCCAGGTCAATACGATCCTTTCGACCGGGGCTGGACAGGCGATCCCGTCCAGTGACTTGGCGGCTGCGGGGATAGGACAACCTGCGCCCACTACTCCTGCGCCGACCAGCACGATCAATGACCCGCTGCGCACGGAAGGCGTGCAAGCCTCGCCCAGCAATCCAGCCCCGCAACTTGTCGACAACGGCCTTGGGCTGTCAGACGAGCAAAGCTTTGATGCGGTCACCGAACGCGAAACGATTGAAAGCGATGCCGAGCGGCGCGCGGCACAAGCTGCCGCCCGGACACAGGTTGAACCCACAGCACTGCCTGATCGTCCGACCAACACAGGGCCGAACATCGTGCAATACGCGCTGGAGGCACCGAACGTGAAGGGGCAGGAGTGGTACAGCCGCTCGCTCCTGTCTGGGCAGTCGCGGTTTCAGCGCAATTGCGCAGCCTATGCCACAGCCGAAGACGCACAGCGTGATTTTCTGGCCCGTGGTGGGCCAGAGCGTGACAGGCTGGGCATTGACCCCGATGGCGATGGCTTTGCCTGCGGCTGGGATCCGGCCCCCTACATTGCGGCGATCCGGAACTGAGGCTGACAACCCGCCTGTCGCCCAATCACGGGCCGCGCCGGGACGGGGCGACACCTGACAATGTGGTGATCCATTACACGGCCATGGCCAGCGCAAGTGCTGCTGCCGACACGCTCTGCAATCCTGAACGCCAAGTCTCGGCTCACTATCTGATCGCAGAAGATGGCGAGGTGATCAGCCTCGTGCCGGAAGCGTTGCGCGCGTGGCATGCGGGCGCGGGTCGGTGGGGGGCGGTGACGGACGTGAACAGTCGCTCCATCGGGATTGAGCTCGCGAACACCGGTTTTGCCCCCTTTGCCGCAGCGCAGATGGATGCGTTGAGAGAGCTGTTGCAAGGCATCTTTGTGCGCTGGGATATCCGGCGGGAGCGCGTGATCGGGCATTCCGACATGGCGCCCGGACGCAAAATCGATCCCGGCCCACGGTTTGACTGGCAGAGGCTCGCACGCGAAGGCTTTTCCGTATGGCCCTCATCGGCCGCGGCCGCGCCCTTTTCGGAAGAAAGCCCGCAAGGGCTTGATGACGCCCGTTTTGTCGCGGCGATGCAGGCTTTTGGGTATACAGCGTCTGGTGACCCGGAATTGCTTCTACGGGTGTTCCGCCTGCGCTTTCGGCCACGCCATGAGGGGCCGCTTGATGCCACTGATATGGCGCTGATCACCGATCTGGCTCGCCGTTTCCCCGTTGACGTGAACGCCGCTTGGGCCTAACGAACCTGCGCGCGGATGGCTGGATGGCTGCGGCAGCGATGTCGAGGAAAGTCCGGACTCCAGCAAAGCACGGTGCCGGGTAACGCCCGGCGGGGGCAACCC
>JBCBOD010000104.1:0-14706 GCA_039821425.1 Pseudomonadota bacterium
ACCGTGCCTTCGCGCGGGCGTCCAACCGACTGGCTGAGCCCGCCGCCGCGCGCGTTGGGCATCACCCCCATCAACACGACCATCGTGGCCCGTGACAGTGCGCCAACCGCGATCAGCGCCACCCAATAGGCCCCGACAGAGACAATAGTAAAAAGAGCCATCCAGCGCAAAAAGAGCGTTAGCATAAGCGCGCAAACCCCATAGACCCCAATCCGGCTGTCCTTCATGATGTCCAGCCTGCGTTCCTTGGTCCAGCCGCCCCAGAGGCCGTCGGCCGCATCCGCCAGCCCGTCCTCATGCATTGCGCCAGTCAGGATGACCTGCAGCGCCAGCAGCAGCCCCGCGATCACGCTGGGGGCAAGGCCCAGCAGCAGCATGAACGGAACGGTTGACGCCAGAACCACCCCAAGGATCACCCCAACCAACGGGTATGCCCATGCGGCTGCGGCGCCGCGCGCGGCGGCTCTTTTCCCATCAACGATGACCGGGAAACGGGTCAATAGCCCGAGCGCGGCGGGCAGATCGTGCCACTCCAGCAACGGGGTGTCGTGTTTGTACATCCGGGAGTCCTTCAAAGGCTTTCGCTGGCAGGTGACTGCGCTACACAGGGCAAAACATCAGGGGCACAGAGGCACGATGCAAGCACCATTTGCGACAATTTCCGGCTTTCGCGATTTGCTGGCAAAGGCCCCCACAACCGATGCAGCGGCACAGACCGCAGCAGAGGATCGGAACAGCCAGCTGACCAAACCCCCCGGTGCGCTGGGCCGGTTGGAGGACCTGGCCATTTGGTACGCAGGATGGCGCGGTGACGGGCGGCCTGCGCTGACAGCGCCGCAAGTGATTGTCTTTGCCGGCAACCACGGTGTCTGTGCGCAGGGCGTTTCGGCCTTCCCGCCAGAGGTTACGGTGCAAATGGTTGCGAATTTTGAACATGACGGAGCCGCGATCAACCAGCTGTCCAAGGCATTCGGTGCAAAGATGGACCTGCATCCCATCATGCTTGATCAGCCGACGGCGGACTTTACCCAAGGCCCGGCCATGACCGAAGCGGAGTTTCTGGAAGCCTTGCAGATCGGATGGACTGCGGTGGACCCCGATGCAGACCTCCTCGTCACCGGCGAGATGGGGATCGGCAATACGACCTCGGCTGCGGCTGTCGCTGCCGCGGTCTTGGGGGGGACGGCTGATGACTGGACCGGGCGCGGCACCGGCGTGGATGACGCAGGGCTACAGCGCAAGACGGAAGTGGTCGCAAAGGGACTTGCCCTTCATGCCACATCTGACGCGCTTGAGGCTTTGCGCTGCCTCGGCGGGCGCGAGTTGGCGGCGATGGCAGGGGCGATTGCGGGTGCGCGTCATTACCGCATCCCCGTCATCCTTGATGGCTTCATTTGTTGCGCCGCGGCGGCTGTTTTGGCCAAGGCGCAGGATCGTGCGCTGGATCATGCGGTTGCCGGGCATCTGAGTGCAGAAGGTGCGCATGCGCGGATGCTCGACGGCATTGGTAAGACACCGCTCCTGAACCTCGGGCTGCGGCTCGGTGAAGGGTCCGGTGCCGCGCTGGCCATCGGTGTGCTGAAAGGGGCCATCGCCTGCCATTCCGGCATGGCGACCTTTGCAGAGGCCGGGGTCAGCGACAGCGACGGCTAATCTTCCTTTTCCCTTGCCTGCTGGCGCGTGGCAAAGGCGGTTTCAAGCTCGTTGTTCAGCTCTTTCGCGCGGGCGACATAGGCGGGGATGTCGGACACGGCTTTGCCCGGCTCCCACAGCTCTGCCAACTCGCGCAGGGTCTTGCGGTCGTGTTGGTAGAAGGTGTGCTCGATCTCCGCGGCCTCGAACTCTGACAGTCCGAGATTTTCGAGGGCATAACGCCCGGCGCGCAATGAGCTGTCAAACATCTCGCGTACAATGTCATTCGCGCCAGCCTCGTAGAGTTCGTAGACGTGCACCCGGTCGCGTGCGCGGGCGATGATGTGCAGATCGGGCCGGTGCTTGCGCGCATAGTGGACCAGTTTGACTGCGTCTTTCTTGCTATCGACGGCCACGACCAGCACACGCGCCTCATCGAGGCCTGCCGCCTTCAGTACGTCAGGGCGCGTCGGGTCACCAAAGAAGCCGCGAAAGCCAAAAGTACGCATCATCTGCACCGTGGCCAGATCGTTGTCGATCACGACGGTTTCAAATCCTGCGCTCTGCACCAGCCGGTTCACGATCTGCCCAAACCGGCCGATCCCTGCGATGATGACGGTGCCTTGCGCATCCACATCGTCATGCTCTGCGTCTTCGCCATCCTGCATCCGGCGGCTCAGCATCTCGTAGATGATGAAGAGGAGGGGGGTGATCAGCATGGACAGGGCGATCACAAGCAGAAGCAGGTTCGACAGCCCATCTGTCAGTACGTTCTGCTGACGTGAGAAGGAAATCAGGACAAACCCGAATTCCCCGGCTTGCGCGAGCCCGAGGGTAAAGAGCCAGCGGTCCGACCCGCGCAGTTTGAAAAGGCGGGCAAGCCCATAAAGGATCACGCCTTTCAGCGCGATGACGCCAATGGCGAGGCCAATGATGGTTGCCGGACGGCTGAACAACAGGTCAAAGTTGATGCCAGCGCCCACGGTGATGAAGAAAAGCCCGAGAAGAAGCCCTTTGAACGGCTCAAGGTCGCTTTCCAGCTCATGCCGGAACTCCGAATTGGCAAGGACCACACCGGCAAGAAACGTGCCAAGCGCGGGCGACAGGCCGACCATACTCATCAGCACGGCTGTGGCAACGACCATCAGCAGGGCAAGCGCCGTATACATCTCGCGCAGGCGGGCGTGGTGGATGTAGCGAAAAACGGGGCGCGTCAGGAAGGTACCAACAAGGATCACCGCGACGACCGCACCCAACGTCACCAGCGTGACCCCCCAGCCCGGCAGCCCTTCTACAAGGCTGAATGCACTGTGGTGGCCGTTGTCGTGGTGATCGGCCAGCGCGACCGAACCATCGGGTGACAAGGACATCAGCGCAGGTGCGGCCAGCAGTGGTAGCAGCGCCAGCATCGGGATCACGGCAATGTCCTGCGCCAGCAGCACCGAGAACGTCGATCTGCCACCGCCCGTGCGCATCAGCCCCTTTTCGGTCAGCGTCTGCAGCACGATTGCTGTTGATGACAGGGCAAAGATCATCCCGATGGCCAGTGAGGTGGCCCAGTCATAGCCTAGAAACATCGCGCAGGCCGTCACGGCGGCCATAGTCAGGGTGATCTGCAAACCACCCAGCCCCAGAAGTTTCTGGCGCATGTTCCAGAGCGCGCGGGGGTCAAGCTCCAACCCGATGAGGAAGAGCATCATCACCACGCCGAATTCGGCAAAGTGCTGCAGGTCCTGTGTTTCGCTGCCAACCAACCCCAGCAACGGGCCAATCGCGATCCCTGCCAACAGGTACCCAAGAACCGACCCAAGACCCAGCCGCGCGGCCAAGGGCACGGCAATCACGGCCGCGCCAAGGTAGATCGTTGCTTGAAACAGAAAGCTTTCCATCGTCCGCGCTGCGTTCCCTGTCAGTCACACTGATCTTCGGATGCCGCCTTGCGCGGATCAAGTGCTGATGGGGCGAATAGCCAAGATGCTGCGGGTCAGGCGGCTGAATGCCCCGAAATCAGCCGTTTGGCAGCTCGATCGCGTAGGTCCGGCCGCGTTTGACGTAGTTGAGCGCGGTGTCACCGATCGCCGTGACCTGCCCACCATCAAGCGCGCTGCCGACCTCCACCCGCACAAAGCGCCCGTTGCTGAGCCGGACGAGAGCACGGCGCGCGTTTGGCCGCCCGTAGACACCGATCAAGTTGATCTCGCGTAGGCGGATCACGTCCTCTTGCGTGGCGGCCCGGGCGACACCGCCGGGGACGGGGGCAAAGTTTTGCGGGGCGACGGGGGCTGCGGCCACAACCGGGGCAGGGGCGGCGGTTTGCCGTTCGGCGATACCCGCACGGGCGGCAGCAACAACGGTGCCAAAGTTCGAAGGCCGCGCATCAGGGCGCAGCGACGCGGCAACGGCCAAAGATGTGCTGTTGTCAAAGCGGATGGTCGCGTCTTCCGCCTGAATGCCAGCGATGATGGAGGTGATGTCAGGTGTGCTGTCGGTGTCCGCTTCGGCGGGGCTATCAACCAACCCTTGTGGGCGCAGTTGCGGGCGCAGGTCATCGACCGCAATCCCCTCAACGGTTGCGGGGTCCAAGGCGACAGCGCCAGAATTTTGCAGTTCCAACCCGGCAAGGCCGACTGCCCCGGGTGTCAAAGCTTCCTCTTCCGACACGGCGCTGGCAACTGCCGTTTCTGTGTCATCAACAGGGTCGGGAAGGGCCGCATCGGCGGGGCGCAGCGGCGGCACAGCAGGGGGCGGGCCGGGGATCACCACCACCCCTTCTGGTGCCGGTGCAAGCAGGGCCATGCGATTGAGATCGTCCTGCGACAGTGCCGGGCGCGGGGTGATTGCGATATCGGGCAGACCCGCAAAAACCACGGCCCCCTCCGGCGTGACCGTCCCTTCAGGTGTCGCGAGGATGAAGCCGTTTTCATCAAGCGTGAATGTCGTGTCGGGCGGTGCCGGGTTGGCGGGGCTGTCAAACGGAATGTCTGCCGTCAAATCCTCGAAGGCCAAGCGTTGTGGTGGCGCCGCGCGATCCACCGGGGCAGAGACCGGAGGTGCCACAAATTCTTGCAGGATGACGCCGGTGGGTTCTTCGATAATGCGTGGGGCGCGCAGCCAGACACCGGTCGCCTCATAAAACGCCGCCGCCTCATCCGGGGTGGGCAGGCGCGTCGTGGGGCCAGCGGCCGCAACGACCGTCTCAGGCGGCGCAGGCTGTGCTGCGGGCCCCTCAACGAAGTCCAGTGGGGTATCTGCCTCTGATTGTGCGACGACCGAGGATGACGCAGCGATTGTGGATGCGGCGAATGGGGCAAGTGCGGGAGCGCCAGCTGTTGTCACAGTAAGCGGTTCCGGCGCAGCAATGTCGAGCACGGCGACCGTTGGCCCCGGACCTGCCGGAGGTTCCGGTGTTGTCAGCGCGATCTCTGGCGCCGTTTCATCCTGAGGGCTAGTGATGGGGAGCGGTGAGGCAACAGTCCCGGTCTGCGCGGTTTCAGTCGGGCGCTGGTTCAATCCTGCGCCAGCAGAGGTTGCGGCAGGCTGTTCAGGGGCTACGGTCGCGACGCTGGGTGGCTCATCTGACAGCACCGTCGCCTGAACAACCGGCGCGCTTTCATCCACCGGCGCTGACAGCTCTGTCCAAGCAACGACACCTACGAGGGCGATGCAGGCCGCAGCCGCCGTCGCGATGATGGGCAGATTGCGCCGCTGCTTTGGGCTTGGGGCCTCTTCCCGCCGCCTAGCGCTGCGCGGGCGCAGGGCGACAAGTGGCGCTGCGACCTTCTTGGGCGTGTGGCGATACTCAGCAATCACAGGATCGAACAGCACAGGTACATGCAGCGCTGGCGTGTCTGGCAGGATCGGACGGCGCGGCGCAGGCGTTGCGATAGTTGGCGCCGCTTCAACCTCGGCCACGACGGGCGCATGGACCTCCCCAATGATCTGGTCAATCCAGATCGCAGGCCGATCCGGCTCTGCGGCAATCTCAGTGTCTTCGTCAGTTTGTGTCGCATCAACGGGGGACGGAGACGTGTCCTCCTCCGCGATTTCGGCGTCAAACGGCAGCTCCGGCTCGTCTGTGGCCTCAGGCGCCGCCTCTGGCAACTTCTCATCAAGGATATCGGCCAGCCGGTCTGCGGTCTCGTCTTCGACCGGATCAAGGATCAGCAGCCGCGACTTTACCCGCGTACCAACAATCATCACCGGCAGGCTGTCAGCCGCGACACTGCCGCCAGGCCCCAGAAGGGTCGGCATCATGCTGGTGGGGCCAAAGAAGACCTCGCGCTGGAAGGTGAAATCCTCTGGCACGGCCACGAAAGACACAGGGTTGAAGCCGTGGCCATGGGCAAATGCCTCTGCCTCTTTCAGCGTCTCGCGGGCAACGGCCGCAATATGTGTGCGGCCACCTGCGCGGTCAAAATCCACAACCAGATCTGAGATCGCATAGGGGGTCGCATCCTCCAGAACCGTGGCGATATCAGCCTCGGTCGTCTGGGTCGTGTCGATCGCGGTGAACTTGATCTGATCAGGCGGAATGATCAGCTTGGTCCGTAGCCCGTCAGGCGCGCGTGCAGCACCCTTTTCGCGCAGGGCGGCCAGATCAGCCTCCAGCGTTGGGCTATCAACCGCAACCTCACCAAGCCGGCGCCAGCCACTTTGCACCCGCTGCAAAAGTGCGATCCCCTCAAACGAGAGTGAGAGTGCAAAATTGATGGTCATTGCCCGCCGTGCCATCTTGGTTTTGCTGGCAAATCAGGTTTGCCACGTTTCGGAAGACACTATCGCAGAAACCCGCCCGCGCCAAGGGCGCGAACGGGGTCGGTTAACGATTGCTTAACTGTTTTCAGGCCGTTGCCTTTGTCAGCGCCTGATCAAGATCGGCGATCAGGTCTTCTGCGTCCTCGATCCCGATGGACAGGCGCACGATGCCGGGGCCAGCGCCCGCCGCTTCCTGCTGTTCGGCTGTCAGTTGCCGGTGCGTGGTCGATGCGGAATGGATGATCAGGCTGCGCGCATCGCCGAGGTTTGCGACATGGCTGAAGATCTCAAGGTTATCGACCAGCTTGATGCAGGCATCGTAGCCACCTTTCACGGCGACAGTGAAGAGGGCGCCTGCACCGCGGGGGCAGATCTTGGGCACCAGATGCGCGTAAGGTGAGCTGTCGAGACCTGCGTAGGTCACGTAGTCCGTGCGCGGATCATCCTCCAGCCACTTGGCGATCTTCTTGGCGTTCTCCACGTGTCGCTCCATTCGCAGGGAAAGCGTTTCGATCCCCATCAGCGTGTAGTGCGCGGCTTGCGGGTTCATCGTCATGCCGAGGTCGCGCAGGCCGATAGCAATACCGTGGAAGGTAAAGGCAAGGGGGCCGAAGGTTTCTGCGAATTTCAGACCGTGATAAGCAGGCTCTGGCTCTGACAGGCTGGGGAACTTGTCATTGGCAGCCCAGTCGAACTTGCCGCTATCCACAACGCAGCCACCGGTCACGGTGCCGTTGCCGGTGAGGTACTTCGTCGTCGAATGGACTACCAGCGTCGCGCCATGTTCAATGGGGCGGACGAGGTAAGGCGTGGCAGAGGTGTTGTCGACGATCAGCGGGATGCCGGCCTCATCCGCGATTGCCGCAATCACCGGCAGGTCGGTGATGTGGCCGCCGGGGTTGGCGATAGCCTCGCAGAAGATCGCGCGGGTGTCGTCATCGACTGCGGCTTTCACCGCTTCCGGATCGTCCATATCGACGAACTTCGCTGACCAGCCGAAGCGTTTGATGGTCTGGCTGAACTGCGTGACTGTGCCGCCATAAAGACGGCTGGAGGCGACGATGTTCCGCCCCGGTTGCATCAGCGGGAAGAGCGCCATGATCTGCGCCGCATGGCCAGAGGAACAGCAGACCGCTCCAGCACCACCCTCAAGTGTCGCGATCCGTTCCTGCAGCGCACCCACCGTCGGGTTCGTCAGGCGCGAATAGATATAGCCCACCTCTTGCAGGTTGAAGAGGGCGGCGGCGTGATCGGCATCGCGGAACACGTAAGCGGTGGTCTGGTAGATCGGCACCTGCCGCGCGCCGGTCGCCGGGTCTGGCCGCGCGCCCGCGTGGATTTGCAGCGTATCAAAGCCGTAGCTTGGGCCATCAGTCATTGTCGTCTCTCCTGTCAGATTTGTTGGCGATAGCTGTAGGGGCTCAGGCGCCAATTCACAACGGTTTCAGGAGATCTAGGAACACAGGTCGGGTTTCAGTGCGGCGCAAAGTGGTTATGTTTCGATGAAGAAGCGCTTGGCAGAATTTGGTCCTTTCCAGGTCATGGAGAGCGCTTGAGTGAGTGGCTGTAGTTATATAATAACATAACAACACACTCCTGAGGATTCGATGGCTGGAAACAGAGGCAAGACATCGCTGAAATGCAGAAAGCGTTCGCGGCCACGCTTGCGTGATTTCGACAGCCTGCCACCAGAACTTCGAGTCTGGATCGCTGGGGCCGAACTGCCGTGGCGCCCCGGGTCTGTGCGAAAGGCCTATGAAAAAGCAATCGCCAAGGTAGGGGACAGGGACGCGGCATTACGCGAGCTTGATCGGCTTGAGGCGGCTCTGATCGCCAAGGATGCGGCCAACGTCTGGGGGACTGCACACCCTGAAGCTTTGCGGCGTGCGGCCTAGCGCATCCAGAGCCCTGCCGCCTTGATCCGGTTGCGGATCGCGCGTTCGTGCCGCGGCATGTCATTTTGGTCAAACAAGTTCCGAACTTTGGCCCCGCGCCCCTGATACACCAACCGCTTGAACGGCTCATGTTCCTTGAGCAGTTTCTTGGTCTTGTTCGGGGCGCACACGTCCTCCAGCGCGGCGATCTGTGCGTCGGTTCCCGTGGCATAGAAAAGGGGCAACGTGCGATAGTGAAAGCTGACAGCGCCGTCCAGACCTGCAAGCTCCGGCCCCGGTCTGCCGCCGCCAAAGCTGTGGATCACAAGCGGTAAAGCAACCTGGTCCAGCCAAGGGTTGAGGGGTTGGATTACCAGCTCTGCAGGTGGATCATCGCGGATGGCCTTGGCGTACTCCGCGAACCTTTGCCCGAACGCGGCCGGATCCGCCCCGAAAAACCAGCCCGCGTTGAAGTAGAGGTAGCGTTCCCAGTACTCGTCCGGGTGCGACAGGTCGAGCGAGCTCTCGAAATCCAGCCTGAACTTGTCGTAAAGCGATTTCCAGATCGCGGTGTAACCGGGCCAGTAAAGTTCCTCCACCGGCCATGTCGGCCCACGGCGCATCGAGGCGCTGGGCCGGGCGAAGTCGAAAGGTACTGCGCTCAGATCACCGGTAAAGAATGTGTCACTGTCAAAAAAGACGAAAGGTTCACCGGCGGGAAGGGCTGTCAGCCCTTCGATCTTGTTGCCGTGCGGGTAGCTTTCGCCGAACACCTCTGACGCGAAAGGCGCAATCTGGGCGCCGAGCTCGGCTAGCCGTTCTCTGACGGGATGCGTCATGCGCGGGTCGAAAGACCAAAGTGGGCCAGGCTGTGGTTCAGCGACAATGATCTGCCCGGCAAAGCCCGGTGCGTTCGCGCGCAAAGACGCCACACACAAGAGCGCCTCGTACTGGAGGCGCCCCCTTTGCCCGATGATCAGGATGTTTGGGGTGTGATGTGAGGACATGAACCACGCGAAGAAAACTGACGTAGCGTGGTCTAGCCCCCGATGGCTGTGTCTGGCAACCGGCCACACTTACTTCGTCAGGATCAGTTTCCCGGCACGCGTGATCCGCAATACGTAGGTTTGCCCATTCAAAACGATCTGCGCCAGATCGTCGCCGGCTGTCAGGTCTGTTGCAGCATATGTCGGAACTGTCGGGGTGGTCTGTTGCAGGGGCGGGGTCGCATGAAATGTCATCGTCAATGGCCTCATCTCTTTTTCGCTGGCTGAGGCTCGATGACGCCCTAGCTAAACTGATGCAAATAACCTGAGTAAAATTGTCGTGTTTGTCAACTGTGCAGTTTTGGGCGCTGTTGGGCATGAAGTTTGGAACGGCTCAAACCTTTCGTTGCCCGCACTTGCTATTTTCCCGCGCGTAAAGATTATGGGTTTGACGGTAAAGGACTGCGGTGAAGATTGGACGGTGCAGATTGCGCAAGATCAAGAATATGGAAGAGTTCGCAGCCCTAAGCGGCATTTCGCGGCCCACAGTCTCAAAATACTTCAATGACCCAGAAAGCGTGCGGCCGAAGACGCGGGTCAAGATCGAGGCCGCGCTGAAAGAGCACGACTATCGCCCGAATATCTATGCGGTGAACCAAAACCGGAAGTTGACGAAGAACGTCGGTATTGTCGTCCCGCTGCTCGTGGACCCCTATTTTGCCGAGATCGCCCGTAACCTGGAACAACGCTGCATTGATGCAGGATACCGTCCTACGCTGTTTAGCGCCCACGGGAATCCGCAGTTTGAAGTTGAAGTGCTGGAAAGCCTGCGCAGCATTAAACCTGCGGGGGTGCTGCTTGCGCCGCTTGGTCGAGCCTCTGACAAGAAGGTTCTGGAAAAATTCTGCGATGACATTCCGACCCTGATCTTTGACAGCAGCGTGGATGAGTTTGGTTTGGCGTTTGTCGGTTCGGACAACCGTCAGTTCACGACACACATTACAGATTACCTGTGCCGCACCGGTGAACCCCCCTGCTTTTTTGAGATGAAGACGCCCGCCAACCCGAACGCGCACCGGCGCAGGCAGGCCTATGTGCATGCGATGGGGTCGTTTGGCCAAACCCCACAGGTGATTTCTATTGAAGGTGAAGGGTGGGGGCTCGAAGAGATCGGGCGCGTTGGAGGGCACAAGGCGCTGGAAGAAGGGCTATTTCAGACACACACCGTTCTTTGCAGCAACGACCGTTTGGCCATCGGATTGCTTACGGCCTGCTATGAACGTGGCGTGAGCGTTGGCAGGCAGGCGGGCAACGCGATTCGTGTCGCGGGCCAGGACGGTCATCCGCATTCGCGCTATACCTGCCCGCCGCTGACCACCGTTTCCCACGACTATGATGCGGTCTCCAAAACCTCTGCCGACACATTGTTCGCGGCCATTGATGGCCATGTAGAGCCTTGGAAAAGCACGCGAATTGAGGGAAAGCTCGTCCTGCGAGATAGCGCCTGATCAGCAATTTCTTTACGCGCGTAAAATATTTGTTGACTGCGCGTCAGTCGATGCCGTAGCGTTGTTGCACAACATCCAATCAGGGAGGAACACCGGATGTCTATGAAGCACACGCTTTGTGCTGCAAGCACGCTTGCGCTACTCACAGCCAGCACCGCATACGCAGATGGTCACAGCGCCACGATTACGATCGCGACCGTGAACAACGGCGACATGATCCGCATGCAGGGCTACACCGATCAATTCACCGCGGAAACCGGCATCGCCGTCGAATGGGTGACGCTGGAAGAAAACGTTCTGCGTCAGCGCGTGACAACGGACATCACCACAAACGGTGGTCAGTTCGACATCATGACAATCGGCATGTACGAGGCGCCAATCTGGGGCTCCAATGGCTGGCTGGTTGCGCTTGATGACCTGTCCGCGGAATACGACGTCGACGACATCCTGCCAGCGATGGCCGGTGGCCTGTCCTATGACGGCACGCTCTACGCGGCGCCGTTTTATGGCGAAAGCTCCATGATCATGTATCGCACCGATCTGATGGAAGCAGCTGGCCTCGAAATGCCTGATGCGCCTTCTTGGAACTTCATCGCCAAAGCGGCGCGTGAAATGACAGACCGCGACGCCGACATCAACGGTATCTGCCTGCGTGGCAAGGCCGGTTGGGGTGAAGGTGGTGCGTTCATCACTGCGATGTCCAACTCTTTTGGCGCACGCTGGTTTGATGAAGACTGGAACGCACAGTTCGACACGCGCGAATGGTCCGACACACTGAACTTCTTCGTCAACATGATGAACGACAGTGGCCCTGCCGGGTATGCAACAAACGGGTTCAACGAAAACCTGTCGCTGTTTAACCAAGGCAAGTGCGGCATGTGGATTGACGCGACCGTTGCGGCATCCTTTGTCACCGGCGACGACAGCACGGTTGCTGACAGCGTTGGTTTCGCATTGGCACCCGA
This sequence comes from Pseudomonadota bacterium, assembly GCA_039821425.1. Classification (GTDB taxonomy): domain Bacteria; phylum Pseudomonadota; class Alphaproteobacteria; order Rhodobacterales; family Rhodobacteraceae; genus Yoonia. Next base: position 11,721 of record JBCBOD010000104.1, read on the forward strand.
CAATGGCATGGGCAAGCGTTCCAACTGGCTCTGGGCTTGGGCGCTGGCCGTTCCTGCAGGTACACAACAACAGGCCGAAGCCAAGCAGTTCATCGAGTGGGCCACATCCACCGACTACATTGAACTGGTTGCAGCGAACGAAGGTTGGGCAAACGTACCACCAGGTGCACGTACATCCCTGTACGAGAACCCCAACTACACATCCGTGCCTTTCGCACAGATGACGCTCGACAGCATCCTGTCTGCAAATCCAAACGACTCGACCGTTGACCCAAGCCCATATGTGGGTGTCCAGTTTGCCGCGATCCCCGAATTCGCTGGCATCGCGACAGAAGTCAGCCAAGAGTTCTCTGCAGCCTATGCAGGTCAGCAGTCGATTGATGAAGCGCTTGCCAAGGCGCAGGCGATCACCAACGACGCCATGGAAGCAGCAGGCTACCGCTAATCGCGGAAACCTCCCGGGAAGGGGGCGGCCCAAGTGCCGCCCCTTGACCCACCCGCTCTTTGAAACGCACCGTTCCACTGCACCTTCTGGCAATTTTGCCTGACAGTAGGATTATGTCCAATGGCTACCAAAGCATCCCGATCCGCCGCCCGCATCATGATGGCGCCCGCAGTTGTCCTGCTGCTCGGCTGGATGCTGGTGCCATTGATCATGACCCTCTATTTCTCGTTCAAGCGCTATCTGCCTCTGCGTGGTGACAGCCTTGAACGCGGCCTCGACTGGGTCGGATTTGAAAACTACGCCCGTTTCGTCAGCTCCAGCTCTTTCTGGCCCAGCGTCCAGACCACGCTTGTCATGGTCGGCGGCGTTCTTTTGATCACTGTCGTGCTGGGTGTGCTGCTGGCGATGCTTCTTGATCAGCCGATCTGGGGGCAGGGTGTTGTGCGCATCCTCGTCATCGCCCCGTTTTTCGTGATGCCCACAGTGTCTGCGCTGGTGTGGAAGAACATGATGATGGACCCGGTCAATGGGATCCTGTCGCATCTCTGGCGCTTTTTCGGGGCAGAGCCGATTTCATGGCTCTCAGACGTCCCATTGGGCTCGATCATTTTGATCGTGTCGTGGCAGTGGCTGCCCTTTGCGACGCTGATCTTGCTGACGGCAATCCAGTCGCTCGACAGTGAGCAGCTGGAAGCGGCAGAGATGGACGGCGCACCGGCGCTCAAGCGGTTCTGGCATATCGTTCTGCCGCACCTGAGCCGGGCAATCACCATCGTGATCCTGATCCAGACGATCTTTCTGCTGTCGATCTTTGCAGAGATTTTCGTCACCACTGGCGGCGCCTTCGGCACCCGGACCCTGACTTACCTGATCTTTCAGCGGGTCATCGATAGCCAGAACATCGGCTTGGGGTCAGCGGGCGGTGTCTACGCCATCATCCTTGCCAATATCGTTGCGCTCTTCCTGATGCGCATCGTCGGCAAAAACCTCGATACCTAGGGGGCGACACTGATGGCACGTGCGATCACAACACAACGCAAGATCATCACCACAGGTGCGGCCTGGACGATTGCCCTGATCCTGTTCTTTCCGATCTTCTGGACGATCCTGACCAGCTTCAAGACTGAAGCGCAGGCAATCAACGACCCGCCGCTCTTCTTCAACTTCGACTGGACGCTCGAGAATTACGCGGTCGTGCAAGAGCGCTCGGACTACATGCGGTTTCTCTGGAATTCCGTCATCATTGCCGGGGGTTCCACGATCCTTGGGATCCTGATCGCCGTACCTGCCGCCTGGTCGATGGCCTTTGTGCCATCCAGACGAACCAAGGACATCTTGCTTTGGATGCTGTCGACCAAGATGCTGCCTGCCGTGGGCGTTCTTTATCCGATCTCGCTCCTTTTCGTGCAGTTCAACCTGCTGGATACGCGCATTGGTCTGGTGGTCGTGCTGATGCTGATCAACCTGCCGATCATTGTCTGGATGCTCTATACATACTTCCGCGAAATTCCGGGTGAGATCCTCGAGGCGGCGCGCATGGATGGCGCCACATTGAAAGAGGAAATCCTCTATGTGCTGACGCCAATGGCCGTTCCGGGGATTGCCTCGACCATCCTCTTGAACTTCATCCTTGCCTGGAACGAGGCATTCTGGACGCTGAACCTAACGGCGGCGAGCGCGGCTCCGCTGACGGCCTTCATTGCCAGCTATTCCAGCCCCGAGGGCCTGTTCTTTGCCAAGCTTTCGGCAGCATCCACCATGGCCATCGCGCCAATCCTCATCCTCGGCTGGTTCAGCCAGAAACAACTTGTCCGCGGCCTGACGTTCGGCGCGGTGAAATAGGGAACCTGACGCATGGGACAGATTCAACTCAAACAGGTCACCAAGTCCTTTGGCGATGTCCAGGTCATTCCGCCACTTGATCTGACCATTCAGGACGGTGAATTCACGGTCTTTGTCGGCCCATCGGGCTGCGGGAAATCAACGCTGTTGCGTTTGATCGCCGGGCTGGAAGACATCACCACCGGTCACATCGAAATTGATGGCAGCGATGCCACAGATGTGGTGCCTGCAAAACGTGGACTGGCGATGGTGTTCCAGTCCTATGCGCTCTACCCGCATATGTCGGTGCGCAAGAACATTGCCTTCCCGCTGCGGATGGCAAAGCTCGATCAGACCGAGATTGACAAGAGGGTCAATGCAGCCGCCAGCGTCCTGAACCTGGCAGACTATCTAGATCGGCGCCCCGGCCAGCTTTCGGGTGGGCAGCGGCAGCGCGTTGCGATTGGCCGCGCGATTGTGCGAGAGCCCGCCGCGTTTCTGTTTGACGAACCGCTGTCAAACCTCGATGCCGCCCTGCGCGTTGGCATGCGGTTGGAGATTTCCGAGCTGCATGAACGTTTGAAGACCACGATGATCTATGTGACGCACGATCAGGTCGAAGCCATGACAATGGCTGACAAGATCGTGCGTCACATAGATCATCGTGGTCTTCAAACGTTCATGCAGCTCGGAAATCTCCAACCGCATGCCAACGCGCAG
>JBCBOD010000223.1:0-2361 GCA_039821425.1 Pseudomonadota bacterium
GAATTCCAATGCGCCATGCATCCCGAAATGCAGCAGGACATCTGCCGCAAAGGTGTTACGCAGCCAAAGATAGAAGGTGACGAAGGCATGGGTTGGCGCGAAACCCTTTTCAAAGAGCAGACGCATCGGATCGCCCTCGTACCCAAAGGCGGGCTGCACCCCGACGAAGACGTTGCCGAACTGCGCACCAAGCACGAACACGCCACGCCCATCGGTCTGCACCTTGCCGGGAGCCGGGCCCCAGACAGCCTCCACCTCTGCCAGATGCGGGGATTGGGCGACAATCGTGTCGGCATCCACATGGGCGGCGACATTTGCCTGCTGGCCGAATTGCGCGGCATTCCCTTGCAAGATCATCGCGCGCAGATCGTCGACAGTGTCCGGGACATCGACGGTGTAGCCGTCCGACTGCATCTGGCGAAGTGTGTTATGCAGGCTTTCAAAGACGCTGAGATACGCTGCCGTCCCCACAGCCCCCGCATTTGGCGGGAAACCGAAGAGGACAACGCCCACCTTCTTGTCCGCGTTTTCCTTGCGGCGCAGCGTGGCAAGGCGCAGCGTCTTCTCGGTCAGGCTGTTGATCCGGTCATGGCAGGGGGCCATCGCTTTGCAGTCCGACGTGGCCGCACACCCTTGCGCACAGCCTTTGCACCCATCCATCCCGTGCCGGCCGGCAAAGACCGTGGGGTTTGTCGCGCCATCAATCTCTGGCAACGCCACGAGCATCGTCGTCTCAATCGGCCCGAGGCCCTGCGCACTGCCTGCCCATTGGGCGAGCGTCTGAAACTCCAGTGGTTGTGCGGCGATGTAGGGGACATCGAGGTCCGACAGCGCCGTCACGGCGGCATCGCTGTCGTTGTAAGCAGGGCCACCGACCAACGAAAATCCGGTCAGCGACACCATCGCATCGACCCGGCCATTGAAATACGCATCAATCGCTGGCCGCCCGTCGAGCCCACCGGCAAAGGCCGGGATCACGCGCATGCCCTTCGCCTCAAACGCACGAATGACAGCGTCATAATGCGCAGCGTCGGAGGCGAGGATGTATGAGCGCAGCATCAGGATACCAACGGTGGCGACCGGGGCTTCGGGGGCTGGCAGGTCGGCCAACTCTGTCACGATATGATGATCAGGCAGGTCAGGGTGATAGAGACCAACATCCGGATATTCGATCGGCAGATCGGCCTTGGCGCCGTGCCAGTCTGGACGCTCCGCATAGCGCCCGATCAGGAAGCGGATCATCTGTTCGACATTGTCGTCAGACCCGCCTAACCAGTATTGCATCGACAGGAACCAGGCGCGCAAATCCTGCGCCTTGCCAGGGATCAGCTTCAGAATCTTTGGCAGGCGGCGCAGCGTCTTCATCTGCTTGGCGCCGGAACTGGCAGAAGCCTTCGACGACCCGCGCAGCTTCTTCAACAGCGCCATCGCCCCGCTCGCGGGCTTAGCCATATCCAGATCACCCATGCGGGTCAGCTTGACGATCTCGCTATCCGCAATGATCCCCAGCATCGCGTCACAAGTCTCACGACGGGCCTGCATGGCGGGCAGAATTGCCTTCACGTGTTCTTCGAGGAACAGAAGGTTGGCGATGATGATATCGCCCTGCGCCAAAGCCTCTTGCGCGCGGGTCAGCGTATCAGGGCACTCGGACCATTCAGCGGCGGCGACAACCTGCACTTCCAACCCCGGGAAATCGGGCGCGAGCCGTTCCGTCACGCGGCGCGCAGGCCCCGCGGCATGGGCATCCAGCGTGACGATCACCACGCGGTAAGGCTTATGCATCACCTCATCGCGCATAGTGGGCCTTTGCCTCGTAAAGCGTATCAAGGCTGATCTCGTGTAGCCCCTTTTCCAGCGCAAAAGTTTCGGTATTCCGCCGCGCCTTGCCGCGCACGAAGAAGGGGATTTTTTTCAACTCGCGTTCGGCATCCGAAAGCCAGATCACGTTGTCATTCGCTGGCGTTGGCGCGACAGCGGCGGTCGGCTCTGCGACCTGCGGCTTGGCTTTGCCACCATGATGGCTCGCACCAGCATCATCGTGGAACTCAAAGTCATCGCGGAACATCGTCAGAAGATGCTCCTCAAGACCCATCACCAGCGGATGAATCAGCGTATCGAAGATGACGTTGGCGCCTTCAAAACCCACTTGGGGCGAATAGCGGGCTGGGAAATCCTGCACGTGCACCGGGGAAGAAATCACCGCGCAGGGAATGCCCAGCCGCTTGCCGATGTGGCGTTCCATTTGCGTGCCGAGGATCATCTCGGGCGCGAGACGCTCAATTTCCGCCTCCACGGCAAGATAATCGTCAGTGATCAAGGGCTCGACACCATAGTCCTTGGCGAGCGCCCTGATCTGGC
>JBCBOD010000195.1:0-4102 GCA_039821425.1 Pseudomonadota bacterium
GATACTATTGCACTTGCCTTGTCTGTCATTTCTCCACTCACCCGCGCTGCAGGTCTCTCCCAGATTGAAACTGCTGACCCGTTCACGGCCTTGCTTGACATCTTGCGGTCTTACCACTTCAAGCAGTTGCAGATTGCTGGCAATGATGCAAGGATTGTATAACAATTTGTGGCCGCTCCCGGTCGCTTCTGAAGGCAACAAGCCTCTTGCCCAACGATTAACCTGCGCCGCCCACATCGTGTGCACAAACTGAAAATGGAGGAACCGGATGTTAGACGAAAACGGTGCTGTTGACCCCATAGTCTACGACTTGTGGCACGTCATTTCCGCTATTGATGACCTGATTCCCGGCAAAGTCGAACAAACGCGGCTGTTGGGCGAAACCCTCCATTTTGTCCTGGATGAAACTGGCGATGCCCAAGTCTGGAGCGGTAGCGCAGACCCGGCCGCTAGAGCCCAGAAGGTTCAGGCTCAGATCAAGTATGGCTACATATGGGCTGTTCTGGGGACCCCCAGCCGAGACATATTCGACATTCCCGAATTTGCAGAGCCGGGGCGTCGGAACATGAACGCTCTCTCGGTCGGCGTTCACACCTCTGCGCCACGCGTTGTCGAGAACTTTCTGGATATGGCGCATTTCCCCTTTGTCCATACAGACATACTGGGAGAAGAACCACATACCGAAGTGGTTGAATACAACGTGTCGTACCGACCCGAAGACTGGGAAATTCTAGCAAACGACTGCAAATTCTATCAGCCCAAGGCATCGGCGGCGTCCAACGAAGGCGTGGTCGCTGACTATGCCTACCGCGTCCCGCATCCGTTCTGCGCGGTATTATATAAATCAAGCCCGGACGACGCGGTACGATTGGATGCCATTGCGGTCTTCGCGCAACCCTTGGATGAAGAGCATGTAAGAGCGCATCTCATGCTCAGCGTGATTGATCATCATACCGAGTTGGACAAGCATATCCGCTTGTTTCAGCAGACAATTCTTGGGCAAGACAAACCGATTCTGGAAAATCAGATGCCCCGCAAATTGCCGCTGGACCCTCGCGCGGAAACTCCAATCCGAGCGGACAAAGTCTCCATCGCCTATCGGCGTTGGCTACGTGACCTTGACCTGCAGTACGGCGTTTTGCCAGCCACGGCCCAATAAGGAGATCGCTCAGATATGTCTGACCCACACCTGCAGTGGCATCCAATTGCCAGCTCTTCGGATCTGATCCCGCGTCATGTGTTTCACGCACAGCTGCTCGGGCAAGAAATGGCGGTCTGGCGAGCCGATGATGAGTATGTCAACGTTTGGGAAAACCGCTGCTTGCACCGTGGGGTGCGCCTGTCCATCGGGATCAATGATGGGGTTGAGCTTAAGTGTCAGTACCATGGCTGGCGTTACTCAAATCGATCCGCCAACTGCACCTACATACCTGCCCATCCGGCGGATGCACCGGCACGCACTGTTTGTAATCGAAGATTCCCGGTGAAAGAGCAGTTTGGCTTGATCTGGACCGCGCTTGAGGATGGCGGCCCATTTGATTGGTCCGAGCGCGTTCTGCAAGGCTTCGAGACCTTGCGCCCGCTTCCAATCAACGCCCCTGCGGACATGATCATCTCAGCGCTCGGTGTTGCTGATATTCCGGACAGCGCAGAGATCTCCTGGTCGCAATTGCAGGCCGAGGTCAAAACCGGGGCGGTGGTGCTAAAAGGTTCCGGGCAATTCGGGCTGATCTTTTTCGTGCAGCCGGTGGATACCGCGCGGTCCGTCATTCGGGGTCTGGCCAAAGGCATCGGCGAGAACACAACCCGGCATCTGCGCCATCTGAACACCGTTTTGACCAATCTGAGGAGCCAAATTGAAACCGACGCGGCATCCAAGCCGGCTGAAGCCCCGATCGAGCCGACATATACCCGTGTCGATGCCGAACTTGCGACGATGCCGGACCGTGGCAAAGCTGCAGCCGACGCCACGCGGGTCCGGGTGTTGTCCAAAACACCGACGGCCACGGATATCATGCGGTTTGAATTGGCCGCTCTGGAAGGCGATCTGCCAACCGGTCAGGCCGGTGCCCACATAGATGTGCATCTGCCCAATGGGCTGACGCGTCAGTACTCGTTGACAAATGGTCCGGGCGAAACCTCGAATTATACTATTGGCGTCAAGCGAGAGCTGGAGTCGAAAGGCGGATCAGAATGCCTGCACGACGTTGTGCGCGAAGGCGACGTGTTGAGCGTTTCCGTTCCGCGAAACAACTACCCGTTGCGACGAGATGCCATCCGTTCCGTTTTTGTCGCGGGCGGGATAGGGATCACGCCTCTTATAGCCATGGCCAAAACACTGGACGCACAGCGCCTTGACTATGAATTGCATTATTTTGTGCGTGCCGATGACCATATCGCCTTTCGCGATCAGATCGATATGTTGACAGGGCGAGTTGTGATCCACACGGGATTGTCCCCTGACGACACAAGTGCCGCTTTCGAAAAGATCTACGCGGGCTTTGAGGCCGCAAACCACACCTACATCTGCGGTCCGGGACCAATGCTCGATGCAGCGCGGTCCGCGGCGAGCCGCGCGGGTTGGCCCGACGACGCCGTCCATTTTGAGTACTTCAAGAACACGACAGATATTGACGACAGTTCCAGCTTTGAGATTGCCTTGGCCCGCTCTGGCCAGACACTGACCGTGAATGCGGGCGAGACGATCCTTCAGGTTCTGCAGTCGAACAAGATCGCCATTGCCTCAAGTTGTTGTCAGGGGGCCTGTGGGACATGCAAGGTTGCTGTGATCGAAGGCGAAGTTGATCATCAGGATGTTCATCTGACAGAGGCGGAGAAGCAGTCAAACGCCTATGTGATGACATGCGTCAGCCGCGCAAAGTCCGGTCGTCTCGTGCTGGATATCTGAGGAAATGGCCATGAAACTCTATGATTATGAGCTTTCCGGGAACTGCTACAAGATCAGGCTGTTTCTCAGCATTCTGGGCGTTGAACACGCGCTGGTCCCGGTCGATTTCTACCCCGGCAATGAACACAAGACCGAATCGTTTCTTGCCGTGAACCCGCTTGGGCAATTGCCTGTGCTGGAAGATGACGCGTTCAAGATTCGCGATGCGCAGGCGATCCTGACGTATCTGGCAGCTAAATACGACCGGTCCGGGCAATGGTATCCGACGGGGAGGCCTGAAAGGCTCGGCAAAGTAAACGAATGGCTCGCCTTTGCCGACCTGATCACGGGCACTGCATCTGCCGCCCGCCTGCACGATGGCCTGTTCTACACCGAGATTGACGTCGAAAAAGCTCGTCACGGCGCGCACCGGTTGTTCCGGATCATGGACGAGCACCTCTGGTTTTCAGAACGGGAAGGTCGGAATTGGCTCGTGCAAGGTGCGGTCCCAACGATCGCCGAGATCGCCTGTTTCCCGTACACGATGCTTTCCGCAGAAGGAGGGATTCCACTGCAAGACTATCCAGCGATCCGGCGATGGACCGACAGGGTCAAACGCATTCCAGGTTTCATCGTCATGCCGGGCATCTTTCCAGCAGGTCCATCGTATTCACCTGTCTCGTAAGTCCCAGTCACTGGCGCTCATGCGAACCAAAAAATTAGTCGCAACCTTGGTCCGCAGATTCTGAAAAACGCATCGTCGGCGTTGCAGGCTGGGTCTCATTTGATGGTCGATCAGTCGTGTGGCGAAAGGAGAGCAAACCTAGCTCTAGGAGCGGTCTTCAATGATAGCTCTGGCGACACGAGTTGCAAAGCAGCGAAGAACGCGCTGCATGTGCGAGCAAATGCTGCATCAGCAATAGCCGCGCGTGCATGGTTCTGCTTTGTCCGCACCGCAGCCAGTCCGGTGGTCTGCGGCGAACGACCCCTCTAGGCCCAAACGGTAAACTAGAGCGCTTTCGCGGCGTTTGTGCGCAACACGAAAACTACTCCAGGTGCTCGAACTTGGCCTGAGCCCGCACCGTAGGTTCAATGATCGCCTTCGGTTAAACCGAGGCTGTTTCCACCTGACCCGGCCCCCTGAAATCAGGCTACTGAGGTGTTAGTAATCCGTCCAAGCAAAGGATGGACTATGAAACGCAGATTTAGTGACGA
>JBCBOD010000196.1:0-4087 GCA_039821425.1 Pseudomonadota bacterium
CGCGCTTTTTCAGGCGCGCCGTTTGTCTTTGGTGTTGCCCATTGTCTGCCGCATGTAGGCGAGAAAGGCATCTTTCGGCAAAGGCTTCGCATAGGCGTAGCCCTGAAAGACGGTGCAACCCAATTCTTGGATGATGACAATCTCTTCGGGCTTCGGTCGCTTGTTTGCCATGTGTTTCCTCCGTTTTCCTAAACATAGCGCAGGACCAATTCAGTGGGGGAGGATCAGAACGTCCGCCCGGACCGGGTAAAGATCGACAGGTCCCTCATCCAGTCCGCCATCCACGATCCGGTCAAGCGCGAGGTCGTCGCGGCGATCCTAGAGATGACCCATGCGCTGGGGATGGAGACTTTGGCAGAAGGCGTGGAAACCGCCGATGAGGTGGCCATCATCCAAGAATTGGGTTGCACCGTCTTTCAGGGCTACGCCTATGCGAAGCCTTTGCCGAAAGATGCCTTTCTCGCCTACATGCGGCAGACAATGGGCAACACCAAAGACAAACGGCGCGCCTGAAAAAGCGCGCCGTCATTCTTGATCCGTTGTGCGTCGGTTTAGGCGTTGCCGGTTGCCGAGGCCACATCAATCGTCACGCCCGGGCCCATGGTCGAGCTGACGGCGATCTTCTTCATGTAGGTGCCTTTGGCGCCAGACGGCTTTGCCTTGCTGACCGCATCGACGAATGCCTTCATGTTTTCGGCAATCTGTTCAGCGGTGAAAGAGGCCTTGCCGATCCCGGCATGCACTACACCAGCCTTTTCAGCCTTGAACTGCACCTGCCCGCCCTTGGCGGCTTCAACAGCTTCCTTGACGTCCATGGTCACTGTACCAACCCGAGGGTTCGGCATCAGGTTGCGGGGGCCCAGCACCTTACCAAGACGACCAACAACGGCCATCATGTCAGGCGTGGCGATGCAACGATCGAACTCGATGGTGCCGCCCTGCACGGTTTCCATCAGGTCCTCTGCACCGACGATATCGGCACCGGCCGCTTTCGCCTCTTCCGCCTTTTCACCACGGGCGAAGACGGCAACACGGACGGTTTTGCCGGTGCCATGTGGCAGGCTGACGGTGCCGCGGACCATCTGGTCTGCGTGGCGAGGATCAACACCCAGCTGCATCGCGATCTCAATGCTTTCGTCGAATTTCGCTTTCGCGTTGTCCTTCACGAGGCTCGCTGCCTCTTCGACACTGACGTTGTGCTTGCCGTCGAATGCGGCACGGACCGCGGTTGCGCGTTTACCAACCATTGCCAATACCTCACCTCGATGCCCATGGAACGGGCAGAGCCCATGATGATCTGCATTGCGCCGTCGATATCGTTGGCGTTGAGATCTTTCATCTTCGCCTCGGCAATCTCGCGCACCTGCTTACCGGTGATGGAGCCCGCAACGGCCTTGCCAGGTGTCTGGCTGCCGGACTTCAGCTTGGCGGCCTTCTTGATGTAGTAGGACGCAGGTGGCGTCTTGATGTCCATCGTGAAGGACTTGTCCTGGTAGTAGGTGATCACGGTCGGGCATGGGGCGCCTGGCTCCATGTCTGCGGACTTGGCGTTGAACGCCTTGCAGAATTCCATGATGTTGATGCCGCGCTGACCCAGCGCAGGACCCACGGGTGGGGAAGGGTTGGCTTGCCCTGCAGGAACCTGCAGCTTGAGCGTACCCATAACTTTCTTGGCCATTGGCCATCTCCTTTTCCAACGCCCAAACGGTCGCGACCGTCAGGCTTTTCGTTGTGTGGTGCGGCCGGTCACGCGCGCGCGCCGATGCCTCCCACATGGATGTCGGGGGCATGCCCGCGACAGGTGGGGCAATTAGGGGTGAATCGGCGGGTTTGCAAGGGGTTTGTGGAACTCTTGCGGTGTCTGAACCGGCGCTGGGAGCAACAATTCTTCCTGTCGCGACGGAAACACCTCACCCCAACGTAAAAGATCAGTACCCCTTGAAAGTGTGCAGAACGGGCGAGCGCGCTATCTCACCTCAGAGGCAGGACACAATGACATACACACGCACCCAGATTTCACTGCACTGGATCACGGCCATTCTGATCCTCGTCATGCTCGGAACAGGGCTAGCCTACAGCTATGATCTGGCGGACAGCGGAGCGATTGCCACCCATCAAATCGCAGGCCAAGTCCTGATCGTTGTTCTCGTCGCACGCATGCTCGCCAAGTTCCGCAACCGGCGCGCAGTGCGCCAAACAGCGCACGCGCGATGGGAACGGATGACAGCACATAGTGTGCATATCGGTCTGTACCTCTGCCTCATCGCCTTTGTTGTCACCGGTTATGTTGCCGCCTCGGCACTGCGCGATCCCATGCTGGTGTTCCCCGCTGATCTGGCTTTCGCGCGTTCCGAAACGGGCGAGGCCTTTCTGGACACGCATTTCCTTATGAAATGGGTGCTTCTCGGGCTGCTTGCAGCGCATTTCGCGGGCAGCATCAAACACCATTTCATCGACAGGGACGACACGCTTTCCAACATGACATTCTCAACCCGAAAGGACTAACCATGCATCGCGTCAGCCGCCGCCACGTCATTGCCACCCTCACCAGCAGCACGGTGCTGCTCTGCCCCGCAATCCTGAATGCACAGTCCGTGCAGTTGGACTGGGACAATGTCCCGACCGATACACCTCTCGGCCAGAACCAGTTGATCGAAGTTGCCGCCGGACCAGCAACCGTCGAAATCTCGGCACTCGCGCCCGGTGAGGTCGCCGTCATCGCACGACCCACAGAAGACCCGGAGTATTCGGCGACGGGGATGATCCAATACATCGCCGTGCATCACCGGACAGAGGCGCAAATCGCTTTTGGCGCAGCAAACGATCGGGACGGCACGGTACAGGACCCGGCATATTTCGTAGTCAATCTCGTGTGCTCTCACCGTGGCAAAGCGATCGGGCTGACCGGCAACCCTGACGCACCGTTCGCCTGCACCGACCGCGGCTCACGCCACTCGTCAGTCTTTGATGCCAGCGGTTTCGGGGTCTCTGGCGCGTCAGAAGACGAATACCTTTCGGTGCCGGATTACACCATCTCTGCAAATGGGTCGGACGTCGTACTAACGCTGACCTGAACGAAAAAGGGGAGCGCCCAACGCTCCACTTTTCAATTCTACTGGTGACGGCCCTACTGCTTGGTCACCTGCGTGTACTCCAGCTCCACCGGTGTGGCGCGACCAAAGATGGACACAGTCACCTTCAAGCGCTGGTTTTCGTCGTCGACCTCTTCCACGAGACCGTCGAAATCTTCGAACGGGCCGTCGTTGACCTTCACCTTCTCGCCGATCTCGAAGTTGATCAGGGTGCGTGGGGCCTCTTCGCCTTCCTGCACGCGACCGAGGATCGCCTGCACTTCGGCGTCGCGCATCGGCATGGGCTTGCCTTGCGGGCCTAGGAAACCAGTGACCCGGTTGATGGAGTTGATCAGATGATACCCCTCATCCGACATTTCCATGTGCACCAGCACATATCCGGGCATGAAGCGGCGCTCTGCCGTCACCTTTTTGTTGCGCCGGATCTCGATCACCTCTTCGGTGGGCACGAGCACCTCATCGATCTGGTCGCTCAGGCCTTGTTCTTCCGCCTTCGTGCGAATGGACTCCGCGATCTTTTTCTCAAAGTTGGAAAGAACGCTTACCGAATACCACCGTTTGGCCATCTGTCAGAGCACCTTGTCGTCGTTAGCCCCGGCATGGGGCCTCATTTCAATCTGCGCTACGGTTTCTACCGCACCTCCCGAAAATAAAAGCGGCGTGCAACTTGATTCGCCGCACGCCATTTCCGGATAAGTTGCGGGGGTGTACCGCTGCCCTGCCCCCATTTCAAGAGGGGCAACAGGCAGATGCGCCCCTAGCCGCCAAAATAGCCAAGAACGCCATTCAGCCCGGTGCGGATCAAGAGATCCACGAGGAAGAAGAACACAGCCGTCAGCGCGGACATGATGAAGACCATGATCGTTGTCATCACCACTTCGCGGCGGGTCGGCCAGACGACCTTTGACACCTCGGCGCGGACTTCCTGAATGAACTTCACCGGGTTGGCGGCCATTGGGCATATATCCTTATGCGTTTGAACAGTGGCGACATAC
>JBCBOD010000092.1:0-16163 GCA_039821425.1 Pseudomonadota bacterium
GATTGCAGAAGATAATCGCGTTCGAGCAGTTTTCGCCTTCTGCATCAATCAGTTTGCGCAGTAATGCGCGCTTTTCAGTCGGCTCTTTGGGCTTAGAGGACCCTTTGAAAACGACAACGCCTTGCTTGATGTTGGTGTTTGTCGTTGCCGCACGGGCCACTTCGATCTTGGCAGGGTTTGAAAGGAACGTATTCGTAATGCGTTCGATTTCTGGTGCCATCGTGGCAGAGAAGAACAGTGTTTGGCGCGTGAAAGGCGTGCGTTTGAAGATTTCTTCAATGTCCGGAATGAAGCCCATGTCGAGCATCCGGTCGGCCTCATCCACCACCATGACCTTCACGTCGGTGAGGATCAGTTTGCCGCGTTCCAGATGGTCGAGCAGGCGGCCTGGCGTGGCGATCAGCACATCGACGCCCTTGTCGATGATCTGGTCCTGATCCTTGAAACTGGTGCCGCCGATCAAGAGGGCACGGGAAAGCTTCGTGTACTTTGCGTAGGCATCGAAATTTTCGGCCACTTGTGCGGCCAATTCCCGCGTTGGGGCCAGAACCAGTGAACGTGGCATCCGCGCCCGCGCCCGACCACGGCCCAAAAGGGTAATCATCGGCAGCGTAAAGGCGGCGGTTTTCCCGGTGCCTGTCTGGGCGATCCCCAGAACGTCGCGCCCTTCGAGGGCCGGGGCAATCGCGCCCGCCTGAATCGGGGTGGGGGTGTCGTAGCCGGTGTCGGCAATTGCTTTGAGAACCTTGGGTGCAAGGTTCAGATCAGTGAACTTCGTCATTTACGTCCTATACATGCGGGATCGGTCCGCATTTTTGTGAAAGGACGCAAAGCTACGCGTCCCGCGTCAGTGCAGGGCGGATACCTGATCTGCCCGAATGCGTCAAGCAAGGCCTTGTTTTGCAGCCCTTTCCCGCATTGCTGCAAAGCGGCGAAAGACAGTGCCATCGTCCTTGTTCAGAAGCTCCAGCAGGTGGCGTACGAGCCGCCCCGCCGCCGGGGCATCATCCTCATCGCGCCAGAGCGGGGCCAGCAAATGGGCCTCCAGATCGCCCTTCAGGACCGAGAAGTCAGCCATGCCCATGGGCAAAGGGGTCTTGTCGCGGTCTTGGGTGCGGAAAGGCTTTTGCGGTGGGAGGCCAGAGAACGCGCGTTCCGCCTCGTAAATTTTCATCAGCGAAAACAGCATGTTCATGCGGGCGGCAAGGTTCCGGTCCGCTTCGGTTTCGCCATGGTCGGCAAAAGTGATCACGGCAGATATCAGCCAGCGGGTAGGTAGATGGGCCAGCAGCCAGTCCTGTTCTTCGGTCCAGAGCCTGCGAAACAGGGCTGGGGCGCCATCGGGATAGGTGTGCTTGCGCAGGTACGAAATCAGAAGTGCGTGCAGCATGGCGAGTTCCGATTGCCCCGCCAGTTCGCCCAGCAACATGTGGCGCTTTTTCGCAACGCGGCTGAGGTTTTCGGGCCGTTCTGCCGGTTGCGGCGGCAAGGGCTGCATGGCCAGCGCCTTCAGGTCTACATCCAACGGCGGCAGGTCTTCTCCGGTCAGTAGGGCACGCCGCCGCTGATAGATAGGAAGCAAACTGGCGACCCCGCCGGGGTATGTTTCGTCTGGCATGCCCTTTGTCCCTTTCAGCTCTGCGCCAGCATCGTCGGTGAACGCGGCGCTGGCAAGCAACCTCAGCGCCTTGTCTGGCACTGCGACTGCATCCTGCTGCAAACTCTGATTCCTGCTTCGTCCTGACAGGTTTTCTTGACCTAGCGGCAGTTTGACGGCTAGCGTTAACGCATTGTTCATGAATTCCCGAAGTCCGGAGGCTGCCGTTGTCCGTTTCGATTTTCAGACCTGTATCGTTGATCTGTTTTCTTGGCCTTGCCGCATGTGGCGGCGGTGGGGGCAGTAGTGAAGAACCGCCCAGTTTTGATGAGTTGCTGACCCGCTTTCAGGCGCTCGAGGCGCAAGCAGTGCCGCCGTCATTTAATCCCACCGGATTTCCGACGATGGGCACGTCGCGCTTTGAGGGGGTGATGCACTTTGGCTCGTCGATGCCGTCATTTTCGCTCTGGGGCGAGATGCACATGACAGTCGATTTCGGGAACAGTGATGCAGTGACGGGCGGAGCCAGGAACTTCCGTAACCCCAGCAACGTTCCTGTGACGGGCAGCTTGACCATGATGCCGGATCAGCTTTTCAGGAACCAAAGCAGCACATTGACAGTGAATTTTGAAGACACGCGTTTGACCGAACCGGGCGTGACATACGATACCGAAGGGCTGAACTTTTTCGGGAGTTTTCGCGGGGTGTCGGGGGAATTCTTTTACGCCACTGTTCTAGGTGATGTCATTTATGACGACACTCCTGCGTCTATCAACGACGGGCAGACGGTGAGTGTCTCGGGCGAGATCGCAGCCGAGCAGGTAAATTGATGCGCTTAGGCGTATTTGGTGCGCGCTACACCATCATCTCTTTCGTCGCGGTCAGCTTGATATCCGGATAGTCGCGGTCCACCCGGTCGATATCCCATTGCAGGCGCGTGAGGAAAACCGTGTCGCCGTCATTGTCTGTCGCGATGTGCTGTTTGTTGGCATCCGCGAACTTCTGAATAGCATCTGTTTCACCGGCCACCCAGCGGGCGGATGTGAATTGCGAGGGTTCGAACCGCACGGGCAGGCCGTATTCCATCTCGATCCGGCTGGCGAGCACCTCGAATTGCAGGGCACCCACGACGCCCACGATGAACCCTGAACCAAAGGTGGGTTTGAAGACCTTGGCGGCCCCTTCCTCGGCGAATTGCATCAGGGCTTTTTCGAGGTGCTTGGCCTTCAGCGGATCGCCCGCGCGGCAAGTCTGTAGCAGTTCGGGTGCAAATGACGGGATCCCGGTGACCCGGATCGCCTCACCTTCGGTCAGTGTATCGCCGATGCGCAACTGCCCATGGTTGGGAATGCCGATGATGTCACCGGCCCATGCCTCTTCCGCCAGTTCGCGGTCGGACGCGAGGAACAACACCGGATTGGTGATCGCCATCTGTTTCTTGGAGCGCACATGGGTCAGCTTCATGCCGCGTTCGAAATGGCCCGAGGCCAAGCGGACAAAGGCGACACGGTCGCGGTGCTTGGGGTCCATGTTGGCCTGCACCTTGAACACGAAGCCCGCGACTTTGGTTTCCTCGGGCGCGACATTGCGCGGTTGAGCCGTCTGCACCTGCGGCTCCGGGCCATAGGTCGCGAGGCCATCCATCAGTTCCTTGACCCCGAAAGAGTTCATGGCGGACCCGAACCAGATCGGCGTCATGGATCCGTTCAGCAACGCCTCTGGACTCAGCGTTGGCAGCAGTTCCTTGGCTATCTCGATTTCTTCGAGGAACTTTTCCAGCAGGTGTTCGGGCACATGTTCAGCCAGTTTCGGATCATCGAGGCCGCTGATCTGAATGCTCTCTGCCACCTTGTTCCGGTCGGCGCGGTCCATCAGCTCCAGCTTGTCGCGCAGGATGTCGTAGCAACCGATAAACTCGCGCCCTACGCCGATGGGCCAAGACGCTGGTGTCACGTCGATGGCGAGGTTTTCCTGAATTTCGTCAATGATCTCAAACGTATCTCGGCTTTCCCGGTCCATCTTGTTACAGAAGGTCAGGATCGGCAGATCGCGCAGACGGCACACCTCGAAGAGTTTCTGCGTCTGGCTTTCCACACCTTTCGCCCCGTCGATGACCATCACGGCTGCGTCCACCGCTGTTAGCGTGCGGTAGGTGTCTTCGGAAAAGTCGGAGTGGCCGGGCGTATCTACCAGATTGAACCGATACTTCTCAAAATCGAACGACATGGCCGAGGCAGAAACGGAAATCCCCCGGTCCTTTTCCATCTGCATAAAGTCCGACCTTGTGCGCCGCGCCTCACCCTTGGCGCGCACCTGTCCGGCCATCTGAATGGCACCGCCGTAAAGCAGGAATTTCTCGGTCAGCGTCGTCTTGCCTGCGTCGGGGTGCGAGATGATCGCGAAGGTCCGGCGGCGCGCTATTTCAGGGGGGAGTTCAGGGCGATTTGTCATGGAGGACGCTTTAGGGCCTCTGCCGCCAAAGGGCAATCGGGCAGGCGTTAACCTATGCTTCGCTTTTGGCCATTAACCACGTTTTACGAGGGTGTGATGCGGTGGTTTCTGGTTTCTTTTTCGGCAGTGTGGCTCGCGTCCTGTGGCGGCGGGGGCGGTGGCAGTGGCGGTGCCGGGATCGACCCGCGACTGGCCCGGCTTGATACCTATGCGGCCCAACAGCTGCGGGTCTTGGGTGATCCGGCGCAAGGCGTTGCCGGGCCGCCGCTGACGCCGGTGGAGATGGCACCCGCGATGGGCAGCTATCAGCTTAGTGGTTTTGCCACGATCCGGGTGGAGGATCCAGCGAACCCGACCGTGCTGTATGGCGATGCTGTCTTGACGGTCGACTATGATCTGGATGCCACGACAGGCACGCTTGATCGGTTTTTCGGCGCGGATGGTGGGGCGGTCGTGGCCGATTATGTCGGGGCGATTGCCCTGACGGGCGCAGGGGTAGCGCAGGATGGCGCGTTGTCTTACGACGGCACGCTGACCGGGTCCGGGTCTACGCTGGCCCTTAGCGGTTCACTGGATACCCATTTGCTGGGTGATCCCTTTAGCGCGGTCGCCGCAGCCGATCTAGCCGGGCAGATCACTGTCGATTCCGACGTCTATGACGGCACTTTGGTTGTGGTGGTGGAGCAGGATTAGCTGGTGGATGCGCGGCGCAGCAGGGCTGCGGCCTCTTTGGCTGGGATCAGGCTGCCTTTGACCTCATAGGCCTGATGCGCGGCCTCGGCGTGGTCAGGTGCGGCAAGGCCTTCGGGAAGTGCGGCGCGCGTGCGGGGGTCGATCAGGTGCGACTCGGCGGCGATCCCCTCGGCATAGATGATATGGTGCGCATCCATTATCAGCTGGAAATAGTCGATGAAGCCGCCGCGTCGCCGGATCACACTTGACTGGTCGACCAGATGCCGCGCCTTGATCAGCACCTCGGCCCGGCCTGTCCCCAGTTCATCTGTGCGCTGATAAATGAATAGACGGTGATCAGGGCGCAGGACCAATTCGCGTTCGTTGTTCAGCGCCCCGGGGGTGATGACCACAGGGGCAAAGCTGCCGGTCGCCCGCAGCGTCGTCTGCCCAATGTGGCGTACGGGCTGGCGTCCTGCGTCACGCGTCAACAGGATGTCACCGGGTTGCAGATCCTCGATGGGGTACATGCGCCCGTCACCCATTGTGATCCGCGTGCCGCGCGCGAAAGACCCACTAGCGGCTTCGGCGAAGCGGCGTGTTGCTGTCTGGCGGGCGATCCCGACCAACCGGTAGGGGGTCTGTGGCAGTAACTCACCCAGTGGGAGCAGTGAAAGGCTCACAATCGCGCCGTCTTCCACTTCTACCAATACCAGTGCCTCATGCGTGCTCCCGTCAGGGGCCATCAGTGTCAGGCAGCAATCAAGATGCACGTCATTGCCGTCCCCATCGGCCATCTGCAGCCCGGTGGCGTCAGAGTGCAGTGAGAGGGGGGAAAGCTGCGCGCCGACGGCGATCTCAAAGACGTCATCCATGACCAACTCATCGGCGATGGTCAGCGTTTCGCCTTGCATCACGCCGTCGCAAAAGACCACGTCGGTGGCCGCATAGACATCAAGCGTGATCATCGTCGCTGGCATGGCGCCTGCACTACACCCTCACCCAGGCGTCGCCAAGCCCCTTGGCCATTTGCCCAACCCGGCGGTGGGTGCTAGGTCCGTCCCAAGAAAGCATATGAAAGGACAATGGCATGGATTTGGGGATCAAGGGAAAGCGCGCATTGGTCTGCGCATCGTCCAAGGGGTTGGGGCGCGGATGTGCTGAAGCCTTGGCAGAGGCGGGTGTGAACCTCGTGCTGAACGCGCGCGGGGCCGAGGCGCTTGAGGCGACCGCTGCCCATATTCGCGAGACCTACGGGGTTGAGGTCACGACAGTGGCCGCCGATGTGTCCACTGAGGCTGGCCGGGCCGAACTGCTCGCTGCCGCGGCTGATGTCGATATCCTCGTCAACAACGCAGGCGGTCCACCACCCGGGCTCTGGTCCGATTGGGATCGTGATGATTTCATTGCTGCCCTTGATGCCAATATGCTCGCGCCCATCGCACTGATGAAGGCCTACTTGCCCGGCATGATTGATCGCGGCTGGGGCCGCGTCGTCAACATCACCTCCGGTTCGGTCAAGGCGCCGATCCCGCAGCTTGGTCTGTCTAATTCCGCCCGCGCCGGTCTGACAGGCTATGTCGCGGGGACATCGCGCCAGGTGGCGCAGCATGGAGTCAACATCAACAACTTGCTGCCGGGCATTCATGCGACGGACCGGGCCATCAGCCTTGATACCGGTGTGTCCAAGGCGCAGGGCATCAGCATGGAAGAGGCCAAGGCAAACCGTGAGGCGACGATCCCCACCCGCCGCTATGGTACGGCAGGGGAATTTGGCGCCATGTGTGCTTTCCTCTGCTCACAGCATGCGGGCTTTATCGTCGGCCAGAACATTGTGCTCGACGGTGGGGCGCTGAACGCAACAATCTAAGGTAAGCCGATGGCCCAGGGGTTCAGCCTGAAGGACGATCTGTTCAACCCCGAAACGGTTGGGCGCTTGGGCGGGCATTTTGAGGCGGCAGGGGTCTTTCCTGCCGCCCCTTTTGTGGCTGACGTCTTGGCGGGTATGGCACCGCTGGAGTTAAAGGCGCGGATCAATTGGATCGCTGAAGTGCTGGAGCGCTATCTGCCGGGTGGTTTCCCAGCGGCGGCAGATGCGATCACTGCCGCGTTGCCGCCCCCGCTCGACCCGACTTTGCGTGATGATGACTTCGGGCATTTCATATATGCACCACTTGGTGTCTATGCCGAGAACCACGGGTTGGAGGATCACAGCGACCGATCACTCGAGTTGCTCGAAGAGGTCACCCAACGCTTTTCGATGGAGTTTTCGATCCGCGCGTTCCTCAATCGCTGGCCAGGTGAGACGCTGGAGCGGATGCAGACATGGGTCACGCACGATAACTACCACGTCCGCCGGCTGGTGAGTGAAGGGACAAGGCCCAAACTGCCATGGGGGCAGGGGATCACGATCACGCAGGATCAGACGCTGCCGCTGCTTGACCGACTCCACGCAGATCCGACACGGTTTGTGACGCGGTCTGTTGCCAACCACCTTAACGACATCACCAAGGCTGCCCCTGACTTGGCGTTGGATCGCCTGAAGGCATGGCAGAAAGCGAGACAGCAGAATGCCAAGGAACTCCTCTGGATGCGCAAACACGCGCTGCGCGGGTTGGTCAAGGCAGGGCATGAAGGGGCGATGGCGCATCTGGGATACAGAGCTGATGTGCCGGTGACGCTGGCGGACCTCAGCATCACGCCCGATATGCTCAAGCGCGGGGAAAAGGCTGATATCGCCTTCACCCTGACGGTGGCAGAAGATGCGCCGCTGATCGTCGACTACGTGATTGATTTCGTGAAAGCGAATGGCAGCACCGCGCCCCGCGTTTTCAAGATAAAGGTGCTGGAGGCAAAGGCAGGCAAGCCCGTCACCCTGCATAAGACCCATCATTTCAAGGACAATGCCACTACCTTCACCTTGCACCCCGGCGCGCATCATCTGCACGTACAGGTGAATGGGCGCCTGATTGGTGGCGTGCCCTTTACGCTTCACTGACCTTGCCCTGACGGGGTGCAGTTGCTAGGTCCGCTTAACCCAAGTGAATACGTCAGGAACTTCCCCGACAAAATGCGACAGCCCCGGCTAGAGATCAGCAACATCATCAAGACGTTTGACGGGCGGCGCGTGGTTGATGACGTCAGTCTGAAGGTGATGCCGGGGGAGGTGACCTGCCTTCTCGGCCCATCTGGCTGTGGCAAGTCGACGACACTGCGGATCGTGGCGGGCGTCGATATGCAGGACAGCGGGACGATCCATGTGGATGGGAACCTTGTCTGCGACACGCATTTTCGCCTACCGCCAGAGAGGCGCAATATCGGGTTGATGTTTCAGGACTTCGCGCTGTTTCCGCATCTGACGGTGCGCCAGAACGTGGGCTTTGGCCTGCCGAAAGGCGGTGATGGGAACCGCGTGATGGACCTGCTGGAAAAGGTCGGGATGGCACGGTTCGCGGATGAATACCCGCATCAGCTGTCTGGCGGCGAACAGCAGCGCGTCGCACTCGCTCGCGCGCTGGCCCCGCGCCCACAAATCATGCTGATGGATGAGCCGTTTTCCGGCCTCGATGACCGCCTGCGCGATGATATCCGGGACGAGACTCTGGCTGTCCTGCGCGATGAGGGGACGGCGGTTTTGCTGGTTACCCATGAGCCAGGCGAGGCGATGCGCATGGCCGATGAGATCGCGCTGATGCGCGACGGGCGGATCGTGCAGCAGGGCGCGCCCTATAACGTCTATAATGCGCCAGTGGACAAAGCGGCGGCTGCATTTTTCAGCGATATCAATGTGATTACGGGCAAAGTTGAAGGCGCGCTGACGGAAACGCCCTTTGGTCAGTTCCTTGCCCCGGGTGTGCCTGACGGTGCCGAGGTGGAGATTGTCATCCGTCCGCACCACATCAAGATTGACTTTGATCGGGCAGGGCGCGGCCCGAACCCGACGCCGTCCGAAGGTACCGCCGCACGGGCCACGGTGGAGCGTGCCCGTTTCATGGGCAATGTCAGCCTCGTGGAGTTCCGGATGGATTTCGATGGCTCGATCCTGAAAGCGACCGTGCCATCGGTCTTTCTGCCCAAGGTCGGTACGCCGATGTGGCTGCTCCTCCGCCGTGACAGGTGCTTTGTCTTCCCCAAGGTCTAGTACGCAGCGCGGAGGGTCAGGCGATCCGGAGTGTAGGGTTCTCTGCGTGGGCCTCCCATTCGCGACGGATATCAAAGTCGCGGATCGAGACGATGCCCAACAGCATTCCGTCCTCGCAGACAGGGACATGTCGAAACTTGCCCTTCTGCATTGCGTCGAGCGCCTGTGAGGGGTGCGCGTCAGGTGGAAGGCAGATCGGGTCGCGTGTCATGATTTCGCTGACGGTCGTCTTTTCCGGGGGACGGTAGACAACGACGCTGCGGCGGAGCACGTCGCGCTCACTCAGGATCCCCACAAGCCTGCCGTCGTTTTGCACGACGGGAAGCGCACCGATGCTTTTTGCGCTGAGCGTCAGGCAGGCGCTTCGCACTGTGTCGTCGGGGTGGACGGTGTGCACGTCCATGTCAGAGATCATTTCCAAAAGGCTGGTAGGTTCCATCGCACTCTCCTTACTGGCTCATGACCATAAAAAACGATGTGACAGGTGCAAAACCGGGTGCGCGATTTTGTCCTTTCCGGGGCGAATAGGCAGCATTTGAGTTGAATTGGGTATAGCACTGGTATTGCACGCAAAAAGCGCACTTCAGGGGCTTCGCAAAGGTTCAAGCGGCAGCTTGTCGACGGCCGGAGCTACCTTGCGAACGCTTGTCTTATCATTGGCAGAACCCACGCCCGCTTCGCTGACAGGCCGATATCCGGGCCCAACTGTTCCAGCCGAAGACCGATCACATCATCATCGCCAACGCGCCAATAGAATTGTTCGCCATCTTCATCAACAAACCGTTTGACGCTGCCGATCGGAAGGTGTTCTGCCGTCCAGGCCGAGAAGAGCGCATTGATCTCTTGTCGCTCTTGGTCGGTCACGGGCAGCCGCACGGTTGCCGACCTGATGAGGTAGCCGTTTTCACCTTCTGTATCGGTGCGAAAACGGGCGCCGGTTTCCGGGTCTTGGCGATCAACCCAGTTGGGTGTGTAGCCCGTAGCCTGCGGTTGCATCACCGGAAGTGGATCGAGGGTGCTTTCGTCATCGGAGAGTATGACTGTTACGACCTGATTGGCGTTTGCATGAAACGCGCGCGCCTGTTCACCCCAAGTGCCGCTGGGCAAGTCCGCGAAAAGGTTTGGGCCATCCGTCGGGCGGCCCGATTTCTTCTTTTTTCGCCAGAACACCAAGTGCCAGAGACCTTATCCGATGCGCCCCTTGCGCCCGCCGCGCCGTTTGGTGATCTGGCCCGCCCGGCCGGGCAGTTCGTTCATGATCGCTGACCGCGCCTCTGGCGTCATCCGTGACCACGCGCCGATCTCGTCGATGGACCGCAGGCAGCCGGTGCAGAGCCGGCTCTTCGGTTCGATCACGCAGATCTTCACGCAGGGGCTTTCAATTTCGGCCCTTGCCCAGATGTGATCGGTGTTTTCGGGTTTGGTCATCCCTCGTCCTTCAGATGCATCAGCCGGTCCAGCAGTCCTTGCAGGATATACCCGGCGGCGACATGGTCGATGACCTCTGCGCGACGTTTTCGTGTCGTATCCGCCTCAAGAAGGGCGCGTTCGGCGGCCACGGTGGACAAACGCTCGTCCCAGAAGACAATCGGTAGCGGCGTGAGCTTTTCAAGGTTGCGGGCAAAGGCGCGGGTAGATTGGGCGCGGGGGCCTTCGCTGCCGTCCATATTCTTGGGCAGGCCGAGCACAATGCCGGTGATCATCCGATGCGTTGTGAGGTCGAGCAGTTTTGCGGCATCCACGCCGAATTTCTTGCGCTTGATCGTTTCAATCGGCGTCGCGACGGAGCGGAGGACATCGGAAACGGCCACACCGATTGTCACGGTCCCAAGGTCCAGCCCCGCCAACGCCCCGGTGGCGGGAATGGTGCGCATGAACTGTTCAGGGCTGTCGCAGATCACTCTTTCAGCACCCCGGCGTCGCGGGCGGCGTTGGTCAGGATCTCCATGCCGCGCATGGAACTGACAAAGACCTGCTGCGCCTCTTGCCAGACGGCGCGCGCGTTCTCGGTCTCCCCCAGCACGCCATAAGCGCGGATCAGGCGCGCCCAATCCTCTGCCGGGCCACCTTGGGTGGCGAGCCGGTTGGCAAGCCCTGCGACCATGCCGCCGATCATCTCGGCGCGTTCCTCGGGTGACAGATCTTCAGCCGCGTCCATATCGGCGAATGACGGGCCGCGCGCCTCTGGCAAAGCGTACTCAACACCTGCGCGGAACGCGGCCTCTTCCACCTGTGCGCGGGCGTTGGCAATGTGGAAGTTGTTGGGGTCACCGCTTTCGATGATGCTGCGCCAGAACCTGAGCGCCAGATCGGGCCGGTCCGTCTGGAAGTAGAGCGCACCAAGGTAGTAGCGACCGGCCGTGTTTTCCGGATCGTCGTCTAGGATGCTGCGCACCACCGCCTCTGCCTCGGGCGAGACAAAGCCACCTGCGGCCACGACCAGCAGATCGGCAAGGCGCTGCCGGTCACCGATGGTGGCTTCATCGCCCAAAACGGCGAGGACTTGCGCCTGAGCAGCGGCGGCGCCCGCATAGTTGCGTAACGTGGTTTCGGCCTGTGCAAGGCGGGTCCAGAGTTCAAGGTCGCCGGGGCGCGTCGGGCCAATGTCGCGAAGCTGGGCCACGGCATCCCGGTATTCATCGGGCACGTCAGCGGGGGGCAGGGGTGGCACGGCGGCCTCTAACGCTTCCTGACTAGGACGGTTGGCGCGCAATTCCTCACTGGCGGCAATGCGAGCCTGCAAGGGCAGGTCAGGATAGCCGGGCGCGCCGATGGCCCAATAAACGCCGAAACTGCTGCCCAACAAGACCAGCGCAAGGGCGCCCAAAGTGACCAGACTGGCAGCGGGGCCAGAATCCTTTGGTTGCGCCGCCTTGTTCGCGGCCAGCAAGCGGCGCGCAACCTCGGCCCGTGCCCGCTCTGCCTCGTCCGGTTGCAGCAGTTCGCGCTCCAGATCGCGGTCAATTTCATCAAGTTGTGCGCGGTAAATCGCGATATCAGGGTTTTCGTCCCCGGCGGTTGTGGCGCGCAGCATTGGGGCGATGATCACGGCGATCACCACAAACGTCAGAACGGCACAGACGATCCAGAATACCAACGCACTTCCCCGGTCACTTCACCGCCCACATAACCGCCCAGGCGGGCCGGGAAAAGGCCCTGCGACCTTGCGCCAATTCACGCAGGCTTGGGCATGTCGTAAAAAGCGAAACATACGCCGCTGGCAGTATCCAAGACCGCTGCTTGAAAGGCCAGATAGAGACGGGGCGGCAGGTGCCGCCAGAATGAAGGATCACGCAGGCCCATGAAACGCTATTCCGCCTTTGCCATCGCCCGCGAAGCTATGCGTCAGCACACCGGCTGGGGTCGCGCCTGGGCAAAGGCCAGCCCCAAAAAGAAATACGATGTGATCATCGTGGGTGCTGGCGGGCACGGGCTGGCCACGGCCTATTACCTTGGCAAGAATTTCGGGATCACGAACGTCGCAATCCTGGAAAAGGGTTGGCTTGGTGGCGGGAATACGGGCCGGAACACGACAATCATCCGCTCCAACTATCTGCAGGATCCGTCGGCCGCGATTTATGAAAAGTCGCGCAGCCTCTATGAGACGATGAGCCAGGACCTGAACTACAACGTCATGTTCAGCCCGCGCGGCGTCATCATGCTGGCCCAGACCCAGCACGAAGTGCGCGGCTACAAACGCACGGCCCATGCCAACGCCCTGCAAGGGGTTCAGACCGAATGGATCGGGCCGGAGCGCGTGAAAGAGCTTTGCCCGATCATGAATATCGATGGTCCGCGCTATCCGGTGTTGGGCGGCCTGTGGCAAGCGCGCGGTGGGACAGCCCGGCATGATGCGGTGGCGTGGGGCTATGCCCGTGCGTGCTCTGACATGGGCATGGACGTGATCCAGAAGTGCGAGGTCACGGGCATCCGGCAGGAAGCTGGCAAGGTCGTGGGGGTCGATACGACCCAAGGTGCGATTGATTGTGACAAGCTGGGCGTCGTCGTCGCGGGCCATTCCGGCGTGCTGGCCCAGATGGCCGGGTTCCGCCTTCCGATTGAAAGCGTGGCGCTGCAGGCGCTGGTGTCAGAGCCGATCAAACCCTGCATGGATGTGGTCGTGATGGCAAACACTGTGCACGGGTACATGAGCCAGTCCGACAAGGGCGAGATGGTCATCGGCGGCGGCACGGATGGGTACAACAATTACACCCAGCGCGGCTCTTTCCACCATATCGAGGAAACCGTGCGCGCGCTGGTCGAGACATTCCCGATGATCGCGCGGCTGAAGATGCTGCGCCAATGGGGCGGGATCGTCGATGTGACGGGCGACCGCTCGCCGATCCTGTCGAAAACGCCCGTCGAGGGCATGTTCGTGAACTGCGGCTGGGGGACTGGCGGGTTCAAGGCGATCCCGGGGTCGGGCTGGGCCATGGCAGAACTGATGGCCAAGGGCCAATCACCGCTAACAGATGAATTCAGCATGTTCCGCTTCCGCGAAGGCAAGTTCATCGACGAAAGCGTGGCTGCGGGGGTGGCACATTGATGTTTCGCGATGCTGCCCAAAACCCGGCAAGCTTTGGCCGACCATCACCCGCCCAAACGGCTGCACATTGCCGAAATCAGGCAGCGATTGTCGCCCGTTTGGAAATAATGACGGCAGATGGAATGGTAGTGTCATCCGCAAAGGAGGACATATCATGGATGATTTTGACCGCGTTGCGCCAAGTACGTCGAACGGTGGCGCCGAAATGGCGTTCCTTATCGTTTTTGTCATCGGTCTTCTGTTGCTTGTTTTCGCCCTGTTCGCCGGGGGCGGGGGTGGCGGCACGGCTGATCCGGCCGCTGTCAGCACTGAAACGGCCCCGGCTCTTGAAGACACCACACCCACAGCCCCGGTTGCCCCGGCAACCGGCAACTAGCACCACTCACACCACTCAAATGGGAGGCGGGCGCCATGTGGCGCGCGCCCCTTTTGCGTGGCTCATTCCCACATCACAGGCTTTCCCATGCTGACACTTCGCTGCCCCTATTGTGGCGTCATGGCCGACGAAACCGATCTGCACGGCGGTGGAGAGGCGCATCTGAAGCGTGAAGGCCCGGGATCTTCTGATGAGGATTTCGAGGATTACCTTTTTCTGCGCGAAAACCCCAAGGGCGTGCATTTTGAACGGTGGCGGCATGCGTATGGCTGCGGGAAGTGGTTCCTCGCGGCGCGTTGCACCAATACGCTTGAGGTTTTCGGCACGTATCCTGCGCAAACCACCGAACCGCCCGCAGAGATCAGGGACAAGATTTCCGGCAAACGCCCCGGCTGGTCATGGGGGATCTTCAAATGAGCACGCGTCTGGCAGGCATGGGCCGTCTGATTGACCGCTCGAAAGCGGTGTCTTTCACCTTCAACGGCAAGCATCTTAAGGGGTTCGCGGGTGATACGCTCGCCTCGGCCCTCTTGGCCAATGATCAGATGCTGGTGGGCCGGTCGTTCAAGTATCACCGCCCGCGTGGCGTCGTAGCGGCTGGCGCGGAAGAGCCGAATGGCCTTGTGAACCTGGGCAAGGGGCCGACGTTTGAGCCCAATGCGCGGGTGACGACAACAGAGCTCTTTGATGGGCTGCGCGCGACCTCGCAGAACCACTGGCCGAGCCTTGAATTCGATGTGGGTGCCATCAACAGCCGTCTGTCGCGATTCCTGCCTGCAGGTTTCTACTACAAGATGTTCATGTGGCCGCGTCCGTTCTGGAAGCATGTGTATGAGCCTTTCATCCGGCAGTCTGCCGGTCTGGGCAAGGCGCCGAAGGACCGCGATCAGGACACTTACGAGCATTTCCACTGCCACGTTGATGTGCTGATCATCGGTGGTGGGATTGCTGGCCTTGCCGCCGCGCTGTCAGCCGGGCAGGCCGGTGCGCGCGTGCTGCTGATGGAGCAAACCGCCGATTGGGGTGGCCGCGCGGTGGTTGATACGCCTGAGGTGGATGGCAAACCTGCAGCCTCCTGGGTGACCGAGACCGTTGCTGCGTTGGAGGCGATGCCAAACGTCAGCCTGCGCCTGCGCTGCATGGGGGCAGGGGTCTATGATCACGGATACGCCCTGGCCTATGAGCGTTTGACTGACCACGCGCCAGAGGAGGAAGGCCCGCGCCACCGGTTGTGGCGCATTCGCGCGGGACAGATCATCACAGCGACGGGGGCGATTGAACGCCCGCTGTCCTTTGCGGGCAACGACATCCCCGGTGTGCTGCTCGCCTCTGCCGTGCGCGACTATGTCACGAACTTTGGCGTGTCCTTGGGTGACCGCACTGTTGTGGTGACAAACAATGATGATGCCTATCGGACGGCGCTGGTGCTGAAGGCCGCCGGGCTGGACGTGCCGGTGATCGTTGATGCGCGGTCCCATGTGGAAGGGGCGCTGATTGATCAGGCACTCGCCGAAGGCATCCGGATTGAGACCGGCAAAGGCATTGCCAAGGTCAAAGGCGGCAAGCGCGTGACTGGCGTGGCGCTTTGCGCGCAAGCAGGCGAAGGCGCGGTTTTGGAAGAGATCGCATGTGATGCCGTTGCCATGTCCGGCGGCTGGTCGCCAGTCGTGCATCTGTGGTCTCATTGCGGTGGCAAGCTGAACTGGGATGCGGAGCGCGCGATGTTCCGCCCGGACCCGGACCGCGCGCCAACGAGCCATGATGGCCAGCCTTTCGTCTCCGTCGCGGGCACGGCAAATGGGCATCTGTTGACGGGTGAGGTGGTCGGCGATGCATGGGCGGCGGGCGCCTCGGCCGCCAAAGCCACAGGTCATGCCAAACGCACAGGCAAGGCCCCGGCGGCAGCCGATACTGCTGAAGGCCCGCTGTCGCCCGTCTGGCTGATGCCGCAAGGGGCCAGCCATGAGTTGCGCGCGAAGGCATGGCTGGATTTCCAGAACGATGTGAAGGTGTCTGACGTACAGCTGGCAGCACAGGAAGGCTTTGAAAGCGTCGAGCATGCCAAGCGCTATACGACGCTTGGAATGGCGACCGATCAGGGCAAGCTGAGCAATATCAACGGACTCGCGATCCTTTCGCAATCGCTGAATGACGATATCCCGAATGTCGGCACGACGACCTTCCGTCCGCCTTACACGCCGATTTCCATGGGGTCGATTGCCGGTGTGGCGAAAGATGATCTGTTTCAGCCGCTGCGCAAGACGCCGATCAGCGACTGGTCGAACGAGAATGGCGCGGACAACGAACCGGTCGGCGCATGGCGCCGCCCATATGCCTACGTGCAATCGGGGGAGAGCGTCGAGGATGCCGTCAATCGCGA
>JBCBOD010000020.1:0-37756 GCA_039821425.1 Pseudomonadota bacterium
TCCGGCGTCGCAAGTCCGGCTCAAAAGACTGCCACATCTGATTGTCATATGTCAGGAAGGGTCGCAGGGCGTCGATGGGATTCAAGCTGAAAGATGCAGTTTCACCGTTTGAGATTGCACATCCGAACCAGTCTTCGAATGCAGCGGTCTCTTGGAGTGCCGATGGCAGGCAGACGGATTTCGGCACAACGTGCTGGCGTGTGGCGCGACGCAGCAAATTGACAAGAAAGACAATCTCGGTTGCCGCTAGCGTGGTTGGCAAATCAGGGCGATACTTGCATCGGTAGCTAAACCGGGTCTCGGTTGGGATGACCTCAACATCTAGGCTGAAGGCGCCCACAAGGCGTTTAAACTCCCCAAGCCGCTGTCCCGCCACGGTCATATTGGGTGCGCACATCGCCGCAAAGAAGGCCGGGTCGAAGAACTCGCTCGCTTCGATCTGGCCAAGCTTTAGCGCCAGTGTCGGCGTCTCCGCCTCCGCATCGAAGCTTTCCCATAGCGCATAGAATTCACTCAGCGTGATGCGGCTGCCATCACCATCCAACTGACCGCTTGGCAGGCCTGCACGCCGCAGGACAGCCACTGCATCAAGGCCAAGATCGGCCAGCATGAGCCGCCAGACTTTGCCCACATGTACCGTTGGTTGTTGAGATGAATGCTGCATGAGACCCTCCAAGCTCCAAGATACTAGAAGATTGGTGTTCCGCAAAGTGCTCTGCGCGCCAAACCACATGCGGAATGTGCCAACGCATTTGTTCGTCTCTCGAACTACATCACCAGGGGCGGATTCAATCATCGAATGAATGTCGGCTTCGAACAACGACAATCGAGCGCTTTGCACCTGCAGCGAATGCCCGCTCTCCGCCCTTTTGTTGAAAAACCCTTGCTTGATCGGGTGCCCATTCGCTGATTCAATTGGCATATTGATTGGGAGATTTGGCGATGATGGGACCGAAGCAGGAAGCGCAAGCGGCGCTGTTTTATGAGTTCTCGCTGGACGACCATATCCCACAAGATCATCTGCTGCGTTCGATTGATCGGTTCGTCGATCTGAGTGACATCCGCCAGTATTTGTCTGAGTTTTACAGCCACACTGGCCGTCCATCCATCGACCCCGAGCTACTCATCCGCATGCCGTTGGTGGGGTACTGCTTCGGCATCCGGTCTGAACGTCGGCTGTGTGAAGAGGTGCATTTGAACTTGGCGTATCGCTGGTTTTGTCGCCTCGACCTGTCTGATCCTATCCCAAACCATTCGACGTTCTCAAAGAACCGACATGGGCGCTTCCGCGAGAGTGCGCTGTTGCGTCATCTGTTCGAGAAGACCGTTACACGGTGCATCGCGGATGGCTTGGTGAGCGGCCAACGACTGGCTGCCGACGCCAGCTTGATTGAGGCCGATGCGAACAAACAGAACTCCACGCCAAAGGAAGATTGGGATCACTGCGCCATCGATCCGAGTGATGCCCCGCGCGCCGTGAAGGAGTATTTGGACGTACTGGACAATGCCGCATTTGGCGCAGCATCTGAGGTCGAGCCAAAGTTCACATCCCATTCTGACCCGGCAAGCCAATGGACGGCAGCCCGTAAAGGACCTGCGTTCTTCAGCTATTCTACTAATTATCTGATTGATACTGACCATAGCGTCGTTGTGGATGTCGAAGGAACAAGATCAATCCGGCAAGCCGAAGTTGGTTCTGTCTGCACCATGTTGGATCGGATCAAGACGTCGCATGACATTGATCCCGAACGGCTAATCGCAGACACAGCATATTGCACCGGGCCGATGCTGGGCTGGCTGGTCGAGCGTGGTATCGCACCCCACATCCCCGTCATTGACCAAGTCAAAAAGATTGAAGGCGTCTGGTCACGCGATGCCTTCGAATGGGATCCAGAAAATGACCGTTACATTTGCCCAGAAGGACACGATCTCAAGCAATTCCATCGTAATTATTCCGATCCAAATCGAGGCCCATCTGGCAAAGGTACCATGCGATACCGCGCGCTTAAGCTGACGTGTCAGGCGTGCCCCTCAAATGCAAAATGCTGTCCAAATGCGAACACCCGAACTATCAACCGTGAACATGACGAAGACGCCCGCCAGGTCGCCCGCGACATTGCCAAAACCAAGCAATACAAAGTTTCAATGAGCCTCCGAAAGAAAGTCGAAATGCTCTTCGCCCACCTCAAACGCATCCTTGGGCTGGGACGGCTCCGATTTCGAGGTCCATGCGGTGCAAATGATGAATTCTTGCTCGCAGCCACCGCCCAAAACCTCCGCAAACTAGCCAAGATCTTTTCTGCACCGCAGCAAACGGGCAAAGCCTGACAAGAAAGGCACTCGCGCTCCATTTAGATTGCCACTTTCTGCACAAGCAACACGTTGTTTTTCCACAGAATCCGCCCTTGGTGCTTTTCGCGGCGACTGCAAACGGACTATTCTGTTAGAAACTGCGCCCAGTTGGATCTGCTATGAAGTATACGGATGACATCAAGCATGGTGCCATCTGTTTGGTAAATAATCAGGTGCTTTCGAAAGGGATGAATCCGCACTGGTGGATCAAAATCACTGCGCAAACGCGCCATCTCGGGAAACGCAGCGACGGATTGGAGCATCTGCTCAAGTGCCGCGAGATAGTCGGCCGCCTTCTGCTGTCCCCAGATCTCGTCCGTGTAGGCCCAAATGTCGGCGATGTCGGCCTCTGCCTGAGGCCGGAACAGGATCTGCATCTTTAGGACTGGTGAGCTGTTTTGAGCGCAACGAACCCGGCGAGATCAAATGGGCGTGGTGGCCCACTGCTGATCCCTTCAGAAACATATTCTTGCAGTTCAGCGATAGCACCCTCCCGCTCTTGATCCTTGCGGATCAGATCGCGGACATAGTCGCTGACGTTGCTGTAACGTCCATCTCTGGTCCGCGCCTCAGCCCAGGATTTCATAGGCTCAGGAAGGGAAACATTCATTGTGGCCATGGTTCGCAGATAATCACTATGGCAAACTTTGTCAATTCTTTCGATCAAGCCTTTGGTGTGATCTGCAACTCCGGCAAGTCCCGCAATGTCTGCAGATCAAACGTCGTCAGAAACATCTCAGTGGTCACGAACGTATGCGGTGCGCCTGGACGCGGCGACCTTGGGCCTGACGCAATCAGGTCTCTGACCCGTAGCCGGGCCAACAGATCGCGGCTCACCTCATTGCCAAAAATGTCCTTGAGTCCTGCTCGGTCAATCGGCTGGTGATAGGCAATGGCGCAGAGCACGCCCATCTCCATCTCAGTGAAGGCGAGCGACTGGTCGCCGAGATAGGCGGCAACTTTGATTGCGTCGGCGAATTGCGTCTTTGTCCGGAACATCCAACGGCCGAACACTTCGGCCAGCTCGTAGGGTCGCCCGGAGAGCTCGGCCTGAATGTCCGCGATCAGCATCTCGACCGAGGCTCCCTGCCCTACCACGCGCGCCAGGTCTTCACGTCCAACAGGCGATGCGCTTGCAAAGAGAACTGCCTCGATCCGTCCCATCCATTCGCGCCAGCGCAACTCCTGCGGCAGATCCGCGAGTTCCCGGTCAAACAGGCCTTCGCGTGTCGAGGCTTGCTGTTTGCTCGCTGATTTTTGTTTGGCTGTGGCCGTCATGGACCGATCCCATACAGCCGGAACGTCGGCCGCCCGGTCAGCTCGCGCGCCACGCCCAGCTCCACCAACCGATCACAGAACCGCCGCGCCGCACGATCGGTCATCGGAATAGTGGTGCCTTGGATCATCGGCGACAGCTTAGACGACGGCGCGACCGCATCTTCGGATAGGAACAGCGTAACCGCTGCGTCCGATCCCTTGGCGCGCAACTTCGGCGGAACTGCCCGCAGCGCCACTGCTCTGGATGCGAGGTCCCGCGCCAGCCCGACCGTGTCTTCAATCGACTCCAGTATCTTCCGCTGGGCAGTCAACTCGTCCCCCTGCCCGTCTGCGGTCAAATCCCGCATCATTGCCTTGGTGAGAAACTGTGCTGTAATCGGAACAAGAGCCGACCACCCTAACGTACGGGCAAGGATGATGTCAGAAAGCAGGCAAGCGACCCGCTCCGCCCGATCGTCCATCTCAAGAATCGCGCGCATCACCGAGACGCACCCAGCCAGCGGCCCATGCGTCCTTGCGCGAGCAAAACCTGCGTTGAGCCAAGTATGCACGTCAGTCACAGCGTCATGTCCGATGTGGCTCCCAAGTCCGGCTTGCCACTCTCGGCCATTCAATCGCAGCCGCACCGCCTCCCGCCAGAACGCCAGGAGATCGCCGTCGGGACCTCGCGCCTCGCCCGGCGGCGTCAGATGATAAGCATCGCGGATATCCTCTTCCCGCACCAAGCGTCCTTCCAGTTTTGAGGTGGCGGTTGCTGCCTTGAGCGCTAACAGGTTGGCAAGAAGCTTCACGGGCACACCGTGTGTCGTTTTGATTTCATGGGTGGATTCGCCCGAAATCGCGTCTCTCGTCGAGGAAGTTCTCACTCAAACGGTGGACCGGGCTCTTGCTCAATCTCTGGACTCTTCCTGTCGCCCAGTCAACGGAACTCTTTTCTTCGTCTAATCGCCGCCACAGGCACTGACGGCGCGGAAGCACGGGCACGGCTCTGCTGAACAGCCAACGCGCTGTCTCGGGCATCTCAACATCAAAATCGAGCGCCGCGCCGAAGAGGTCGCCCAGAATGATCAGGGTCAACGCCCGCCAGCGCAGGGGCAGGTGCTGGAACGGTGTATCCTTGCTGACGGCCGCTCGCGCCTCAAACGGACAGTGCCATCCAGGTTGATTGAACCAGAGGGCGAGAGTGGGACGCGCCGCATCCACCCGATCAAGCGGTGCCCAGAGTGTGCGGATGGCATGTTCCAAGCGCATGCGATGGTCGTCATTGACCTTGAGGATATGCTCCACCTGACGTTGAAGGTCGAGAACACCTGCCGCGAAGCCTGCGTCCGGGGTGTGCTCTGGCTCCGTTCCCCTGCTGGTGAGCAAACCGCCACACCTGCTGCAGAACGGGTGCAACACGCCACTCCGAAACTGAAACGACACCCGCAACTGAGCGCTGCAAGCCGGGCAGCGGTCGTGCAGCATCTGCCGGTGGGCTGGACAGACGAGGTGCTCGGCCAGTCTCCAGGCAGATCGCAAGTAATTGTCGCGACCTCGCGCCCGATCTTCGTCGAAGCAAGCCAGACAGACCGGCGCCTCAGATCGCTCGAGGGTCCATGCAGGGACGCGATCGGGGTAGTGGAAAGCCAAAGAAAGGCGGGTCAGTCGCGCGGGGTCAATGCGGCCGGCACGCGCCCAAAGCCTCAGCAGATCGGGGTCGGGAGCGATATCGTCAATGAGGCGGTGCGACTGCATTCCGCTCCCCTGCCCCGTGAGCCAGGTGGTCATTTCCGGAACCTCCAGGCCATAGCGGGCGGCGACACGGACCATCCAGGAAGACAGGAGTTCGTCTCGGAAAGGACGTGGCGCAACCGGTAGCTGCACCGATACCATCATGCCATAGCCGAGTGCGGCGCACGTTTCCCGCGCCGCCGCCGCGTCTGGGTCATCGAGACCAGCGGCAGCACAAGATCATCGCCAAAGCTCTCCGCATCAACCCGCTCCTTGCTCGTGCGGATTGCGTCTTCCGCCGCTGTCTCGATCAGGCGGAAGATACGTGCAGTTACACCGGAGGTAAGGTTGTGGATGCGGGTTCTCGTCTCGGCATTCATCAAATCCGAGGCCTCGCGCAACGGCAATATGCGTTCGAAACTCTTCAGAAGGCCCGCAAAAGCGGCATCATTCTGCCAGGGCTTGAGGTGAAATGCCTCGAACCGCTCCGCAAGCTGTGCGTCGGTCAGCAGCGCCTGGCGCGCGAGATCGGTTCCCGCGCAAACCAAAGGGATCCGCAGATCATTGGCCAGAAACCTGATTGCATTGAGAAAAATCCGCTGCTGCCGGAAGGTGCCGGCCAGCATACCGTTCACCTCATCGAGGATGATCATCTTTGCCTCTACGGTGCGTAAGAGCGACCGGCAGACATCTTTCTCGCGAGCCAGCGTGCCGCCCGCCATCGCCGGCGCGCCCGTGGCCGCCAGGAGTTCGCGGTAGAGATCGCGCTCGATCGGTTCCGAGGGCACTTGCGCCACCACCACGGGACGGTAATCGACGCCTTTGACCTGGCAGAACTTGGGCGGGTGCGCCCGTTCGAACTTGCGCACGATTTTGGTCTTGCCCATGCCGGTATCGCCGTAGATCAGCAGGCATGGCATCCGGTCGCGGGGCGGGTAAGTGAGTAGGTTGTCCAATCGGGCAAGAACCTTCCCTGCCTGATCAAAACCAATCCAACGGTCCGCCCTGATCCACGCAATCCGCTCTTCATCCGGCAGATCTGCAAAGCGCCGATAGGCCGGATCGAGATGCGCGAATGCGCTGTGCTCACTCACGACCATTCCTCCACTTCGAACCCCGGGTGGCTCCTGAGTGCGTTCTCATCCATCTCCGATACGTGATCCCCGGCCTCCATCTCGTCGGCGGCAGTACCGTCTAGCGCCCGCTTACGGCGTTCGGTCGTCCGCCTCGCTGCCCGCGTCCGCGCGGAGGCAGCTTCGACAAGCGCGCGTTGATCCTCGATTACCTCGAAGATCAGGTCTTCATCCTCTAGGGACCGTCCACGCTCTCGCAGGATCGTCTGCGCACGACGATGCTCGGACAATGTTATCGGCGGATGCCGCAGGTCCGCGAACCTCACCGGATACCTTTGGCCGTCCGGACCGCGCACGAACACGGTCGAAAGGTCGCGTGGATCATAGGAGACGCGCAATCGGCGACCCTGCTGGCCAGCCCAAAGGCTTAGGATGTCGTCCCAATAGCGCAGACCGAACAGATGGATACCGTCGCGCCGCACCATCCGTTGCTCACTCGGTAGAAAATCGATTTGGAAGCCTTCGGGATCATGGGGCATCCTCAGCGGCAAATCCCGCCGCTCGTAGGCCTCGTCCCAGGCTGCCAAGGGTGGAATACCAAGTATGCGGTGAGATTCCGCATGGTAGCGGGTGATCTCAAGCGCCAACCAACGCTCAAGCTCGTCCAGCGTCATCGCGGAGTTCGACACGGAGTCGTAGTCACCGCGGTCCTTGATGCTGCTGAAAGTCGATCCGGGTAGCAGATGCACGGCTCCCATCATCGTGCCGATCAGCCGTTCAATGTGGCCGCCGTAGTGTGGGGCACCGATGGGCCGGTACTGAAGTGAGATCCCATGCTCCTCGGCACCGCGCTTCATTGCTTTCGAGCGGAACTCCTTGGCGTTGTCGACATGGATGGTCTCGGGCAAACCCACAGCGGGCCAGTCGGCATCAATCTCAAGGGCGTTCAACCAGTCACCTTTGGGCTGCACCACATGCTGGATGGCCAGTGAGACGGATAGCGCCGATGGTGGCTCAAGGGTCAGGTAGAAACCAGCCACCATCCGGCTCGCGATATCGATCGCGAGCGTCAGCCAGGGCCGTTGCAAAGGCTTCCGATGGATCCGATCCACAACGATGACATCGACCAGCGTGTGATCGATCTGGACAACCTCATAGGCGCGCTCGATCTGATAGCTGCCCGGCACCGGTCGATGGCGCTGCCGCGTGACCTTTGCCCCTTCTCGCGTCGCCGAGAGCTCAGCCGGGTTCAGCGCCATCACTCGTTTCCGCAGTGTAGACCAGCAAGGTGCCTTCAGCTCCTTTGCACGACAGCGCCGGCGAACCTCCTTGTGAAGGGCATTGATGCTCGGCTTCTGCGGTGACTTGAAGAACTGATCAATGGCCTCCGACACCACCGCTTCGATCTCATCCGGCAGGCGGCTGCTCCCGGTTTGCGTCCCCGCCGAAGACGCAAGAAGCGAACTGGTGAGCGGTCGGGCCTTGTAAGCTTTGATCAGCTCATAAAGGCGGGACCGTTTGACCCCCAACTCTTGACACGCTGCGAGGAAATCAGAACGCGATATGCGCGGCTGGTCGGTCAACCGACGGATCACCGCCTCTCGCTGAACCGCCTGTTCCCAGGCTCCATCAGCCGCGGCCGTGATGTCCAAGCGATCAACCATGCCCTGAACCCAGAAAACACTATCCTATGTCCGATAATGAAACTAGAATCCAGAAATGAAACAGGATCATGACTCTCATAAAATCAACGACTTAGAGTCCAACGATGAAACAAGAACGACATGAGTGAAACACCCGAAAATGAGGCCCCAGACGCTGAGAATTCGACTTCAGTGCCCTCATCCTCGCTGACTGATGACGAGCGCGACGAGAGAGTGCGGCCGGTCGGCGAGGCGATCGCTCTGCCCGAGCATGTGGCTGGATCGGGCACGCTTGATCGGCTGGTTGAGACAGCGCGCGACTATGCGAAAGCTTCGACGACCGAGAACACCAACAAAGCCTATGCCGCTGACTGGAAGCACTTTGCGCGCTGGTGCAGGTTGAAAGGCACAGAACCGCTGCCGCCCTCGCCAGAGATGATTGGGCTGTATCTTACGGATCTCGCAGCGCCGACGGGCACCACCCCTGCACTTTCGGCTTCAACAATCGACCGCCGCCTGTCCGGCCTCGCCTGGAACTATACCCAATGCGGGTTCTCGCTCGACCGCAAGGACCGCCACATCGCGACTGTCTTGGCTGGGATCAAACGCAAGCACGCTCGGCCTCCGGTGCAGAAAGAAGCCATCCTGCCGGAAGACATCTTGGCTATGGTTGGCACCCTGCCCTACGATCTGCGCGGACTGCGCGATCGGGCCATCCTGCTACTGGGATACGCTGGTGGGCTGAGGCGCTCCGAAATCGTGAGCCTTGATGTCGGCAAAGACGACACTTTGGACAGCAGCGGTTGGATCGAGATCCTCGACGATGGCGCGGTGCTGACGCTGAATGCCAAAACAGGATGGCGCGAGGTGGAGATCGGCCGTGGATCCTCGGAACAATCCTGCCCGGTTCACGCGCTCGAACAATGGCTTCACTTCGCCAAGATCGACTTTGGGCCGGTCTTCGTCCGAACCTCCCGCGATGGGAAGAAAGCCCTGGAAGCCCGGCTGTCGGACAAGCACGTCGCCCGCCTCATCAAAACGACCGTGCTGAGGAGCGGTATCCGCGCAGACCTTCCAGAGAAAGATCGCCTCGCCCTTTTCTCCGGTCACAGCTTGCGCGCAGGCCTCGCCTCTTCGGCAGAAGTTGACGAGCGGCACGTTCAGAAGCAGCTCGGACACGTCTCGGCCGAAATGACACGTCGTTACCAGCGCCGCAGAGACCGGTTCCGGGTGAATCTGACCAAGGCTGCAGGGCTCTAACCCATCCATCATGCCGCCTGACCGCTGAGCCGGCCATAGAAGCTGCGCTCGAGGTGCAGCTCCCCTGCCCCGGCCTTCTCGGTCATGCCGCGCAAATACCCGCCGGCCGAGGACACCTCACCCTTGGCATGCTTGTCGAACACCAGGGCCATCGCCGCCGCGGCCATCTGTTTGCCCATGACCTCCTGCGCTGCGACCCAGGCGTGGTCCGAGATCCCAATGATCTTCTTCAGGTCGCCAGCAATACGGTAGAGATCGCCCCAATCCCGGAGATATCCGCCCATGTTCCGCGCCCAGAAGGCGAATTCCGGACAGGCATGCATCACCGTTCGGACATCCACAGCCACGCCTCGGGGTGAGTTAGTCGTACCAGCCCCCTCCCCTTTCTGTTCCGGCCTCTCAACCAGCACCACTGTTGGATTTTCGGGTGCCACCCCCGCCGCTTGCTCAGTTTCTGAGCGATTACAGGTTACAGGATCGAGTTGATTTGTAGTTGGTATATGAGGGTCGGAATTGAACTCCTTGGGGTTCATTTCTTGAGTCTGTTTAGTGGTTTGTTCCTCGGTTCGAGGAGCATTCTCCACAACTTCATCACCGCGAAAGGCCTTGAGGTAGGCCTGCTCCACGCGTTCCTGCAGCCCTTGGAACAAGGCAAGCACCTGTTCGAGTATCTCAGAGCCTACATTGGCCCGTGGAAGCCGCGCCAGAAGGCCCTCGAACCGCTCCAAGTACTGTGCCCAGGCGCCGCTCAGCGCGCTCTGGATAGCCGCCTCGATGCGGGCGCGGATCATCCGTCGTGCCACGGTGATCTGGCGCTTCAGGCGCTGGCACAGCGCCCGCTCCTCCTGGATACGACCGTAGAGCTCCGTGAACTCTTCCACGCGGGCCGCCATGGGCGACAGGTCGAAACCATAGGCCTCGATGATATGCCCCTCCTCGTTCCGCCTGCCCCAGCGTTTGCCGTTCGGGCTGTCTTTGAAGGCAATTACGCCAACCTCGGCCAGTCGCCGTGCGTGGCGCTTGAGCGCAGACAGCGAAAAGCCCGTCTGCTCCATCAGATAGGCGTTGGAGGCCCATACGATCGGCCGCCGCCGCTCTTCCCAGTCCTGGGGCTGCGTAAACGCCCCCAGAGTGTCGAGTAGCATCAGATCGCTGGCCTTGAGCCCGATATGGGCACCCACGCGTTTCACGGCCACGAAGGCCGCTGATTTGGGTACAGCTACCCGTTCGCCGGCTTGGGCAAGCTGTTCCGCTATGCCAAGACCCGGCGTCGGCTTGCGCCAACCTGTATGTACCATGGGTGATTTGCCTCCTCTGCTCGATAGCAGGCAAAAGATTCCCGTTCGCTCAGGAGCGTTCGTCGTTGACAGTGATTCGCCGGAGACCTATCTTGATAGCGACCAAACTATTCAGATGAGCTCTCAGGCCCTGTGCTTGGGGGCTTTTCTTTTGCTGTTATCTCAAAGCATGCACGCTCCTGTTTCTTGCCTCGTTTGGGGCCTTTCGCGTCGTCGTTGCGACGCCTGCCTCTTATTTTGCCCCGTCGTTATTCAAGTATTCGGCGACTAGGTCTCCGAGACCTTCGAGCCGAGATTTGTCTATCTTCAGTCCCGAAGCCTTTATCGAGAGCTTCCCACCTTGCGCTTCGACCGAGAGATTTCGACTTCCGACCTTGCGAACTATCTTTAGTTTCTGCGGAAAAGCGCGCTTTTTTGTTTGCGATGGACTGCTATCGGCGAGCTGCGCCAAGACCTTTTGGAAGTCATTGAAGCTGAGATCATAAACGTTCTTGAATGCGTTCAAGATCTCATCTTTCGCTTTGTACACAGCGCGAGAACGGGAAACGACACTCTCGTGAACGCCGATGCGATCTGCAAAAGCCTTGGCGGTGAGTTTTGTCTCGGATGACGCGCTAAGTTCCTCGTACATTTGACCAATGGACAACTGCCGTTCAAAAGCACTTAGATCATCGCGTTTTTCATTCTCTCTGAAGCGTAAGACGAGCATCTGGAAGGTTGCTTCCGGGCCACTCCTGCCTTCTTGAGAAGCGATAACCGCCCTAACTGGTCGACCAAGGATCCTCGCGGCTTCACAACGTCGACGACCTGCCAAAAGTACGAATTGAATGCGTTCAAGATTTTTCGGATCAAGTTCGTCCGGCCGCCAGTTCGGATCTTCGGGCCACACCAGA
Organism: Pseudomonadota bacterium; assembly: GCA_039821425.1. Lineage (GTDB taxonomy): Bacteria > Pseudomonadota > Alphaproteobacteria > Rhodobacterales > Rhodobacteraceae > Yoonia. Next base: position 11,511 of record JBCBOD010000020.1, read on the forward strand.
ATCGGCAAATCTTGACCGCTGGCCTTAATACTCTCGACAAGCTCTTGGAAGCCTTCTTGCTGCATCCAATCGCTTCTTCGGTCTGTCCCAACTGGATCACTGATCATCTCGGGATCGATCTCAAGGACCTGATCGCCATTCAAGATGCCGGTCACCATTGCCTCACGAGCCTCGTCAAGACCAGCTTGGGTTTCAGCAAGCGCGCCCGCCTTCCAGGCACTACCTGCTCCGGCACTTGCGCGCTTAAATGCAGTAGGCGTTTCAGGGTGTGCAGCCGTTTCTTCTTGCTCTGGACTACTGTCCTCAGACAAGCCATTTGGCTTTCCGACATCTTTGAGAAGCGATCTTTTGAGGCCCCTCGCCATCACACGTTCTCCTCATCGTCTTGGTAGAATTCGTCCATCCACTTGTCTGCGTAACCACGTTCAAAGCCGGGCCAGATGCGACCAACTATGGCGTCGTTGACAGCATCGGCGTTCTCGACAAACCGGTCGATCCCTTTGCGCTTACCGGGAGTGTCAGCTTGATACTCATAGGCCGACTGGTAGACATCTGACGCGTTCGAAATAGAATCCGATCTCAAGTAAAACACGGGAAGCACTTCTGCCGGGCAATGCTCCAGCAAGTTGGAGATCTGGTTGAGGTCCTGATTGTTGGTTCGCTGGACGATCGTCGGCAGCAGCATGTTGGCGCCCGAACCGATGTCGATCCGTTCGTTCTTAAGGATCTGCTGGATCATGCCGAGCAGGCCATTAACGAACGTCGACAAGGTCGCTATGTCGAACCCTTTCATCGTCTGTGGGATCACAAGTGAGGTGGAGGCAATCACGTTGTTAAGCTGAAACAGTGTCAAAGCCGGCTGGTAGTCGATAACGATACAATCGAACGTTTCCGACAGAGCACTTGCTAGCTTGCCGCGATCAACGCGTCCACCAGACACAAGCTCGCTAGGCATTGTCTTTGGGGCATGATGGTCCCGCCAGCGCTCAAGCGCGTCACGTAAGTAGCGATAGAAGGTCTTTCCTTTTGGTCGCTCACTCACGAGCCTAGCAATCTGGATCTCACCTTCGGAAGTCTCGCCATGCGCCGGGACAATTCGGACCCCGGGCCATTGGGTCTGTAGAAAGAACTGATCCAGCTCTTCAGCGGTGTAGTCCGTGTAGGGAGCGTCTTCGTTCGCGAACAGGCCTGCAAAATCGACCATCGACGGAGTGTCTTCAGTAGGCATGGTGGGTAGGCCGTCGCCACCTACGAAGTACAGCGTTGCAGTGCTTTGCGGGTCAGCGTCCATTACACCCACCCGCATTCCGTAGTGCAGGCTCAAATACTGAGCGAAATGGGCAGCTGAAAGAGACTTTGCCGTACCACCTTTTTGACTTGCGAATGAAATAACAGGCAGTTCATCGCCAGGCTTCCGCCACGCAAGGTAGTCGTACGGGCGCTTGCCGTTCGCAGCGAGTAAGGCACGCATGTGCATCAACTCGTTGACAGTGAAGACGCGTTCACGGCCGACATACTCCCCCTCGGGGAAATCGTCGCTCTGCTTGGCGAATTTCTGGAGATAGATCACACTGACGTTTAGAAACCGCGCGCACTGGCGCATGGACCACGTCCGTTGGATGCGCGTTCGCAGCGTCATTTCTTTGTTGACGGAGACCATGGTCTTGTCGAGACCACGCGAAAGCTCTGTCAAAAATTGCTCAAGATTGCCGCTCATCACAGCTGCCCGCCATTAACCTGATCGACTGTGCTCGTCGATTCTTGTTTCCAGTATAATGGTTTTTTGTCATTTGGGAAGAGAACGCCTTACTATGGGGTTGCAGGCTATCAATCTGGCGCGGAGGGCGTTCCGAAGGGTTGCGGGTCGTAGTTCTTGAATGCATTCAAGACTTGCGTAACTTCAGCATCTCACAAGTTGCTCGTCTTGTCATGCAGTCGGCGAATAAGGCCCAAGGGCGCCGAAAAATGAGCTCACATAGAATCTTGAATGCATTCAACATGGATGATTTTGGCGGCTGTCTGGCACGCTAGTTCGATAGCCGTTGGCGCAGCCTTAAAGCCACAAACTGCATTGAGGCGATGAGTGGCAAGACTGCAGGAAACCGCTCAGCTCTGAACGTGTTCGAAGGCTCCGCCAATTCACCTGACTGAAAACAAGGCAGGGCAGGGGGCGTTGGGTGGCCCTCAACTGAGACACTACATAGTACCGCGAGAGACGAGAGATAGTATCAACAAAGTCGGCATCGCCGCTTTAGGAGATGGCGCCCGAAAAAATTTTCCACGTCGCATATGAGAGAAACTGCAACGTTCCCGATTGGAAAAACATCGCAACAGTCGATCAGGAGCGAGGCAGCAGACGCTCATAAGAAACAGCACAACAGAAGAAACGCAGACAAACCGGTCTTTCGCTGCTAGCTCCCGAAGGTCAGCTTTTACAATTGAAACGCGGCCACCAAGCCGGCGGCGCCGATCATCGCGTTGGCGGTGCCGAGGGCTGGAAGACCGGCGGTGTCGATCACCCGACCACCGATGAGGGCACCAAGACCAATCCCGACCTGTGCGATGGTCACACTCAGAGCTGACGCGAACTCCTGCTCTTCCGGGACCTGCTTCATGACGCGAAGCTGGTTGGCAATGAAGCCCGCCGATTGCGCCGCGCCCAAGATCGCCATGGGGATTAGGAACAGGATGCCTTGGCCCGTCATTGCGACCGTCGCGAACGAAGCGGCAGAGAGAGCGGCGAGCGATACAACCGTCACACCCATCGGGCTCCGGTCCACTTGTTGTCCGGCGAGCCAATTGCCGACCAACCCGACCACGCCAAAACCCATCAGAACCCAGGCCACTTGTGCGGATGGCACGCTTGCGAGCGTCTGCAGAATGTCTGCCAGATAGGTGTAGGCGACGAACATCGAGGTGAAGGAAAAGGCCGTCAGCACGAGATGCGCAAGGAACGACACGCGTTTCAGGATCGACGCCTGTTTCAGAAACGAGGGAGCGGCTTGCGGTTTGGTTGTGGGGAAGAAGGCCAGGAGCCCCAGCGACATGATTGCCGCCAATACGCCAATTGCCCCAAACATAACGCGCCATCCCATCAGATCAGCCAAGAGTGTCCCAAGCGGAATGCCGATGACCGTCCCTGCCGAGATACTGGCATAAAGGATGGCCACGGATTTACCGCCACCTTCGGGTCCCCCAAGCTGCGCAGCAGAAGCGGTGCCAACCGCCCAGAATACCGGAAGCGCCAGGGCTCCGACGACACGGGCCGCAGCAAGCGTCTCAAAGGTGGGTGCCACAGCAGTCAGGACGTTCGAGACAGCGATCATTGCCAACAGCGCCGCGAAGAGCTTATTGCGTTCAACCTTCGCCACTAGAGCCGTCAAAAACGGAGCAGCGATAGCGACAGTAAAGGCGAATATCGTCGCCAAGAGACCTGCTTGGGCAATGGTGACGCCAAGGTCGGCTGCGAGTTGTGGCAGGACGCCGATAATCACGAACTCTGTCGTGACCACGGCAAATCCCGCCGCAGCAAGAGTGAGGATAGGGAGTTTCATTGTAGTGCCTCCTTTAGGCAAAAGTGAACCAGTCCGCTTTCGTGAAGCGAAGTGTGGAACGTGTGGTTTGAGGTGAACTCAGCGCGGGCTAGAGGCCGGAGCGCGATTGTTTGCTTTCAAGATATGCGACGACGCGGTTCAGAGCTGGTACGATGAGCAGCGCCATCAGTGGGACCATCAGCCCTGTTAAGACCAATGTTCGCATTGCGAGCGGCCACTGTCCGATAGTCCCGTCCATGAGCAGCAGGAGAACCGTAATCGTCGGCCAAGCCGCTGCCCAAGTGATCAGAACACCACGCATATCAAGTTGTCAGCGCCGCAGCGTTGTTTTCCAGATGCGCGAATGTTGTCGTGCCGGGAATGACGAGGATGTTGGGCGACCGGGCAAGCAGCGTCCGCAATGCCGCGCCTGGATCGACAGTCGCCCCCTGTCTCATAGGATTGGCACCGAGCGGGCCATGCGGAACAAAGGCAATACCTTGCTCATTCAGCCAGTCGATCATGTACTCCAGTGCATCATCACGCGCATCAGCGGGCGAGTAGCGGTTTTGGACAGCCGCAATTGGTGCGACATTCAGAGCTTCCTCGACTTGCCCGCTTGTGACGTTCGACAGCCCGATCATGTCGATCTTTCCGGCCTGCCGGGCCTCTTCCAGAGCTGCGACACTTTCGGAAATGGGTGTCACGCCATCGGGGGAATGGACGTAGTAAAGGTCGATCTTTTCCGTCCGCAGACTGGCAAGGCTTTCATCCAAATGCCGCTTCATGGTCGCAGCGGATGTATCGCGGCTGATGCTTGTGGCGCTCTTTTCCACACCCCCCTTGGAGGCAATGAACATATCGCCATAGGTGCCATCGTCGGCCAGAAGCGCGTCTGCAATCAGCCTTTCGTTCTCGTGTGGGCCGTAGGCCCGCGCCGTGTCGATATGGGTAACGCCAAGATCACGGGCGCGGCGCAAAAGATCGATGCCACCCTGCCAATCGGCATAGGGGCCGAAGTTACGGGGCTGGCCGGTCAGGCGCATCGCACCGTAGCCGATGCGATTGACTGTACGTCCATTGAGGAAGGTGAAAGTCGAGTTCAAATCGTTGATCATGTCGTGTTCCTTTCGGTTTGATTGAGATGAACATACGGACCTGACGATTTAACGGTAGCGGTATGGATCGTAAGACTGCTATACGTCTATCGTATGAACCAACGCTTTGATCGTCTCGCTCTTCTGGAAACTTTTGTGCGCATTGCCGAGCGCGGTTCGCTTTCGGAAGCCGCCCGCGACTTGGGAACCTCGCAGCCGTCGATCTCCAGACAGCTTGCGGCGCTGGAAACCCGTCTGGGTGTCGTGCTGGCACGGCGCACGACCCATGAGGTTACCCTGACGCCGGATGGCCTGGCTCTTTTGGAAGACGCGCGGCGCATGTTGGGCGAGTGGGAGGCAATCGCGGAACGGCATTCAGAAGACGACGCATTGAGGGGCGTGATCCGTGTGATTGCACCGGTTGCCCTTGGACAGAGCTTGTTTGTCCGTGCGGCGTCGCAGTTCATGAAGGATCACCCAGACGTCACCATTGATTGGCGCTTGCGCGACGATGCAATCCGTTTTGCTGAAGAAGGGTGTGATTGCTGGCTCAAAATCGGGCCTGTGCCAGACGATACGCTTGTTGTGCGGGAGCTGGCGCGTGTGGAGCGGCTGATTGTTGGCACGCCAGAATGCCTTGCTGCACATGCGACACAACCAGTGAAAGACTTGCCGTGGCTGACCCTTGGGCCGTTTGAGGGCAACCGGATCGAGCTTTCAAAAAGTGGCGGTTCCGCGCAGGTGTTCGCGGTTACCCCTAAGATGGCCAGCGACAACATCTTTGCAATCTATGAGGCCTGCCTTCAAGGCGTTGGCGTCGCCATCCTGCCTCGCTGGTTCATTGCAGATGATTTAGTGCAAGGCAGGTTGATAGACGCGGAACCTGATCTTCGTGCCGCGCGTCTGCCGGTAAATCTCGCACTGGCGCCCGGAACAAAACGCCCCGCCCGTGTTGAGCGCTTTTGTGAGGCCATACAAGTTTGGTGTCGAGACCAGCTCGGCTCATCTGTTTAAAATGGCGGTCGTTCAGGCATGACGTAGCATCGGTGAAATTGGGCTCATTCGAGACCTCCGCCGCGCTTCGCACAAACGACCGCAGCGGCGGGGCAGGGGGGCCATTATTCGTTCTCGTCAGCTCTGTGGGCCGACACTCAGATTCCGTTTGCACTAATAAGTTGTTCCTGCATCTGCCGTGCTGCTGACAGCCTCACCTTGGGCGCGGGATGGAAAGGGCTCGGAACCCAATCACCGGCGCACCGGATTAGGGCAGGGGGTGACAGTCAGTAGTTCACTTGCTCGAACCCGTAGTTCCCTTCGTAGTCGCGCCATTCAACGAACACTGATCTATGCCATATGCTGGGGCAGTGCTCGCCCCACCGTTCGAGGCCCACATGCGCGAAGGGCAGGGTGCCCGGCGAAGATCTTTGCCACGAGAAATCTCCCTGTGTCCCGTAGGTGCCGAGTGAAACGACTGCCGACCGATTACAGTCACCATCACGTCCGGACTCCCGTTGACGCGCATAGCGCACATCAAAGACGCGGATTGATCGGACAAAGTTGAAGTCCGAGCCGCTGATGTCGATGTCGGCGCGATCTTGGACCAGCTGAAGTGCGAATTCTTGAAAAAGCTCTGTAGACGTCGGTGTAGTGTTGTGTAGTAGGGCAGGGGCCGCATCGACCGATAGCCTATGAAGACTCGTCGGAACGGAGTAGGGCAGGGGGGTCGCAGAACTGCCAGCATAGATATCGTAGAACCGCGCTGTAGGTGATCGATCAGACCCTGGTTCGTAGGAGGCTCCCATGGGGCAGCGCCAGATCTGAAGCGGGGGCTCAACCGGCCAGGGCGTAATCCTGCGGATGAACTCTGCCCGTGCTCTTGCGCATGGTTCTGACGCCGGCCAGCCGCCAGCGAGGCACAGAAGGATCGCGCAATCGATCTGATAGGTCTGCGCGTGCGCTCGGTCAGAAAGAATGAACGAAAGCGACACGGTGCCGGATATAATCGCGAAGATAAGTTTTCGTGCGGCGCTGAACATCTACGGCCTCTCGATATGGCTATAGATCGACTATCCTACATTTATATATATCTGTCACTCTTGATATATCTTTGACTATTTGCAGCCGGGACCGGCATGGTACGGCTTCCCGCTTACAAGGCCATCACCGGCAATGTCTCAAGAAACTCGACCAGCTCGGCACTGTTAGCTGCTCGTGCACGTGCGAGGATGTCGACGTCCAGCACCCGGTCAACGAATGAAATCTCGTGATCGTCTCTGGCCAACAGAATGCCGAGGTCGCCGGACTCCCACAGGTAGAGTTGACCGACCACCGCCGTGCCATCGCCACCAAGCAACGTCGCTATTGGCGCGCCGTTTCCAAGATCAGCCGTCACTGGTCCGGACATCCTTCCGATCGATGCAGTCACCGATGCTTGTCACTGCCTGTATTCCGTTCTTGGTTGGTGCGGGCCGGAGCATAATGTCCGAAAGGGGGCACGGTCTTCGAAACTCAAAAGCCGATAATCTTGCATATGCAAAGGGTGTTTAACCCTGCTAGTGTTGCATTGCGCAACCGTTCCATCCGGATAATGAATTGCACAGCCCGGTTTGTTCACCGCTAAACAGTTCCACCAAGGATCTTCCGAATTCGAGGAAGGTCACGTGTGTCGTACCGTTAGGTTGGTTGAGCTGATACTCCGCTACCCTATTGCAGCCGAGGCTCTCGAATACCTGACGCTCTTTCCCGACGTCTTGACACATCACACCGAGATGACTGTGGCCCCAAGTGGTTTCTGACTTCGATTTCTTCTTCGCGCAAAGCTCGATCAAGATGCCTTCTGGGCCTTCAAAGAAAACATATCGAACGCCACTTTCCCAGAACTCTGGAATTTCGAGTGGCCCATCTGGTGTCATTGACTTGGCGAGTTTTCCGCCGCGCAATAGACAGTCGGTCATTGCCTCATCGACCTCAGGAACTGAAAGAGCTAGATGGTGCAGCCTAACAGCCCCCGCGATCGATAAGCTATTGGAAACCGCGATCCGTTGGTCGCCTAGAACCATCGTGGTTCCGAAGCTGGCTTGCGAGCTTTCTACCCCAAACCCAAAAACCTGTTCGAGCCACGAGATACCCCGCCCAACATTGTCGAGCGAAAGGGTCGGGATGATTTCCCGTGGATTGCCGCCTAATGATGACATCCCACACGCCCTTTCTGGTTCAAGTTCCCGATGATCCAGCCCAAAGATTGATGCCCGCTTCGACAGCATACCCATCGATCTCGTCCAATTCGGCCTGGCTGAACTCCAGATTGTCCAGTGCACCCACGCAGTCGATGACTTGCTGCGCCTTGGATGCGCCGATTAAGGCTGACGTGATTGCACCACCTCGCAAGCACCACGCAATTGCCATTTGCGCGAGCGTCTGGCCTCGTTCTTCTGCAATTCGGTTGAGTTGGCGAATATTATGGAGTGCGTCCTCGGACAGGAATTCCTTGCTTAACGTACCATCCTGTTGTGCCCGGCTGTTTTTAGGGATCCCTTTGAGATATTTGTTCGTCAGCATCCCCTGAGCTAGCGGAGTGAAGACAATTGAGCCAATCCCAAGCTCAGTCAGGGTGTCCTTCAAGCCATCGCGCTCGATCCAGCGGTTGAGCATGTTGTAACTTGGCTGGTGGATGAGGCAGGGAGTTCCCAACTCTTTCAGGATTGCTTCAGCTTTCCGGGTTGTCTCTGAATTGTAAGACGAAACCCCAACATAGAGCGCCTTGCCGGATCGCACGATCTGGTCCAATGCGCCCATTGTCTCTTCGAGCGGGGTCTCAGGATCAAAGCGGTGGATGTAGAAGATATCGACATAGTCGATCCCTATCCGCTTCAGGCTTTGGTCGCACGAAGCCATCAAATACTTGCGGCTGCCGCCGTCACCATAAGGACCGTCCCACATATCCCATCCGGCTTTGGACGAGATTATCAACTCGTCCCGATAGTTTGCGAAATCCGTGCGAAGGATTTCACCAAATGCTTCTTCAGAGCTACCGGCAGGGGGACCATAGTTGTTAGCTAGGTCAAAATGGGTGATACCGAGATCGAAAGCCGTGCGACAGATGGCCTGCTTCGTCTCATGCGGCGTATCGTGCCCGAAATTGTGCCAAAGTCCTAGCGAGATCGCAGGCAGTTTCAGGCCGCTGTTGCCGCAGAAGTTGTATTTCATCTTTGTGTAGCGAACTTCGCTCGGTGTGTAGGGCATAAGGTGTCTCAGTTCTGGTTTCGATAATCTTGAGGACTGGCTTGCGCTAGATGATGTCTTGCCAGCTGCCCGTCCGGGCGGAGGCATAGATAGAGTCGATGATCGACTGGTTCTGGCGAGACTCTTCGAGCGAGAGGATTGTCGAACCGTCATTGGTCCGGACTGCTTGCGAGAAAGCTTCGAACTGCATCCGATACTGATTGATGCCATCAAAGCGGAACTCTTCAGGCGCTTCGCGCGCATCTCGGAACAGACGCACCACATCCGCGCTTTTCGGCATAGCGTTGAACGGAGCCGCGACTTGAATGTAACCGTTCTCTCCGTGGAATGTTGACGACTGGCGCCAAGCCAGTTGTGTTGCCACCTGCATCAGCAAATCGAAGTCGCCAAAATCAATCAAAGCCGCGACATTGATATCTGTTCCGAAAGAGCGATCACGCTGGATCTGAGCCACCACTCGCGTAGCATCCGCACCGGTCGCAAAGCGTGTCGTCGCGATTGGATAGCATCCAATATCGGGCAACGCCCCGCCGCCGGTCTCAAGCTTGTTGCGGATATTGTTTGGGTCCGTGTTGTGATAGGCGAAACTGGCCGTGACATGACGAAGGGCACCGATTGCGCCATCCTCAATCAGATCGCGTACCTTGCGCCATTGCGGATGATAGACGGCCATCATGGCTTCGCTCACCATTACGTTTTGCGCGTCGCGCTCTTCGATGAGACGGGTGATCTCGGCGGCTTCGAGTGCGATAGGTTTTTCGCAAAGGACATGCTTTCCGGCCACTGCCGCCTTTTGCGTCCACTCAACATGATGAGACGAGGGGAGGGGGATATAGACCGCATCGACATCCGAGCTTTGCAGAACGGCATCGTAGCTATCTGCCGCAATCGGAATTTCGAACTGTTTGGCGACATCCATTGCTTTATTAAGATCCCGGCTGGCAATTGTCGTGACCTTGCAGTCAGGAGCTGCCCAAAGCGCCGGGATCGCCTGCTTCACACCGATTTTCGCGGTGGAGAGAACACCCCAGCGGATCATGGCAAGTCCTTCTGACGACAGTGTGCGGTCACTGTCCGACTTCCCGCCACGGGGTAGTCTGGAACGACTTCAGATGCTTGGTTGACCTGAAACGGTTAAACTTGAACGGTGCCGGATCAACGCTTGTTTTCGAATTGGTTACGATCTGAGACATCAACTCGCCAACCGCTGGACCCGCGCCAAAGCCATGACCGGAGAGACCGGAGGCGATGAAGAGCCCAGGGATTTTCTCCACACCGTCGATGACTGGAACACCATCGGCTGTCGCGTCGATTGCGCCGCCCCAGGCATGTGTGACCCGTGTCTTCTCAAATACCGGGAAAGCCTCCTTCAGACCTTTGAGCGAGGTTTCTAGCATCCACTCAGAGGGCGGTGGGTTCATCACGCGCACGGCCTCGAAGGGCGTTGTTTCGTCTAGGTCCCAACGACGCTTCGTCATCAGTTCTTCAAAGAAGTCTTTGCCGAAGCGCAAGCTTAGCTCGCGCCAGCTTTTCATGAAGACCGGCAAGAAGTCTGTCAGGAAACGGAAGCCGTCTGGGGTGATTGGTGCGATATTGATATTGCGTGGACCCACCGTGAAGCCGCCATCCAGCCGCTTGCGTAGCCCGAAGGTGGCGCCGCCGATAGGGAAATCCGGCCCGATGTTGTGATTGTTGTCGGGCGCTTCTATGCGGGCCGCAGCTGCAATTATGTTTAGTTGGGGTAGGCGCACGCCCGTATTTCCGAGAAAGAGCCGTGACCAGATGCCGCCGGCGACGACCGCAGAGGAACACTTGATCGTGCCTTTCTCCGTTAGAACAGCGGAAACGGCGCCGGCAGAGGTTTCGATCCCGCGCACGGCACATTGCGTCACGATGGAGGCACCAAGCCCACGCGCGGCTTTCGCGAATGCGGGAACTGCAAGCGCAGGTTCCGCCCGCCCATCCGTTGTCGTGTGCAGACCGTAACTGTGCCCGCCTGAGAGGCCAGGCACGAGGCCCTGGATCTCCACGGCGGTGAGTTCCCGCAGCGAGAGGCCATAGTCACGGCCATCCTTCGCCCAACCCTGCGCTTGTTCGATCTCCCACTTCTTCTTGCAGATATAAGTGATGCCGGTTTCGCGGTATCCTGCCTCGATTCCGAAGCGAGCCCTCATGTTACGCCAGAGATTGAGGCTCTGGATCGACAGCGGCATTTCAAGCGTGTTCCGGCCCATCTGACGTGTCCAGCCCCAGTTGCGCGAGGATTGTTCCGCAGCGATCTCTCCCTTTTCGCAAAGGCAGACCCGAACACCTTTCTCAGCCAGAAAGAGCGCAGTGGACACTCCGGCAATACCGCCACCGATAACAACGACATCGACTTTCGCAGGGATCGTCGGATCACTTTCAACCTTGTCCAAGGAGGGCACCTGCCCGGTTTTTGTATTTTCATCCATACGGTGCAACTTTCGGATTTCGATGGTTCCGCTCTGCGCGATGCAAGTAACGGTATGCGTGTATCTGACGTTATCTGATCGTATTGCGTCAAGATCAACCGGAAATGCGTGTCTGCGGCGATTATCGCGAAGTTCGCAAATTCGTTCAGGCAGAAACTGGAAGATTGTGCATCTTCTTGACTTGTTTCAGCGTCGCTCGCATACAGGTAACGCAGGGGTACTCCGTCGAAACGTGGGCCCTACGCCAAAAAGCGAGCGGATGAGGTGACGGCCTTGTCGGAGACCTCCCATCCATTGGTGATCGCGGTCTGGTCCTGACAGCGCAAGGTGATCTTATCAAGCGCTCTCAGAGACAGGGGAGGGGGCAGGATCGCGCTCTGCCCAAGCATTATTGACAGGCCTGTCGAGGAGAGGCACTTGACCACGTCGAAAGATGGAACGACCGAAGAACTCCTGCCGGCTGAGCGTCGCCAACGCATAATGGACTGGTTCGACGTGCATTTCGCGGGCACCAGCCAGGACCTTGCCGAGCGGTTCGGGATTTCCGTCTCGACCATTCGGCGCGATCTTGACCACCTGTCTAAAGAGGGACTTCTGAGCCGCACTCATGGTGGGGCCGTGCGGATGCGTCCACAGGCCAGCTATGAACCAAGCACGGAACTCGCACGCAGTACGGCTATCGAAGAAAAACGCGGGATCGTGCAGGAAGCCGTCAAACACCTCCGAGCCAACCAGAGCATCATCATCGACACCGGCACCATCTGCCATGAACTGGCTGAGGCGGTCGCCCAAGTAGATTTTCCACTTACGGTCATCACCAATGATCTCTATGTCGCAAAGGCCCTAACCTATAAACCGCAGATATCCGTGGTTGTGCCAGGCGGGGCCAATCGTTTCGGAGCCTATAGCCTGTTGGGTGAGCCTGGGCTTGCATTTATTCGCGATGTGCGTTGCGACGCTTTCTTCATGTCCGCACAGGCCGTAGATGCTGATTGCGTCTCCGATACCGTCATGGAGTTGGTCGAGACGAAGCGCACAATGATGGCCGCATCCGCCAGGACCTATCTTTTGGCTGACAGCAGCCGGTTCAATGGGCGCGCGCTCTACAGGATCGCCTCCATCGAGCGGATGCACATGGTCATCACCGATGAAGGACTTCCTGCCGATATGCGCGAAGGCATCAGATCTCACGGGATTGAGTTAAGCTGCGTCTCTGTCTGAGGCCATTCTCACTTCTAACGCCGCCAGCAACGCGACTCTTTGCGCGCGTACCAGAGTTTCACCGCGTAATTTCCATATCGGGCACAATGCTGGCGACCCTCATGGATCGCTGGTTTCGGGACAATACCGAGCGGTCTCTTCGATCACGGACGTCGTTAGTGCGCAGGATCCCTTGTCAAAAAAGCAGCGAAATCCTGATGGCGTGACTGAAATGCGCCTAAACGCGCATAGATATCGTCATGAAGGGTCATAAAAAAGCTTTACAAGCGGTTTTCTGCGTGTAACTGATTTGTAATCGCGCGAACTTGCGTGTTTATGGAAGATATGCGCAGAGTCTGCACGATATGCTCCTTCCTGTGAGGTCGCTTCGTTGCAGAAGCATCTCTGGCGCAGAGGGGAGATCGGAGGCTGCCTTTGATGCTTTCGACACACCAACTGGGAGAACCAAATGAAAAAGCTACTCTGTATGTCAGTCGCGGGCCTGCTTGCCAGCAGCGCCGCATATGCCGACGGAACGACACTGACCGTCGGCACGAACGTCGCCGACGCGGGCGTTCTGGACCCGCATTCTGCGACCTCGACAGCCGACAAGGGACTGTTGCACTGGATGTTCAACGGTCTCGTGCGCATCCAGCCCGGTGAATCCAATCCGGACTTCATCGAACCAGATATTGCCGAAAGCTGGACGACATCCGAAAACGGTCTGACCTGGACTTTCACACTGCGCGAAGATGTCGAGTGTCATGGTGACTACGGCAATATCGACGCGCAGGACGTGGTGTTCTCTCTGAACCGTGCCGCAGACCCTGATAGGTCCGCTTTCGCAGGTGATTTTTCCGCAATCGAAAGCGTGGAAGCCACCGGCGACTATGAAGTGACCATTACCCTGGCGAACCAGATCCCAAGCCTTCTTGGTCTCCTAATCTCCTATCACGGTGGCAACATCGTCTGTCAGGACGCGGTTGAAGACCTAGGTGACGCCTACGCGCAGACACCGATCGGCACAGGCCCATTCATGTTCGCGGAATACCAACCGCAGCAGTTTATTCGCCTGGTCGCCAACCCCGAATATTTTCGGGGTGAGCCGCAAATCGAAGAAATCGTCTATCGCTATATTCCATCGGACTCCACGCGCGACCTTGCGTTCCAGTCGGGTGAGCTTGACATGATGACGGGTCGTCAGGATCAGACTTGGGCTGACCGCATTCAGGAAGTGGAAGGCGCCAACCTCGTTCTGATGTCACCCGGCGAAATGTCGGTTCTTAGCTTGAACCAAACGATGGAGCCGCTCGACAACATTCTTGTCCGTCAGGCTATCGCGCATGCCATAAACCGCGAGGAACTGGTCGCATTCCGCGGTGCTGACGTGGTCATTCCGGCGATCTCTCCAGTTCCCGAAGGCAACCTTGGCTTCACGGACGATGTGCCGACGTATGAACACGATCTTGATCGGGCACGTGAACTTCTGGCCGAGGCAGGCTACCCGGACGGTGTGACGATCCAGACTATCCACACCAACAACCCCGGTATGCTGCCGACCATGGAAGCCGTGCAGGCACAACTGGCCCGTGCTGGCATCAACATGGAGATCACCGTTGTCGAGCATTCGACGTTCCATGAGCAAATCCGACAGGACCTGAGCCAGGTGGTTCACTACTCGGCGCTGCGCTTCCCGATTGCAGATGTGTATCTGTCGCAATTCTTCCACTCGGACGCGACGGTCGGTACGGAAACTGCGATCACCAACTTCTCGCATTGTAGCGTGGCTGATGAACAGATCACGGTGGCGCGCTCCGAGACCGATCCAGCGCGTCAGATGGAGCTCTGGGCAGAAGCACAGCAACTTATAACGGAAAATGTCTGCGCGGTTCCGCTATTCCAAGCGCGCCTGCTTTGGGTCTGGAACGACAGCCTCGACCTTGGTGTCGAAGTGACCGGATCGCTGAACCTCAGCCCGCCGATCACCGAGCAAGCTCGCTTCACCAACTAAGTCTATAAATCGGTGGCGGGCGTTCGAACATCATTCGGATGCCCGTCGCATGAAACAGGGGGAGGTCGATTTGACCGCTTTTCTCATCAAAAGACTCGGCTTTGCTCTTGTCACAATGTTCGCTGTGATGACGATCGTATTCTTCGTCCTGCGCATCCTTCCGGGCGATCCAGCCTACGCAATCCTGGGCGATCAGGCGAATGAACAATCGCTTGCCGCACTGCGCGAGCGGCTAGGACTGAACCTGCCGCTATACCAGCAGTATTTTGACTTCATGAAGAACGCCTTGGTCGGTGACTGGGGAACATCGATGGTCTCGAACCGGCCCGTCCTTCAAGATATCTTCGATGTTATGCCAGCCACCTTGGAGCTGACATTCGCCTCACTCCTTCTGGGCGCGGTGATCGGCATCCCTGTGGGCATCTGGTCGGCTTTGCGTCGCAACAAGATGACCGACTACGTGGCCCGGACGATTTCGCTGATCGGTCTGTCCTTCCCGGCCTTCGTTTCCGCGATCCTTTTGCTTCTGGTGTTTTCCATCCAGCTTCGCTGGTTCCCGGTCATCAGCTCGGGGCAGGGGGATTCATTCGGTGAACGGATGCGAGACCTTGCCCTTCCGGCCATCAACCTGGGCCTCATCATGGCAGCCTACATCACCCGCGTGACCCGCTCGGCGATGCTTGAAGTTCTCAATCAGGACTACGTGCGCACAGCGCAAGCTAAGGGGTCGTCCCGCGCTGTCATCATCTGGCGGCACTGTTTCCGCAATTCGATGATCCCGGTCGTTACCGTTGTCGGTCTCTATCTCGGTATTCTGATCGGCAATTCGGTTCTGACCGAAATCGTCTTTAACCGGCCCGGTCTTGGCAAGCTCATCATCGGCTCGCTCAACCAGCGTGACTACCCAATGCTGCAAGGCATGATCGTAATGTACACGATGATCGTAGTCATCGTGAATCTTCTCACCGACCTCACCTATGGTCTTATTGACCCAAGGATCAAATACTCATGACCACAGGGACCGCACCAGAAAAACTCTCGAACTGGGGCTATTTCAAAGTCTCAGTAGGCTCCGCACTCTCTTCAGTCGTGCGCGCTTTCAACACCAACAAGGCCTCTTGGGTCGGCTTGAGCATGTTCCTTGTCGTCGTCATCATGGCGCTGCTCGCCCCAATCATTGCGCCACACGACCCGATCGAGCAGAATATATTCGACAAGCTAGAAGGCCCATCTGCCGAATATTGGCTTGGCACTGACGGGTTTGGCCGTGACATTTTCTCTCGTATCATCTGGGGCGCACGTATCTCGCTTGCAATCGCTGTGTTTTCCATCGCCGCCGCCATGGTGATCGGCACGATCATTGGTCTACTTGCAGGCTATATCGGCGGACGCTTCGACGTGATCGTTATGCAGATCATGGACGTGCTTCTGGCTTTCCCGGGCCTGATCCTCGGCCTGATCGTCGTCGCAATGCTTGGGCCATCCATTACCAACTTGGCCGTCGCCATTGCGATCACAGCCGTACCGCCTTTCGCGCGGATCGCCCGTGCGCCGACGATCGCGGTCAAGGACCGCGAGTTCGTGGATGCAGGACGAGCACTTGGATATTCCGACCGAAGACTGATTTTCGGTCACATCCTACCCAATATAGCGCCGGAAGTCCTCGTGATGGGCTCGCTTTGGCTGGCAACAGCAATCCGCGTTGAAGCTTCGCTCGCCTTCGTTGGCCTTGGTGTAAACCCTCCAACTCCCACATGGGGCGGCATGATCCGCGAGGGCTTCGAGAACATCCTCGACAGCTATTGGCTGGCTCTCTGCCCCTCTATTGCAATCCTGATCGTCGTGTTGGGGCTGAACCTGCTTGGCGACGGCTTACGCGACGCGGTTGATCCCCGCCTGAAAGGTGAAAAATGACCAGTCCCGTCCTTTCCGTCGAAAACCTTGTCACCTCTTTCCACGTCAACAAACGCTGGTTACCGGTCGTCAAGGATGTGAGCTTCTCCATCGACAGCGGCGAGACCGTCGCAGTCGTGGGGGAATCCGGCTCCGGCAAATCTGTCACAGCACTGTCGATCATGCGGCTTTTGCAAAAGGGCATTGGCAAGTCTGAAGGCTCGATCAAGCTGGAGGGCCGCGATCTTCTCGCACTTTCAGATGCTGAAATGCAGAAGGTGCGCGGCGGTGACATTGGCATGATTTTCCAAGAGCCGATGACCAGTCTGAACCCGGTTCTTACCGCCGGAGATCAGGTGGCCGAAGCCCTGCGGAACCATCGCAAAATGTCGTCATCTGAAGCCGCCAAGGAAACACTGCGGCTCTTCGATTTGGTTCGCATCCCAGACGCCAAGCGGAGGGCAGGGGAGTTTCCCCATAGCTTCTCCGGGGGGATGCGTCAGCGGGTGATGATTGCCATGGCGTTAGCCTGTCAGCCGAAGTTGTTGATCGCTGACGAACCGACCACTGCACTTGATGTGACAATCCAAGCGCAGATCCTTGAGTTGATCCACGAGCTTCAACAAGAAATCGGCATGGGGGTCCTGTTTATCACGCACGACATGGGCGTGGTGGCAGAAATCTCTGACCGGGTGGTGGTCATGCTGCACGGCGAGAAGGTAGAGGAAAAGCCCGTAGGCCAGTTGTTCAACAATGCCGAACATGGCTATTCCAAGATGCTGCTCTCCGCTGTCCCAAAGTTAGGGGCACTAGCGGGGACAGACACACCGCAACGCTTTCCCAAAATGAGCATCGAGGGACCTGGGCCGGAATTGCCTCCAGAAGAGGATCGACGCGGCGAAAAAATTCTTGAAGTAAAGAACCTCACCACGCGCTTCGCGATCACCGGGGGGCTGATGGGTCGCGTGGTCGGCAATGTTCATGCGGTTGAGAATGTATCCTTTGACGTAAGGGCAGGGGAGACGCTTTCTCTTGTCGGTGAATCAGGTTGCGGCAAAACCACGACGGGGCGGTCCATTCTGCGTCTGCGTGAGCCCGTTTCGGGCAGCATCAATTTTGAAGGCAAGGATATCGCAAATGCCTCACCCGCTGATCTGCGCCTTGCCCGGCAGCGGATGCAGATGATCTTCCAAGACCCTTATGGCTCGCTCAATCCACGTCAGACCATTGGATCGGCCATCAGTGAACCTTTGAAAGTTCACAAAATCGGCGACCAGAATCGCATCCAGGAACGAGTTGCCGAACTACTGGAAATGGTGGGCATGAAGCCCGAACATGCGCTACGTTTTCCGCACGAGTTTTCGGGGGGTCAGCGACAACGCTTGTGTATCGCGCGCTGTCTTGGTCTGAACCCGAGTCTCATTGTTGCAGACGAGTCTGTGTCTGCTCTCGATGCAACAATCAAAGCGCAAGTCATCAACCTCATGTTGGAACTTCAAGAGAAGCTTGGGATGAGCTACGTCTTCATCAGCCATGACATCGCAGCGGTCGAACGCATCAGCCACCGGATCGCAGTCATGCTTTTGGGCGAGATTGTCGAAATCGGCCCGCGCGACCAGGTTCTAAGTCATCCGAAGCACCCATACACGCAAAAGCTCATTTCTGCGGTGCCCCTACCAGATCCCGACAGAAAGCGCGAACGCCGCGGGTTGATTGTAGACGAGTTGAAGAGCCCAATCCGAAAGCCCGATTGGGTGGCACCCGAACGCGATATGATGCCCGTTGGCGATGATCACTTTGTCATGGAGCATTAGCATATTCACCTGAAAAAATATCTGATCCTCCCTGTCGCGATGTCCACACACCTCTTCGTGGACAAGCGGCTGACTAGCCGACTGCCGGGTGACGTGGCCCTCCCGCAGTCGGCACTTTCTCCAAAACATAAGTTCATGTGCCAAGGACGGCGCCAAAAAAGCCTATTGCTGATCAACGGGTTTCAGCAGCCGGTAAGGCGCCCTGTTGGGCATGCCGACCACGACCTCATTGAGGGAAAGAGGGCAATGATTGGGGCAACCCGCTCAAACCGGCTTCATATAGTTCGATTGGTAAACCATCCGGATCAGCAAAAAAAATGTGAAGTGCGCTCCACTGTTTTGGTCTGTGTGGAGCGGTTCAAATTCAGAGTTTTTAAGCATGTACACTGTGAAAGTTGATAATTACTCAAGAGCTGTTTGCTTCAGCTTAGCAGGTACGGCACTGTTTACTCCCGTTTTCGCCGCCGGAAAAATCGCTGATGGAGCGTTTCCAGCCATAGCCTTGATGACCATCCGCTATTTGTCAGGATTTTTGACGATACTTGCTATCGTAGTCGCATCGCGAGTGCCTCTCGCCGAACTCAAATCTCCGAAACCGTCGCGGCATATTGTAAGGGCTGCGCTCGGTGCTGCAGGTGGGGCAACCGCAATTTTTGCTGCCTCATCAATTCCAATTGCCTATGCCACATCAATCAGCCTTACGAGAGGAGCTTTTGTAGTTTTTCTAGCAGGAGTATTCTTAAAAGAGGTTGTTTCCGTTAGACGCTGGCTGGCCTGCCTTATCTCAATGATGGGGGCGTTCATAATCGTCTGGCAGTCGCTGGACTTTACGGGGTTCCAAGACACCCAAATCTTGGGCGTTCTTGCGGCTTTCGCAGCCGCGATTTTTCTCGCAATCGAGGTACTTTTTGTTAACTATTTTTCAAGGCGAGAAAACGCTCTTGGAACCTTGCTGTATGTAAACGGATTCGGCTCACTCATTATGCTTTTTGCCGCCGTTGTAGCGCTGGACACTGCTAACTATTACTCGTGGTCAATCGTGTCCTTCGCAGTGCTTGGCCCTTTGGCTGTCGCCGGCCAACTTTGTAACATCTATGCGCACCAACTCGCGGACGCTTCACGACTTTCACCCGTATCTTACAGTTGGATTGTTTTTGCCACGTTACTCGGCATCCTCGCCTTTGGCGAAGTTCCCGCCCCTAACGCTTTGTTGGGTGCAGTGTTGATCATTGTAGGGGGAGTCGTCTCTGCTTCAAAAAAATAAGCGCCTTGCAAGAGAGACTCCTCAGATGCTCGGCTGCCTGTTCAAACATCCAATTTACGTCATCGAGAGAGTTACGTAGGCGTGACATTCATCCATCCAGTAGAAAAGAACCGGCGGATGATTAGGGAGGAAATCATCCGCCGGTGAGGTGCCGCAAGCTCAGGAGAGTGAGGAAGTCACGACAGGGAGGTAAGAAAAGACGACGAAGGGAATACCTAGTTCAGTTGAGAGCATCACTGACCCTGACCATTCGACATCAACGGACCTCGGATTGTCGCCGCAGTGATGATGATCTCGACCTTGAGCGTATCTCGCGCTAGCCGCGCTTCACCGCAGGCTCGTGCGGGGGCAAAGCCCTTTGGAACCCAAGCGTCCCAGACGTCGTTCATCTCGGGAAAGTCCGACATGTCCGACAACCAGATGATTGATTGAAGAATGTGCTTCCGGTCGGATCCCGCTTTCCTCAGAAGTTCGTCGACGCGCGACAGGCAATCCGCCGTCTGCTCCGCGACGGTCGCACCGTCACCTACCTGGCCACAGAGGTACACCAAACCGTTATGATTCACGATCCGGCTCATGCGCTGTTTGGTTTCGATCCGTTCGATCATATCAAACTTCTTTCGTTTAGTTCTCAGGCAATCGCTGTCTTGGAAAATCGATCGGGGGCAAATGCGTCGAGGTTGAACTCGTCACCAACACCGAGAATGCGGTCTACGAAGAGGTTCGCGTGTACCGGAGCGAGCGTAATGCCTGAATGACACGCAGCAGCGCTGGCACCATCGTTGAAATCATAGATTGGGGCTCCATCGGGCGTCATGACCCGCAGCCCAGCCCAATGCCGAACGACGTTGATATCCTTCAACATGGGTGTGATACGCAGCGCGTTTTGCGCCAATTGCTTGGCTGCCGATAGGGATGTCCCTTCATCGAAGCCCACGTCTTCTTTCGTCGCGCCGACAAGGAATGTGCCGTCAGCTGTTTGTCGCAATGTGCTTGCAGGCAACCTGAGGACCTTGGGCATGCGTTGGCTCACGATGACCTGACCGCGCTGTGGTCTGACTGGCACATCGAGATTGAGTTGTTTCGCCAATTCCTTCGCGCTTAACCCTGCTGCTGCGACGACATGGTCGGCAAATACTTCGCCTCGATCTGTTGTGAGGCACCAACTGGGCCCTTTCGAATTTGAACAGGAACGAACTCTCGCGCCCAGCAATATCGTTCCGTTCAATCGGGTGACCGCCTGAAGAAGCAAAGAGTGCAGTCGAAGCGGGTTTACGCATCCATCTCGCCAGCAAAAGCTTGCCCCGGAAACCTCTTCGCCGAGCTCAAATTCCGGCAAGAGCCTTTGAACGTCTGCGCGGCTGATCATCTCGATATCATCACCGTCTGCGCCGCGCTCGTTATGCAGCCGGTTGAGGAGGTTCTTGCGCTCCTGGAAACCGTCTTCGCCGAAGGTGAAGGTCAGCCCGCCATTGCGTTCGTAGGCAAGTGTGTCACCCATGTCCTTGGCTGCGTCCGCCAGTTCCGCGGCAAATTCCGGCCACGCATCAGAGGAGGTGCGTGTCAAAGTTTGATAGGCAGGAACGTTCGGACCCTTTCCCTGCACCCAAACAAGACCAAAGTTTGCGCCGCTCGCGCGCGGATCGGTTTTTTCGCCATCTAGGAGGATTACGGAATAGCCCCGTTTGAGCAGGCCATAGGCAATACTTGCGCCCACAACACCTGCTCCAACAACAGCAAAATCCGCCGAATACGACATGCGCAACCCTTCCTCTTTACCTTGACAGTAGGAAGCGACGTGCAGAATGTAAAAGCACAAAGACCACTACTTGTATTCCTGGAGGTTATGAGGTGCGCAAGCCGTCGCTCAGGCAGTTGGAGGCCTTCAAAGCTTTTGTGGAAAACGGCAGTGTTTCAAAAGCTGCGGACGCACTGTATGTTTCCCAGCCTGCCGTCAGCAAACTGCTCAATCATTTTGAAGAAGACATCGGGATGGAGCTAATAGACCGCAGCTCGAACCGACCTGTCGTGACCGAGCGTGGCATGCGTGTCTACGAAGAGATTGATCGCATTCTGTCAGGCGTGGACCAAATCGGCCAGGCGATTGCGGTAATCCGCGCAAAGGAGCGCAGCCTGCTCACCGTCGGTGTCATGCCGGGGTTCCCGCCTAGCCTCCTTTCTCGCGCCGCGCAGATTGTCAGAAATGATCATCCTGACATCAGCATTTCCTTCATTGTGAGAAGTTCGGAGTTCATCTCTCATGGTATCCTATCAAGAAAGATGGACTTGGGTATTATCGCGCGGGATCTCGACCACCCGCAGGTTCATACCAACCTGTTCCTTGACGAAGAAATGATGGCGGTCATGCGCTCTGACCATCCATTTGCCGAGCGGGATGCGATCGATATTGCCGACTTGCAGGGACAGCACTTCATTTCTTTCACGCCCGGCAGCGTGTCACGACAACTCATGGACAAAGCCCTCGTGAAAGCCCGCATCGAGCCTGACACCGTTCTTCAGGCAACGACCGCGCCGAATTGCTGCGCCTTCATTGCAGACGGTCTCGGGCTTGGCGTCATGTCACCCATTTTCGCGGAGGAGAGCCGAAAGAAGCTGATCTTCCGCCCGTTCACGCCAACCCTGAAAGTTAGGGTTCAGACGGTCAGGCCGGTCGATGGCCGTGAGCGGCGCAATACAGATCTCGTACTCAAGGCACTTGAGGTTGCTCGTGATGAGAGAACATCTGCGCCCGCAGCGCATTGAGTTTTCCTTCTCGGGCAAGGTGCAGTGCCACCATCAGGCTGTCCCCCGCCGGGTCGGTCAGGCTCTGCGCTGTCGCCAGTTGGAATTTCTTCATCCGCCTTGACCAATCCGGACGGTTATCAGCTTCGCCGCTTGGGGCGGTTACAGGGCTTACGAAGGTGCCGCGCTTGGTTTTTATCGTCACGCGGACGAGCGTTTTTACAGGGAACTCGGCCTCGAACTCATCGCAGATCGAGATTTTGACCCGTTTCGCGACGGCCTCGGCGTTCTCATCCTTTAAGTCGCTTGGGCTCATCGTGATCAATGACCCAAGTCCTTTCGTTGCAGTGAGCCCGATACAGTAGGGGATGGAGTATTGGGCATCAACCACCGATTCGGGTTTCTGCAAATTTGGGATGCGGAGTGTGCCGCTATAGGCCTCGACGGCGACTTCGCGCAGGTCTTTCCACCCAAGGTCATGGTCCTCCATCAGCGCCGCGACGGCTTCAACCGGTGCGTGGACATGCCGACAGGCCGCATAGAACTTCGTGTAGCTTTCGCAAACCAGCGGTCGATCGAAATCGGCGAGGATGTCATCGGCATCGAAGAAAGGCGCATGGTCTACCAGGTCAAGTGGGCCAGTCATGCCGGCCTTCGCAAGCGGAACCGCCGAAAGACCGGCGACAACCCCCCACGGGATGCCTTCCTTGACGTCAGTCCCGTTGGGCTGGGGCCACGCTGGCGGCGCCGTTGTTGTCGCCATGTGCGGCCCGGTCTCGGCGGCGATGGCCAGCGCGTTCTCAAATTTGCCTGCGGACAACTTCTTGAGACTGGCAGACGCCGCTGCTGCCGCAATGCCTGCCCAGAAGCCTGTTCTGGCGTAGAAGCTCTTCGCCCCCGCGACCCGCAGTCCAATTTCGTATCCGATTGCGACGGCCCGCAGCGCGTCATCGTCGCCAATGACCTTTCGGTCGGCCAACAACTGATCCAACTCGGCAAATACGGTCGGTATGACGGCTGCACCAGGATGCCCCCGCGACGCCCGGTGGCCGTCGTCTAGGTCAAGTGCGGCAGAACTCATGGCATTGGCGAAGCCAGCCCCGATGGCCGAGGATGTCTGGCCCGTAAACCAGATCGCGGAATGCCCGACACCATAGGCATCCTGCACCGGCTTCGTGAACCGAAACCGCGGCGCGGCGGCTGCCGAGGTCACCGTGTCAACAATGGCCTCAATCGCGGCTTGGCGCGCTTCATCGGTCAGCTCAAAGGATATCGCGGTCCGAGCCAGCTCGGGAATGACAATGCCTAAAGCTCGGGATTGTGGCATGCGAACATCCGTTGGTCCATGGATCCCTCAAGCTTTGGTCGCTCGTTTCGGCAAATCTCCGTCGCCCGTGCGCATCTGGGGTGGAAGGCGCAACCAGACGGGGGATTTGCCGGTGAGGCAATTTCACCCTCCAAGAGCGCGAGCGCTTGTCGTTTCGACACATCCGGTATGGGTGCGGCGTCTCTGAGCGATTTCGTGTAGGGATGCTTCGGATTGGTCAGGAGCTCTGCAACTGGACCACTTTCGACAACACTTCCCAGGTACATGACCAACACCCGGTCGCAAAAGTTGCGCACAACTCCAAGGTCATGCGTGATGAACAGATAGCTCAGACCGCGCTCTTTCTGAATTCCGCGCATAAGCAACAAGACTTGAGCCTGTACCGACACGTCGAGAGCCGAGACAGCCTCATCTGCAATGATTAGGTCTGGCTTGAGGATCAGCGCGCGGGCAATTGCAATCCGTTGACGCTGGCCTCCCGAAAACTCGTGCGGATATTTGTCTGCAGCGCTCACCGGCATTCCAACCTCTTGCAAGACGGCCTGAATGCGGGGGAGGGCTTCCTTGTATTTCACCCCTTCATGGACCCACAGCGGTTCCGCCAAGGTTTTACCGATTGTGCGCTTCCCGTTCAGCGATGAGTAAGGGTCCTGGAAAATCATCTGTATCTTACTGCGCATTGACCGTTTGGCCTTTGCGTCGAGCTTGGTCAGGTCGGTGTCGTCAAACAGCACAGATCCAGTGGTTGGTGTGATCAAATCCAGAACGCAGCGCGCCAGCGTGGACTTTCCACACCCGGACTCCCCCACAACACCGACCGTTTCCCCTTTGCCCAGCGAGAATGAGACATCCCTAAGGGCGATCACGGCGTATTCCGCTTGCATGAATTTTTTTGATCCGAAGGTTTTTCCCAGACCTTCAACCACAAGCAAGTCGTTCATGTTGCTGCCCCCCTTGCCCAACAGGCCACGGAATGCGGACCGGGACTCAATTTCGGTGTTGCGCCGCATGCGGCGTGTTCTTCATCGCACCTGGGCGCGAAACGACATCCTTGTGGCATCGCCTGAATGGGCGGGACTTGGCCTCTGATTGGAGAGAGCTCAAATGCCGCGTCAGCACGAGGAACAGTACGGAGCAGGGCTTGAGTGTATGGATGCGACGGATCATCAAAGATCGCTTGGACGGGGCCTTTCTCGACCATTTCTCCTGCGTACATCACTGTAACACGATCAGCGACATTCGCCACGACACCGAGGTCGTGAGTGATCATAACAATCGATAGCCCTTGCTCCTTCCGTATATCATCAAGCAATGCCAGGACCTGGGCCTGGATCGTCACGTCGAGGGCAGTGGTCGGTTCGTCAGCAATCAGGATCTCCGGGCGACAGGCGAGCCCAATCGCGATCATAACGCGTTGCCGCATGCCGCCTGACAATTCGTGCGGATATTGTCCCAGGCGTTTTTGAGCGTCCGGAATGCGAACGAGATCAAGCAGGTTCTTGGCTTCTTTGCGCGCCTCAGACCAAGTCTGCCCTTTGTGTAGCACCAAAGTCTCCGCGATCTGTTCCCCAACAGTCAGGACTGGGTTCAAGGACGTCATCGGTTCTTGAAAGATCATGGCGATCCGATTGCCCCTGACTTGCTCCAAGTCTCGTTCGGCGAGTGACAAGATGTCTTGATCGCCGAACTTGATCTTACCGCCGAGCCGCGCCGAACTCGGCAAGAGCTTCATCAGAGACATTGCCGTGATGCTTTTGCCGCAGCCGGATTCACCGACAATGCAAAGTGTCTCATTCGGAAGGATATCGAACGAAATCCCGTTCACTGCCCGACACCACTCATCGTTTATTTTGAAAGAGATCGAGAGGTCTTCAATCTGCATTAGTGGAGAGGTCATAGTCAGTCCCTCAGCTTTGGATCGATGGCATCGCGCAGTCCGTCCCCAACCAGGTTCAGGGAGAGCACGACAAGGAGGACCGCAAAGCCCGGATAAATGGAGACAAAGGGTGCATCGAGAATGTTGTTAAAGCCATCTCGGATCATGGTCCCCAGTGTCGGGGTTGGCGGGGCAACGCCCAGACCGATGAAGGACAAGTAGGCTTCGATTCGGATCGCATACGCCGCCCACAGTGAAGCAAGGACGACGACCTCACCCATGATGTTTGGAGCAATATGAACAACCATGATCCGTGTGTCGGAATACCCCAGTGCCCGGGCAGCCTCGACAAATTCACGCTCCTTCAGAGCGATGGTAGGAGCTCGGGCAACTCGAGCAAACTTCGGCAGGATCGTTACTGTGATCGCCAGCACGATATTGAAGAAGTTGGCTCCGAGTACGGCCACGATGAAGAGGCCGGTGATGAGTGTCGGGAACGCCAGAAGCATGTCCATGCAACGCATGATCAGACTGTCGATCCAGCCCCCACGATATCCGGCGATTATCCCGAGCGCGCAACCGAACACCATCGCAAGTGCGGTCGAGGTCAATCCGATCAATAGCGAAACGCGCAAGCCGTAAAGGATACGCGAGAATGTGTCTCGCCCGAATTTATCGGTCCCAAGAGGATACTCGGCAGAACGATCTTGCAAACGGTCGACAATGTTCTGAGCAAGTGGGTCATGTGGCGCAATGAGCGGCGCAAAGATTGCTGCCAGCAGGATCGCCACGAA
>JBCBOD010000139.1:0-9115 GCA_039821425.1 Pseudomonadota bacterium
CTTTTCGGAATCATATGGATTTTGTTGCCATTCCCGTCAGACTTTCCCCTGCTGCCAAAGATCTGACCGGAGGCGAAACATGAAATCACGCACCAAAGTCGTTGTCATCGGTGGCGGTATCGCGGGCTGCTCGACGCTCTATCATCTCACGCAAGAAGGATGGAGCGACGTGGTGCTGATCGAACGGGATGAGCTGACCTCTGGCACCACATGGCATTCGGCCGCCCAGGTCACGAACTTTGGCATGAACCAGACGATGGTCGGCCTGAAATCCCATTCCATCGCCCTTTACAAGAAGCTGCGCGACGATCCGGACTACCCTGTGGGTTATCACCATGGCGACGGCGGGATCCGCCTTGCCAACACCGAGGCGCAGATGCAGGGCTACCGCCACTTTTCCTCGATGGCGCGGGGGATGGGCGTCGAATTTGAAGTGATCGATGCGGAAGAATGCGCGCGGCGGCATCCGCTGATCTCGACCGAGAACCTTGTCGGCGGCCTCTGGGATGGTGAGGACGGCGATATCGACCCTGCGCAGTTGTGCCAGGCACTGGCATTTCATGCGCGCAAAGCCGGGGCAGAGGTGTATCGGCATACCCCTGTGATAGGGCTGAAGCAGCATGCCGATGATACCTGGACGGTGGAGACGACCAAAGGCAACATCGACGCGGATATTGTCGTCAATGCTTGCGGTTACCGCGTGAACGAGGTCGGCGCGATGATGGGCGTGCATCATCCGGTGGCCTCGATGGAACACCAGTATTTTGTCACCGAGGATATCCCCGGCATCATCGACGCCGGACACCGGATGCCGCTCTTGCGCTGTCCGATCTCTGACTACTATTCGCGGCAGGAAAAGAACGGGCTGCTGGTTGGATTCTACGAGCAGGACTGCAAGCCCTGGGGCTTGGACGGGATAAGCCCGTCCTTTGCCAATGACCTTTGTCCTGATGATCTGGATCGTGTGATGGACGTGCTCGAAGGCGCCTTTGCCCGCATGCCCGCGCTGGCCGAGGTTGGGATCAAGCGGATCGTGAATGGCCCGATCACCTACACCATCGACGGTGCGCCTTTGGTCGGCCCGATCCCCGGCAAGCGCAATGCGTTCTGCATCATCGGCCTGCGCGCGGGCGTGGGTGAGGGTGGCGGCCATGGGTGGCTGCTGGCCCAGCAGATCGTGCATGGTGAGGCGTGCTATGACACCTGGTGTCTTGACCCCCGGCGGTTCACCGGACACACGAACGTCGAGCTGACCGCGCTGAAGGCTATCGAGGATTACCAGAACGAGTTCCGCTTCCATTTCCCGCATGAGCACCGCCCCGCAGGCCGCCCAGCGAAGACGACGCCGCTGACCCCCATCCTTGCCGCCGAGGGGGCGGAATTCACGGTGGTCAACGGATGGGAAAGGGTCGACTACATCAAACCCGCACCTGACTTTCACCCGACGCTCAGCTTCGATTTCGATGAAACGTTTGATGTGATCGCGGCGGAAGTGAAGAACGTCCAAACAAATGTCGGACTGGCAGAGGTCAATGGCTTCAACCGCATCGAGATCACGGGCGCGGACCGCCACGCGTTCCTCGACCGCATGATGTGTGGCACCGTCACCAAGCGCGAGGGCCGTGTCGGGCTGGGCTATCTTTTGAACCACCACGGGATGATCAAGGCAGAGGCAACTGTCGCCAACCTACCCGCTTCTGATCGCGGACCGGCGCGGGTCTGGTACGGGTCCGCCGCGGCCGCAGAGTGGCACGATATGGATTGGCTGACCGCACACCTGCAAGACGGCGAAGATGTTCGGCTCAGAAGCCTGAGCAACGATCAGACGATCCTCGTGCTGGCCGGCCCGCGCGCGCGGGACGTCATGCAGGCCGTCAGCCGCGCGGATTGGTCGGCAGAGGCGTCCCCGTGGCTATCAGTCCGCGAATGTTTCATCGGTTTTGCGCCAGCCACAGTCATGGGCGTCAGCTTCTCGGGCGAACTGGCGTATGAAATCCATGTGCCCAACGCATCGCTTTATGCTGCCTATCTGGCGCTGCGCGAGGCAGGAAAGTCCTATGGCTTGCAGCTCTTCGGGGCCCGCACGGTGGAATCGATGCGGATGGAGAAAGGGTTCCTGCACTGGAAGGCTGATCTGCTGACGGAGTTTGACCCGTTTGAAACGGGGCTGGACCGTTTCGTGAAGCTGGAGAAAGGGGCATTTGTCGGGCAGGAGGCGTTGATCAGGCGCAAGGCGGATGGGCATCGCAAGACATTGGTGACGCTGGATGTGGATACCACGCGCGCAGCGGCACATGGCGGCGCCTCCGTCATCGTGGGTGACAAGGTGGTGGGCACCATCACATCTGGCGATTGGGGACACCGGGTTGGCAAGAACCTCGCATATGCCTTTGTCGATCCTGACTTGGCCCAGCATGGCCAAAGCCTGACGTTGGATCTCTGCGGTGAGATGGTGCAGGCCACGGTCATCCCCGCATCACCTTACGACCCTTCTTACGTGCGCATGCGGTCCTGATACAGACAGCGACATGCCCATTCATGCGGCACCTTACCCAAGTCGCATGACGGCAAAGCGGCCAACAATTGCCACCGCGTAACTTGTCTGTTGCGTGAATGACATCGCCGCGTCACGTTGTGGACGTAGGCATTTTTTTGTGCATTGATTTTTCGGATTGGGGGCAATCATGGGCTATTTCTGGCAAAGGTATTTTGTTTTTGGCACGTTTTGTGACGATGAACTTTTCGGCACAGTCGGTCGTGACTTCATCTTTGGCTTCCGCGGCAATGACTGGATCAACCCCGGCGCGGGCAATGATTTCGTGTTTGCCGGGCGGGGCAATGACACCATTCTTGGCAGCGCGGGAAGCGATTTTATCCATGGTGGGCGCGGGTTTGATACGGTCCGCTACGAGGGCCGTGTGTCGGACTATGACATTCAAACCGAGGGGCGCGGCTGGTGGTCATCGACAACGGTCACATCGACAAACCCGGATGTCGCCGATGCGGGCCGGGATCGGCTGAAGAAGGTCGAGGCACTCTACTTTGCCGCCGATGATTACACGCTGTTTCTTGATGGGACGAATAATGCCGTTCTGGCCGGTGATGACGCGGCAAGCACGGATGAGGACACGCCACTTGCGCTCTCAGTCGCCGACCTTCTGGCAAATGATCAGGAGTTTGATGGCGACGCGATCCAGATCACCGGTGTTGAAAGCCTGACAACAGGTGTGAGCGTCACGCTGGTGGACGGGCAGATCATCTATGATGCTGGGACGACGTTCGACAGCTTGGCCGCAGGCATGACGGCGACGGACACGTTCACCTACACCGTCGGCGACGGAAAAGGTGGCGTGGACACGGCGACAGTCACCATCACGATCACCGGCCTGAACGATGCGCCTGATCTGACGGTTGATACCGCTGTCACGGTTGATGAAAACACCCTGCAGGTGCCCGCAAATATTGCGGCATCGGATGTTGATGCAGGCGCCATCCTGACCTTTTCTATCACCGGTGGGGATGACGCAGCGGCCTTTACGATTGACGCTGACACCGGCGCGCTCAGCTTCATCACAGCCCCGGACTTCGAGGCCCCGACAGATGCGGGTGCGGACAACATCTATGATTTGCAGGTCGGCGTCTCAGACGGGATCGCGACAACGACCGCAGATATTGCCGTGACAGTTGCCGACGTCCTCGAAATCGACGCCCGGATCAACGAGTTTCACTACGACAACAGTGGCACCGACGTAGGTGAGTTTGTCGAAGTGCGCGTTGGCGAGGGGCAGGATGCCACTCGCCTGACCGTGGAACTCTACAACGGCAACGGGGGCGCCGTTTACTCGACCCTAACGCTGCCTGACACACCGCAGAGCACGACGGGCGGTTTTGATTACTACCTGATCAAGCTTCCCGCCAACGGCATCCAGAACGGGCCAGACGGAATCGCCCTGTCAAACAATGGCACCCTGATCGAGTTTCTCTCTTACGAAGGGACCTTCACGGGTGTCGGCGGCGCGGCAGACGGCGTCGCCTCCACCGACATCGGCGTGGCAGAGAACGGCAGCACACCGGTTGGTGCAGCGCTGGAACGGGATGAGGCGGGTGATGGCTGGTCAGTCACCGAGGAGGACACACGCGGTCTGAACAACGACACGGTCATCCTCGACGATCCGCTGATCAATGAATTTGTCTTCAATCACACCGGGGCCGACGATGATGCTTTCATCGAGATCCTGGGTGAGGCGAACAGCGACTATTCCAACTTCTGGCTGCTGGAGGTTGAGGGTGATGGCGGCGGTGCGGGCAGCATTGACGCCGCAATCCAGCTCGGGACGACGGATGCCAATGGCTACTTCGTTGATGCTGAAGATGCCGAGAACGGGACAGTCAGCCTGCTGTTGGTCGAAGGGTTCACCGGCGCGGTCGGTGATGACCTTGATGCTGACAACGACGGCGCGATTGATGCCACGCCTTGGGCACGGATCGTTGATAGCGTTGCTGTCACAGATGGCGGTGCGGATGACCTGACATATGGCGGCGTGACGCTGGCGCCAGATTTCGACGGTGGGACCTTCACGGTCGGCGGGGCATCCCGCACTCCAAACGGTGAGGATAGCGACAGCCCCGCCGACTGGGTGGGCAACGACTTCTCTGGCGCTGGGCTGCCCGGTTTTCCGGGCGTGGAGGCTGATGCAGGTGAGGCAATCAACACCCCTGGCGCGGACAATGCGGTGCAGGACGGTGGCTTTGTCGGGCGGATCAACGAGTTCCACTACGATAATGCAGGCGGCGATGTTGGCGAGTTCATCGAGGTACGTGTCGAAGCAGGTTCGGTGGTCTCGGGCGCGTCGATCGAGCTCTACAACGGCAACGGCGGGGGTATCTACAACACAGTTGCCCTCAGCACGGGCACGCAATCGACCGATGGCACTTTTGTCTATTACGTGCTGGACATCGCGGGCATCCAGAACGGAAGCCCCGACGGCATCGCGCTGATCAACGATGGGTCGGTGCTGGAATTCCTCAGCTACGAGGGGAGCTTTACCGCGACAAACGGCACCGCTTCCGGTCTGACCTCCACCGACATTGGCGTGTCTGAACCGGGTGATACGCCAATTGGCCTGTCGCTGCAGCGCGCCGATGATGGGAGCTGGTTTGACCCCTTGGAAGAGACCCCGGGTGCGGCGAACAACACACCCGCAATCCCGTTCGAGGGACGGATCAACGAGTTTCACTATGACAATGACGGGGGTGATGTCGGCGAGTTTATCGAGGTCCGTGTAAATACCGGCGCCAGTGTCGAGAGCGCATTCATAGAGCTCTATAATGGCAACGGCGGCGGCATCTACAACACACTGGCGCTGAGCGACGCCACGAAGACGACAGCGGGCGCATTTGACTACTACATGTTCAACCTGCCCACCAACGGTCTGCAGAATGGGAGCCCGGATGGCCTCGCGCTCATCAACGATGGCGCAGTGGTCGAGTTCCTGTCCTATGAGGGGTCATTGACTGCAACAAACGGGACGGCTGCGGGACTGACCTCCACCGATATCGGTGTGTCCGAGCCGGGCAGCACGCCGGTTGGTTTCTCTCTACAGCGCAATGCAGACGGCACATGGCGCGCGCCAGAGGCGGAAACGCGGGGTGCCGCCAACACGCCCGCCGCAGCGCTTGTGCTGAACGAAATCGCCCTTACCACCACTGGGCCGGATTGGGAGTTTGTAGAGATCTTCGGTGACGCTGGCGCGTCACTTGATGGCAAAGCCATCATTCAGGTGGGCGGAACGGGTGATGTCCTGACTGTCATCGACCTCGCAGGGCTTTCGGTCGGGGCTGATGGATACTTCCTCGCCGCTTCACCAGAGGCCGAAACAGAGTTCAGCCTCAGCCCCGCGGATGTGGATCTGTCTTTTGTAAATGGCTCTTTCAACAATACCTCTTCGACCTTCCTTCTGGTCGACGGCCTGTCAGTCGCAGAAGGGGCAGACCTTGATACGGACGATGACGGCACATTCGATGTCACCGGTTTCGCGGGTGTGATCGACAGTGTGGCACTTGTCGAAGGCGATGCCACAGGCATCTTCGCCTATTCCGACACCGTCGTGACGGACCCAAGCTTTCCGCCCGCGGGCGCCCAGCGGTTGCCCAATGGCACCGGGGAGTTCGAGATCACCGACTTCAACAGCAGCGCGGGCTATACACCGGGCGCTGAAAACCTTGTCCCACCCGCCGAGACAAAGTTCATCTGGGAGGTGCAGGGCAGTGGCATGACCAGCGCCCTCGTCGGCGAGGCTGTCATTGTCGAGGCCGTCGTGACCTACAGCGTTTCAAACGGGTTCTTTCTGCAGGAAGAGGATGCAGATGCCGACGGAGATAGCGCAACCTCTGACGGTATCTTTGTCTTCACTGGTGGCCTGCCAACGGTCAGCCTGGGTGACCGGGTCAGCGTTGAAGGTACCGTGACCGAGTTCTTCAACGAAACCCAGATCAACAACGCAGCCGTGACAATTGTCAGTTCGGGCAACTCGCTGCCCACACCCGGCCAGCTGGGCCTTTCGGACATGACGACCGATGCGCAAAAGGAAGCGTTGGAAGGTATGCTCTTCACCCTGTCGAGCGGGATTGTCGGCGAAGAGATCACGATTTCAGAGAACTTCAACCTCGACCGCTTCGGGTCCATCTCTGTCAGCGCGGGGGTCAAGACCCAAGCCACGCAAACGTTTGAGCCGGGCAGCCCCGAGGCGCTGGCGGTGATCGCAGGGAACGCCAACAACTCGCTGACCATTGACGATGGTTTCAGCGGGCAGAACCCGACGGAGTTCGCTTACATCCCCAACACAACTGCTGGCGACAACGGCAACGGGATCCTGGATGCCGGGGACAGCTTTGCCGCAGACGGCCCGACACTGCGGTTGGGAACAACCGTAGGGGACGATGCGACTGGCGTCATGCGCTTCCAGTTTGGTGAGTACACGATGCTTGTCGATGGCACGCTGGATCTTGTGGACAGCAACCCGCGGCCCGAAAGCCCGGCATCGCAGTATCAGGGCGACCTGCAGGTCGGCGCGTTTAATGTTCTGAACTACTTCACAACCTTCTCAGGCCAGACGATCACTGGCGTTGGCGTGCGTGGCGCCGACAACCAGAATGAGCTTGATCGCCAGACCGAGAAGCTGGTGAACGCCATGCTGCAAAGTGAGGTGGATGTCTTTGCACTGCAAGAGATCGAGAACGGGGGCTTCGCTGAAGGCTCTGCCATTGATGCGTTGACGGATGCGCTGAACGCCCAAACCGTTGGCACGCCATTTGCCTTTGTCGATCCGACAGATCCCGCCACGAACGGGGCGATTGGCACAGACGCGATCACGACCGGCATCATCTACGACAGCTCGAAAGTGTCATTGCTCAACAGTGATTTTGTTGTCTTCGAAGAAGCCTCTGCCCAGATCACCTTTGATCTTGCGGCGGACCTTGCTGCAGCTATCGGGCAAAGCAACCCGGTCGGTGACTTCCAGCGCAATCGCCCGATGGTGGTCGCAACGTTCGAGGATGACACCACGGGTGACGTTTTCACCGTCGCATCCGTTCACTTCAAATCGAAAGGTCCCAGCGGATTGGGCGATTTGATCGAAGATGGGCAAGCTTTTGTCGACGCTAATCCGGCGGACACGGCGGCAGCAGACGCGCTGGCAGCCTTGCAGGCTGACCCGAATGTCGATCAGGGCGACGGCGCCGGTTTTTGGAACCAGGTGAGGGCGGATGCGGCGAATGAAGCCTATGCCTTCCTGACAACCCAGTACGACGTGCTGGGTGACGGATCACAGTTCGGCACGCAGGACTACCTGTTGACCGGTGATTTCAACGCCTACACCCAAGAGGCCCCGGTGCAGGATGTCGCCGGGCAAAGTGACACGACCGATCTGCTGGATACCTTCATAGGGCCAGATGCCTACAGTTTCGTCTTTGACGGGCAGCGCGGCGCGCTTGATCAGGCGATTGCGGGCAGTGGGTTGAGTGACGATGTGGCAGGCGTGTTCGAATGGCACATCAACGCCGATGAACCGGATCTGCTGAACTATGATGACGGGTTCAACGACACCCGGTTTTACGAAAACAGCGCCTACGCATCGTCAGACCACGACCCGTTGATCATCGACTTGCGCTGGATGCTGACGGAACCGGATCAGATGATCATCGCCTAAGCTTTTGCGCGGCCAGCGCTGGGCGCAGGCCGAAATCTGTTCTGAATTGCCATAATACCCCGCCCACAGATGCCTGTGGGCGGGGTTTTTTCTGCGCCGTAAAAGCCTATCAATTTCAGTTGCTTAAATCCGTATCTGGTGAGCCAACCCATTGCGCCGCGACAAAGCCCTTGCAAAAAGTGCTTGCCGAAACCGGTTTCGGAATTCACGCTGAGTCGTGGGAGGAAATTTCAGTGACGACAAGTCAGCGATCATCGCTGCGGGCGGAAAGGCCTGCACGCGTTACCATTGATGACGTTGCATCAGCGCTCAACCTGACCAAATCGACGGTCTCGCGCGCGATGAACGGCTATGCTGATATCTCTGAAACAACCCGCCAGCGCGTCAAGCAGATGGCGCTGAAAATGAACTATCAGCCGCTCAGCCATGCGCAGGCGATCAAGACTGGGCGGACCCGGTCGCTGGGACTGGTGCTGCAACTGTCAGACCATGACGCGCAGCGGCCGTTCCTCGCCGAGTTTCTGGCGGGCGTCTCTGCTGGGGCAAGCAACGAGGGCTACACGCTGACGCTCGCCTCGGCGGATACGGATGCTTCGGTGATCGCAAGTTTCCGCGCGCTCTTGAAGGATGGAAAGGCCGACGGCTTCGTGCTGCCACGTGCGATGGTCAGCGACCACCGGGTCAAGTTCCTGCGGGATCTCCAGGTGCCGTTTGTGCTCTACGGCCGGCAAGAGAAGAGCGACGGCTGCGCCTGGTTTGACATTCGCGGTGAAGAGGCGATGCGGCGCGCCGTGGTCCATCTGGCCGGTCTTGGCCACAGACGGATCGCGTTCGTCAACGGCGGCGCGATTTACACCTATGCGGCCTTGCGCCGCGACGGCTTTGAGCGCGGCATGTCGGAATGCGGA
>JBCBOD010000126.1:0-10477 GCA_039821425.1 Pseudomonadota bacterium
CGGCAACCCCGCCATCCAGAACGGCCTTCAGCGATTTGTAGTGCGCATCATCATGACCAAACGACAGGTCATCGCAGAACAGGATGAAACGCTCAGACCTGCCGCGAAGAAGATCAAGAATGAACGTTCCAGCGCGATCAGCCCGTCAGAGGCCGTGGAAGAGAAAGTCTCACTCTCCGACCGTTTCGGGCTTTGGCTGGGCTTCCATCCTTGCGATCAGGATGAGTACCTCGCCATGATCCGCGGCTACTGTGATGCCTATGGTGTGGCGATTGACGATGCGATACTGCGCGCGGAAGCCATTGAATGGCAAGCCACGCGGGGCAGCAGGTCTGGCCGCGTGGCCTGGCAGTATTTTACGGACCTCGCAGGTCGAAAAGGCGTGCGCCTGTCCGGCTGACGTCAGTTAACGAAGTCGTTCGGATCAAGGCTTTGCAATCCGCGCCGCACTTCGAAGTGCAGGAAGCTGGGTGAGTTCGCCCGGACCTTGCCGATCGTCTGCCCGCGTGAGACTGCGTCATCCTTGGACACCGTCACGCCATCCATCTGGGTGTAGACTGTCAGCAGGCCGTCACTGTGCTTGAGCACCACGATGGACCCGCCGCTGGTGTCTGTTGTCACGGCCGCCACAGTGCCGCTGTCGGCGGCGGCAACATTCGTGCCAGCGCTGGCGCCAATGTCGATGCCTTCATTGCTGCCTGGTGCGTAGTCACGGATAATCGCACCCTGCACCGGCAACGTGAAGCGGGCGCCAGATGCGGCGGGCTGCGCCGGTTCGCCAAGATCAGGCGCCTCCGGCACCACTTCGGACACTGCAACGGGTGCTGTGACCGAGGGCGCTGGCAGCGGCGTTGCCGCACTTGGTGGCACGGGCGTTTCGGTGCCGACACCCGGTTCAGTCACGACGGCGGCGGCCTGTGCAGGTGGGGTGCCGCCCTGCGGGATCAGCAGGAACTGCCCCTCGCGGATCGTGAATTCGGCATCAAGACCGTTCCATTCCGCGATAGCATTCACCGGCACGTTGTAGAGGCGGGAAATGCTGAATGCGGTTTCCCCCCGCACAACCTGATGACGGATCGGCTCTTCCCCGCGCTGCGCATCCGATGCGACCGGCGCGGGTGCAGGTGCCGCAGGGGGCAATGCTGAAGCGGTGACAGTGCCGCTGGCGTCTGCCCGGTCAAGCGCGCTGGTCGCCACGGCGGTCACATCCAGCGGCTGGATTGGTCCAGTGCCGATGGCCCCTGTGGCGGGCGATGGTTCTGCTACGCGGGTTGGCAGCGCGATAATCTCGTCCCGGCGCAAGATCACGTCCGGGTCGATCCCGTTGTATTCGGCAAGCTCATTCGCGTTCAGGCCCAAGCGGATCGCAATTTGACGGATCGTGTCATCACGGCGGGCGACCACGACCTGATAATTCGGGTAGGAAATGACGCCGCGATCATCGGGTCTTGGCCGGGCAGGCAGCTGCGCGACGGCGGCGCTGGTGTCAAAGCCGTTTCCGATGTCCCGCAGATCAGGATCAAAACCTTCACAGGCTGTCAGCGCCATCAGCGCCACGCCCGTCCACATTGCACGCATTTTGAGTGTCTGCTGCCTTGCCATACCACCGCTCCTTGGCCCCGGTTTTTGTGGGGTCCCACTATATTTGGTGGCAGTTTACTCTTGTCCGAGCCCTTCTAGCAAGGGCACAAAGCGCACGCTGCGCAATTCATCGTAGTCATAACCTGTCTCAAGCCGCGTTACGCGGATCAGGCTTTGCACTGCGTCGGACTGGCCCACGGGCAGCACCATGATCCCACCAACCCGCAACTGCGCGAGGAGGGGGCCTGGCGGGTCCTCCGCAGCTGCTGTCAGCAGGATGCGGTCGAAGGGGGCCTGATCGTCAAACCCGTGGCTGCCGTCTGCGGTAAATGCCGTGATGTTGGTGATGTCATTGGCCTCGAAGACCGCGCGGGCGCTATGCACAAGGCTGCGAAACCGATCCACGGTGTAGACCCGCCGCGCAAGTTTCGAGAGGATCGCGGCCTGATAGCCGGAGCCTGTCCCGATTTCGAGGACCTTGTCGCGCGGGCTCACCTGCAAGGCTTGCGTCATCAGCCCCACGACAGAGGGTTGGCTGATCGTCTGCCCGCAAGCGATGGGCAGCGGCATGTCCTCATACGCCCGGTCAGCGAAGGTGCCGCGGACAAAGTCGGCGCGGTCCACCCTTTCCATCGCGGTCAGCACGGCGGTATCGGTCACGCCCTTGCTGCGCAGCGCATAGACGAACTGCATTTTTGTGGCCGCGTCAAAGCTCACCGCAGTGCGTCCTCCAGTGACGCGACCATGTCATAGTCCGTCAGATCGGCGCGCATCGGGGTGATGGAGATATAGCCGTCGAGGTTGGCCGCGGCATCTGTGCCGGGCGCCGTGGGTTCATGCTGTGGCCCGCCGCGGACCCAGAGAAACTGTCGCCCTGTGGGGGAGGTCTGCGCCTCTGCCCGGAAGCGGGTGTTCAGGCGAAACCCTTGTGTTGTGGCGGCCATGCCCTTGACTTCAGCCGCCGGGATGGGTGGAAAATTGACGTTGTAGAACAGCTGATAATCGGCGCTATCCCATAGCTGTTCCTGCAACAGCGCGCGCACGACGCTCGCGCCATGTTCGGCAGCCGCCTCAAACTGGTTTTCAAGCTCTGCATTGCCCGGCCCATAGAATTGCGACAACGCGATCGAGCGGATGCCTTGCAGCGCGCCTTCGATGCAGGCGCCGATTGTGCCGGAATAGAGTGTGTTTTCAGCGGCGTTGTTGCCGCGGTTCACGCCGGACAGGATCAGGTCAGGCGGGCTGTCTTTCATCACGTGATAAAGCCCGGCGATAACGCAGTCAGCGGGGGAGCCTTCGGCCGCAAAACGCCGCTCTTCAAGCTCTGCGATCATCGTGGGGTGCGTGTAGCTGATGCAATGGCCGACGCCCGATTGCTCAAACGCAGGGGCAACTGTCCAGACTTCGCCGTCCTTGCCCGCGATCTCTGTCGCGATGGCCGTTAATATGGCGAGCCCGGGGGCGTTGATGCCGTCGTCGTTTGTGATCAGAATCCGCATGCCAGCACCCCTTGTGTCCCGCCTGTGTTCCTATGGCAGCGGGGGCGCGGCGGCAAGCGTTGCTGGGGCGGCGAAGAGCTTTCGTGTCAACCTAAGTGATGATCTCGGGTAACAGCTTTGCCGCGACCGCATCTGTCGTTGCCAGCGCATCACGATTTTCGCCCGGATAGAACCGCGCGCGGGTGGCTGTAGGCATCGGATCGGGCATAAGGATGCGCACGTCGGGCCCGGTGTTGCGGCTTTCGGACTGCCAGCTGCGGGCAAGCGCGAGCTGCGCAGCCTTTGTCGCCCCATAGGCGCCAAAGAACGGCTCACCTCCGCGCGGGTCATCGAAGAAAACGGCGCGGCCCTTTTCGCCCAGTAGGGGACTCACATAGGCGATCAGACGCGATGTGGCTTCGACGTTCACGGACATGGATTTGGCCAGATCCTTCGGCCCGATGTGCCCGGCAGGGGCAAGGGGCGCGGCGTGGACCGCAGGATGCAACCACAGATCAAGGCTGCCCCAACGGTCATAGATGCTGCGGCACAGCTGCTGCATGGCGGCGTCGATGGTGATGTCCATCGGGGCGAGGGTCGCCTGACCGCCAACTGCGTTCACGGCGTCGTCCAGCTCTTCCAGCGCGCCAACGGTTTTGCCCACGGCGATGATGTGATGGGTGGGGGCCAGCGCCTTGGCCAGTGCCGCACCGAGGCCACGCGAGGCACCTGTGATCAATGCTGTCTCTGTCATGGGGCGCGTCATGTGCCGAACCGGCGCGAAGGTCAAGCCTAGAGCAAAATCACAAAAACCTGAGTCACCTAACGCTGCCTGAAATCAAAGATTTCAACGCATTAGGTGATACGCGATGTTTCAGGTATTGTGCATTTCGCTTTAGCCGCCCGCAACCGGGTAGGCGGTCGTCTGCCCCAGCCAGTTGGTCAACAGAACCTGATCAGGACCAATCGCCGTCACGCGCACGCCAAAGGCGCTGTCACCCGCGCTGACCTTGGCGATCTGGCCGCGCGATGATCGCAGCAGCGCAGACGCACCGCCATGCCCGTCGATCACGCCGATCACCGTCAGCGCATGGAGATCCAGCACGTCTTCTTCGGTCGCCTTCGCCTTGGCGAGGGCCGCTTCGTTTACATCGTTTGACATGATTACTGCGTCGATTTTTTGTTTCGGCGCGGCACATGACAGATATGACTGAAAGGTAAAAGGGGGGCAGCGCCGCCCGTGACGCGAGGTCGCCCCTATACCCGCTCACAATTCGGTTACGGGGCGGGGATCACGCCGCCGTCTTCCTTCGTGAAATCCTCGGCCAGTGGCGTTTCCAGCAGCGGCAGAACAGCCTCAGACGGACGGCAAAGTGCCACACCCTTTGGGGTGCAGACAATGGGGCGGTTCACAAGGATCGGATGTTCCAGCATAGCATCCAGCAAGGCATCGTCACTGACTGACGGATCCGTGAGGCCCAGCTCTTCTGCCGGGGATTTTGACGTGCGTAACGCGTCGCGCGGCGTCAGATCAGCGGCGGCAAACAACGCCTGTAACTGCGGACGGGTCCAACCGGTCTTGAGGTACTCGATGACAACTGGCTCTGTTCCGGTGGCCCTGATCAGGGCCAGGACGTTGCGCGAGGTGCCGCAATCGGGGTTGTGATGGATGACGGTGGTCATGGTTACTCCGCTGCTGTCTTTGCTTCGAACCCCTGTTCGATCATGTCTGATGGGGCGACGGGGTATTCGCCCGAGAAGCAGGCGTCACAATAAGCAGGGGCGCTTGGATCGCGGCCATTGGCTTCGCCCACGGCGCGGTAGAGCCCGTTGAGCGAGATGAACTTCAGGCTGTCGACGCCAAGGTGATCGGCCATTTCCTTTTCGCTCATGGTTGCCGCAAGCAGCTTTTCCCGCTTGGGCGTGTCGACGCCGTAAAAGCAGGGCCATGCGGTCGGAGGAGAGGCGATTCGGAAATGCACCTCTTTCGCACCAGCATCGAGGATCATTTCCTTGATCTTGCGGCTGGTGGTGCCGCGCACCACGCTGTCATCGACAAGGATCACGCGCTTGCCTTTGATCAGGGCGCGGTTGACGTTCAGCTTGAGCCGAACGCCCATGTTGCGGATGTTCTCGGTCGGTTCGATGAAGGTCCGGCCCATGTATTGGTTGCGGATGATGCCCATCGCGTAAGGAATGCCGGATTCCAGCGAATAGCCAATGGCAGCAGGCGTGCCACTGTCGGGCACTGGGCAGACCAGATCGGCCTCAATGGGGTTTTCTTTCGCGAGCTCACGCCCGATATTTTCGCGGGTCTCATAAACGGAACGGCCGCCCAGGATGCTGTCGGGACGGCTGAAATAGACGTGCTCAAAAATGCAGAAACGGGCACGGTTGGGGCGGAAGGGATAATGGCTCTCCACGCCCTTCTCCGTGATCACCACCATTTCACCGGATGCGATTTCGCGGATGAACTCGGCCCCGATAATATCAAACGCGCAGGTTTCAGATGCCAGTGCCCAGCCATCACCGATCTTGCCCAGCACCAACGGGCGTACGCCCAGTGGGTCACGGCAGCCAATAAGTTTGGTGCGGGTCATCGCGACGATGGAAAACGCGCCTTCGACCTTGCGCAGCGCCTCTTCCATCCGGTCGGGGATGTTGCGGCCCATGGAACGGGCCATCAGGTGAATGATGCATTCACTGTCGGAAGAGCTTTGAAAGATCGAACCGCGCTCAATCAGTTCTTTGCGCAAGGACAGTGCATTGGTGATGTTGCCGTTGTGGGCAATCGCTGCACCACCCATGGCGAACTCACCAAAAAATGGCTGCACGTCGCGCATCGCGGTCTGTCCTTTGGAGCCGGCAGTGGAGTAGCGCACATGCCCGATCCCGATGCTGCCGGGCAGGCGGGCCATCATCTCGGTCGAGGTGAAGTTATCGCGGACAAGCCCCATGCGGCGCTGCTGGTTAAAGCCAGTCTCAGGATGGTGGGTGACAATCCCGCCAGCCTCTTGCCCGCGATGTTGCAGGGCGTGCAGGCCGAGGGCGACGAAGTTTGACGCGTCCGTCACACCGACAACGCCGAAAACCCCGCATTCCTCTCGCAATTTGTCGTCATCAAAAGGATGGGCAGGGGGTAGGGCGGTGGACAAGGGGCAGCTCCGAATCCGGTTGGTCGCGTGTCACCGTCTTAGTCGGTCACGGCATAGCTGTCACGAAAGGATCACATTTCAAGAGCGGGAAAGACTGTTTCGCTCCCCCACCGCACATGATGTTGGCAATCGCGGTTTATTCTGCAGGTGCGCCGCAGGTGCCGACCAGCTGCTGATACTGCTCTGTGATCCAGCCAAGCGCCTGTTCGGGGTTCTGTTCCTCGATCTGGCCTGTGATCTGGGCAAAGACCTCGGCAGAGCGGCTGTCATCAATCACCGCAAACTGCTGGGCGGCAAAGATCGTATCGTAGACAAAGAACGCCACAGCAACCAGCAGGATGCCGCGCAACACGCCAAAGAAGAAGCCAAGCGCCTGATCGACCCCGCCCAGGGCAGAGCGCTGCACGACCGTGGAAAAGAGCGGTGTAAAGATCGACACAACCACGAGTGCGACCGCAAACACGGCGGCAAAGGCGGC
Source organism: Pseudomonadota bacterium (assembly GCA_039821425.1). Classification (GTDB taxonomy): domain Bacteria; phylum Pseudomonadota; class Alphaproteobacteria; order Rhodobacterales; family Rhodobacteraceae; genus Yoonia. The sequence goes on from JBCBOD010000126.1 coordinate 6,693, forward strand.
GATGATCGCCAGTTCGCAACTATCGCCGATGAAACCCCCGATAACCGGGATCTGGCGCACCAGTGGTTCAACCTGATCGGCAAAGATGAAAGCCACGATCGTCGCGCCGATCCACCCGAGGATCGCCATCGTTTCGCGCACAAAGCCGCGGCTATAGGCCAAAACGCCTGACAGAAGCACGATAATCGCCACCCCTGCGTCAACGAGTGTAAAGCCTTCCATCATTCGTCTCCTGCGCGCGGCGCTAACGTGCGCCAAAAACTTCGTTCACAAACCCGGCCAGATCCGCAGCAAAACGCGGCGCCAGCCCATCGACCCCCACGCTTTTGACCTGCTGGGGAATGATCGCTGACTTAAAACCAAGTTTTTGCGCCTCTTTCAATCGTGATTCAGTTTGAGAGACAGCGCGCAGTGCGCCTGATAGGCTGATTTCCCCGAAGACAACCGCCTCTTTCGCCAGTGCCGCATCCTCGCGCGCAGAGACGAGGGCGGCGGCCACGGCAAGGTCTGCGCCCGGCTCTGAGATGCGCAAACCCCCTGCTACGTTGAGGTATACGTCCAATCCGGTGAAGGCGACACCGCATCGGGATTCGAGCACGGCAAGGATCATGGCGAGCCGTCCGCCATCCCATCCGACCACAGATCGGCGTGGTTGGCTGTGTGGCGAAGGTGCCACAAGTGCCTGGATCTCACACAGCATCGGTCGGCTGCCTTCGATCCCCGCAAAGACGACAGAGCCCGGCGCAGGATCGCCTCTTTCGGAGAGGAAAAGCGCCGAAGGATTCTTCACTTCGGCCAATCCTTTGCCCGTCATTTCAAAAACGCCGATCTCATCCGCGGGGCCAAAACGGTTCTTCACGGCGCGCAGAATACGGAACTGGTGGCCGCGTTCGCCTTCGAAATAGAGAACCGTGTCGACCATGTGTTCGACGACACGGGGGCCTGCGATGGCGCCTTCCTTTGTCACGTGGCCCACCATGACAACGGCCATGCCGTTGCGTTTGGCGAATGTCGTCAGCTCATGTGCCGAGGCGCGCACCTGTGTCACTGACCCCGGCGCGCTTTCCACGTTGTCGGCCCACATCGTCTGAATCGAGTCGATGATGGCAAGATCGGGTTTTTCGGTGTCGAGCGTCGTCAGGATATTGCGCAGGTTGGTTTCGGCGGCGAGTTTGACCGGGCTTTTTTCCAGCCCTAAGCGCCGTGCGCGCATTTGCACCTGCGCGTTTGATTCCTCGCCCGAGATGTAGATGACTTTCAGCCCATTGCGGGCGAAACGCGCTGCCGCCTGCAAAAGTAGCGTCGATTTCCCGATCCCGGGATCACCGCCAAGCAGCAGGGCAGAGGCCTTGACCAGCCCACCACCCAGAACCCGGTCGAGTTCGCCCACGCCCGCGGCGGTGCGCGGTGGCTCGATGACGTCTGAGTCGAGATCCGTCAATTCCACGGCGCGCCCGCGTGTGGCGCCCAGCGATTTGCCTTTCGGCCCGGCAGACAAGGCCTGCGTTTCGTGGATCGTGTTCCACGCCCCGCACCCCTCACACTGCCCCGCCCATTTGCGATAGGCGGTGCCGCATTCGGAACAGGAAAAGGCGAGGTCCTTGGCCATGTTCACCTTTTGGACCAATCCTGCCCGCTTGGCAATCGGGCTCAGGCGGCGGGCGCCTCTGCGGCGGCTTTCTCGGCCTTGGCTTGCGGTGTCAGGGCAGAGATGATGATGGAGGCGATAATGCAGGCGGTGAAAAGGTAAAGCCCCCAACCGGTTTCCACCCGGCCGACGCCAACCCCTTTGAAAACAACGATGTAGAGCGCGATGAGAAAGACATCTGCCATCGCCAGTTTGCCAATCCATGACAGGACCGGCAGTGTTTTGTCGACCAGCAGGTTGAAGTGCACCAAGGCGAGGCCAATCGTTTTCAGGTAGGGGGCGAAGAGGGCAAAGCCGGTCACCAGCAGCGCCAACGCGACGTCACTTTCCCAAAGCGCCTGCATGCCAGAGATCACGCTGATCTGGCTGAGCCCGAAAAGCGGCAACAGCCCTGCGTGCAACAGCGGCGCAAACCAGGCAATCGGAAACAGGATGAGAAGGCAAAGGTTGGCGATCCGCAGTACGTTCAGCATGAAAAATCCTTGTAAGTCAGCACCATAAATAGGGTTGGTGGCGCTGTCTCACAAGTCTATCGGCCGAAGGTTTTGCAGTGAAGCCTTTGCCCACAGACGCGGACAAAGGCTATGGGATAGGCCTCAAGCCGCCAGCGGTTTGCCTGAGCGTTTCCACAGAAGCGGATGGAACACCTCATCAACCGGGGTCTGTGCCATGTGGTTGATGTAGTTTGACATCGTCTTTTGCGCGAGGCCCAGCACAACGTCCAGAATGGCGCGGTGGCCATAGCCCGCGTCAAAGAAGGCCTGCATCTGCTCTTCGGTCACATTGCCGCGTGCGCGCACCATTTGCAGCGTGAAGGTCCGCAGTGCTTCCAGTTTTGCAGTCGGCAGCGGGGTTTCATCGCGAAGGGCGTCTGAAATCTCATCCGAGACCTTCATCATCTTCGCAATGCCGGTGTGGGCAGGGACACAGTAGTGGCATTCATGCTCTACATTGATGGTCTGCCAGACGACGGTCAGTTCCTCGGCATCGAAATCTGTCTCAGTGAAAAGCTTGTGCAGCATCTGGTAGCCCTGAAAGGCTTGTGGGCTTTCGGCGAGCACCTTGTGCAGGCCGGGCAGGCGGCCAAAGGCTTTTTGCGAGTTTTCCAGAAGCGGGCGGGAGGCCTCGGGGGCGCTGTCGAGGTCATGGGAGGGGAAATCAGTCATCTGGGCGGTCCTTTCGTGAAAAATTGCGATGTGGCATCCATTGCACTTTCTTGAGCGATCGCTCAAGTATATAATTGAGTGATCGTTCAAGAATACGTGAGCCGCTGCCGGAAAGGAGTGACCCGCCGATGCCACGCCGACCGAACTATGACCGGGATGAATTGATTGACCGCGCCAAGAACCTGTTTTGGAAACAGGGCTGGGCAGGCACGTCGCTGAAGGATCTTGAGCAAGAGTTGCAGATGAAACCCGGCAGCTTCTATGCGGCTTTCGGGTCAAAGGATGCGCTGTTTGAACTTTCGTTAGGGCGCTACTTCGCTGACGGGCAGCAGCGGTTGGCTGCGCTGATTGAGGAGCTCGGGCCCCTCGGCGCTCTGAAGGCGTTCCCGCTCGGCGTGGTCACCAATGCCGCCGCACCTGCCAAGGCCTGCATGCTGGGCAAATCTGTTCTGGAACTCAGCGGGCGCGGCCACCCGATGGCCGCAGTCGCAAACGGGCACCTCGATGCGATGGAAGACAGCTTTCGGCACGCATTTGCCCAAGCACAGGCCCTGGGTGAGATCAGCGATGCCCACGACCCAGCGGTGCTTGCGCGGCGTTATCAGTCTGACCTGATGGGTTTGCGGCTGTCGGCAGAACGTGACGGGGTGGATGCCATTGCGATTGCCGATGAAATCGCAGCCGGGTTGGATCGGCTTTAGGGCCTACTTCCCAAACGTCTTGCGATTGTAGCGCGCGCCAAGCTGGGTCAGCACCTCATAGCCGATGGTCTGGCCGACGGTCGCAAGGTCATCGACTGTTTGCTGCGGGCCAACAAGGGTGAGCTTTTTCGGGGGCTCAGGCGCGTCGGTGACATCAATCGTCAGCAAATCCATCGACACGCGACCCACGACAGGGCAGGGGGTGTCACCGGCAAAGAGCGTCGCCTTGTCCGACAGGATGCGGAAAATGCCATCGGCATAGCCGCCGGA